>DASRUA010000224.1:0-2182 GCA_035655615.1 Dermatophilaceae bacterium
AAGCCACCGGACGATCCGCCCTCGCCGAAACAGTCCTGGCGATGGCGCTTGGCGGTGCTGACCGCTCAGGAGTGGTCGGTGCTGACCGCTCAGGAGTGGTCGGTGCTGACGACTCATGGTGTTCCTCCGGCTAGGCCGAAGTTACGTGGCCTTTGACGGTGAATCTGTGCTCTGACGTGCGTAGATAGGTCTGAAACCGCTTCGGCGTGTCGTCACTAATATGCTTGTGATGAGGCACAAGTCACAGTAGAGTTCGGCTATGCCTAAACGAGGTAGCGCGGTCCACGTATCGACACACCGTCGTCACTACGTGGGTAAGGACGGGGTGGAGCGGGACTATGAGACGCATTTGCTGCGCCGCTCCTACCGCGAAGATGGGAAGGTCAAGAACGAGACCGTCGCGAACCTCTCACACCTGCCCGCCGACCTGATCGAGATGATCCGCGCCTCCCTGACCGGCGAGGCGTTCGTGCCAGCCGCAGTCGTTGCCACCGTGGCCCGCACGCGGCCCCATGGGCACGTCGCCGCGGTCCACGCCCAAGCCAAGGCCCTGGGTCTGCCGGCCTTGTTGGGCCCGGCCGGGCGGGACCGGGACATCGCGCTAGCCCTGATCATCGCCCGGGTGTGCCGGCCTGCCTCGAAGCTGGCCACGACCCGGTGGTGGGCCGATACCACCCTGGCCGCCGACCTGGGCGTGGCCGACGCCAGCACCGACGAGGTGTACGCGGCGATGGACTGGCTCGCCGGACGACAGGAAGCCATCGAGGCCAAACTGGTCCGCACCCACCTGACCGGGCCAGCCAACCCCGACCGGCTCGCCCTGTTCGACTTGTCCTCCTCCTGGGTGACGGGCAAACACTGTTCGTTGGCGGCCCGCGGGTACTCCCGCGATGGCAAGAAGGGCCTGCCGCAGATCGAGTACGGGCTGTTGACCGACCCGGCCGGGCGCCCCGTGGCGGTACGGGTTTTCCCGGGCAACACCGCCGACCCGACCGCGTTCAGCGCCATCGTCCAAGCAGTCAAAGACACCTTCAAACTCACCGACATGGTGATGGTCGGAGACCGCGGAATGATCACCAGCGCCCGCGTGCAGGAACTACGCGAGCTGGGCGGGTTCGGCTGGGTCACCGCACTACGCGCCCCCGCGATCGCGGCCCTGGCCGCCGATGACGGCCCGCTGCAGATGTCCCTGTTCGACCAGGTCAACCTCGCCGAGATCACCCACCCCGACTACCCCAGGGAAAGACTGATCGCGTGCCGTAACCCGGCCCTGGCCACCGAACGGGCCCGTAAACGCCTGGCGCTGCTGGACGCGACCGACACCGAGCTGGCCAAGATCGTCGCCGCTGTGGCCGCGGGACGCCTGGCCGATGACGGGAAGATCGGGATCCGGGTCGGGAAGGTCGTCGGCCGGTACAAGATGGCCAAGCACTACATCCTGGACATCACCGACGACCAGTTCGCGTTCACCCGCAACCAGGACCAGATCACCGCCGAAGCGGCCCTGGACGGGATCTACGTCATCCGCACCACCATCGGCCCCGAGCAGATGGATCCCGCAAAGGTCGTAGCGACCTACAAGTCTCTGGCCCGGGTCGAACGAGACTTCCGCTCGATCAAGAGCATCGACCTGGACCTGCGCCCGATCCACCACTGGACCGAGTCCAGGGTCCGCGCGCACGTGTTCATCTGCATGCTCGCCGCCTACCTCACCTGGCACCTACGCCAATCGTGGGCGCCTTTGACGTTCACCGACGAGCAACGTCCCGACCCCATCGACCCCGTCGCCCCCGCCCGACGCTCCCAGGGCGCCGACCACAAGGCAGCGACCAAGACCACCACCGAGGACCTGCCCGCAACCAGCTTCACCGCGCTGCTGGGCCACCTCGCCACCCTGACCCGCAACCACCTACGCGTCGCCGGCCACGACGAGTCCGGCTTCGACCTGCTCGCCATCCCCACCCCCACCCAACGCCGCGCCTTCGAACTCATCAGCGCCCCGATCCCACTGACCCTGAAGTAGCCAGAACACCACACCGCCAAAACGACGAAACCCCTGCTCAACAGGGGTTTCACGCGTCACACGGCACGTAACTTCGGCCTAGGCCGTTCCTCTACCGGAACGGTGGTTCCTCAATGCCGCGTGAGGCTCGCCCCGGCCGCCAGCGTGAGAGGCCGCCGC
>DASRUA010000225.1:0-3768 GCA_035655615.1 Dermatophilaceae bacterium
TCTTGTCACTGGTCAGGTCCTCGCTGCGCCGCGCCCACGACGACGCCATCGGCTGGACACACACGAACGCCATCCCCCGGCCAGCGGCCAACTCGCCCAGCACCCGCCACCGGTGACCGGTCGGCTCACACGCCACAGTCACCCCATCGAACCCAGCCCGCGTCGCCCGGTCGCCGGCCCAGTCCAGGGCAGCACCCAGGTCCCACGCCTTGCACCGGAACGTCCGCCGGGCCAGCACCCTTGAGTCGTGATCGCAGACCACGACCATCTGCTTGCGATCAGCCAGATCGATACCGACGATCGCATTCGTCACCGGAACCGCACTCCGGAGCCGGCCAAGCCGGGCATTCCTGTTGCGATCCCCACGAGACACACCACTACCGTTGGTCATGAACGTCCTCCTTGAAAGCGATGGGACACCAAGCCCTAACAGCGCATCAGGAGGACGTTCCCCACGCCAGCCCCCAGCTCCCTAAACGTCTTCCTATGCCGCTCCCGTGGCGCGCGGTTGGGCCCAGGATGATGGGGCTTGGTCGGCCAGATTGCCGACCACCCGGTGGAATGATCGTCTTGCTGCTATGGCTGGGGTGTTCAGGTGCGAGAGTGTTGTCCGCGGCGCGATGTGCGCGTCGATCATGCCTGAGGGGTTGGGAGTGGAGGCGCCTGATGCGCAAGCGAGTTCTTTCTTCGACACAGGACGCGGCGGACGCCGCCGTCGACTGGCTGTATCTCGAGCCTTTGGTGGAGGTGGAGATCACCTCAGAAGATCCGGCTTGGCCCGTCGAGTCGGCGTTGCTCCCAGGCGGTGGCCCGGGCTGGCGTGCAGCGGGCGCTGGCTCGCAGACGATCCGGCTCGTCTTCGACGCGCCGCAGTCACTGCACAGGATTCGGCTCGAGTTCCGCGAGACCAAGACCGAGCGCACGCAGGAGTACGTGATCCGTTGGTCGGCTGACGGCGGACAGGAGTTCCGTGAGGTAATCCGCCAGCGGTGGAACTTCAGCCCGGGGGGCTCGACGCACCAGGTCGAGGATCACGCTGTCGACCTGCCGGGAGTCACCGTGTTGGAGCTCGACATCACTCCCGACATCGGTGGGGGGAGCGCTCCCGCTTCCCTTCACAAGCTGCGTCTCGCCTGATCCCGGCGATCCGGCGACTTGGTTCACGCTGACGGGACTCGACGAGCTTGATCGCTCTATCGTCGGGTCGACGCACGCACGCGCGGGGTCCTCGCCTGCAGTCGGCTTGCGTCACGTGCAGCCGGGCCCCGCTCTCCGGCGCCCATATAGGGCTACTGCCGGACGACCAGGACACGGTCGTCCGGCAGCGGCGTGGGAGTGCTCCGGACGCCCGCTTCTGCCGCGCCTGGTGGGGTCCATCGTGCCGCGTGTCGCCGACCCGCCCCGGCGAATCCGTAGCCATTCCGTGAGGAGGCTCTGAAGGCGAGGAGCCCAGGTGGGTGCACCGCGCAGAGGGGTCTCAACGCTGACCGAGTCGGCGGTGGGTGGCCTGGCAGGGGGCGTGTGTACCCGGAGGTGATATGACGCATCGCCCGTCCCAGGGGGCGGGGCGTGGATTCACGGGGGACCGCAGCCGGGATAGGTACAGTCCCATCGGAACCTGGTCGCGCCTCCGCTACGGTGGGTGAGCGGTTAGGGATCACAACATTGAAGACTTGAGGGGGAATTCAGGTGTGATCCTCAGCACGAAACACGCTTGAC
The DNA here is from genome assembly GCA_035655615.1 of Dermatophilaceae bacterium. GTDB lineage: Bacteria > Actinomycetota > Actinomycetes > Actinomycetales > Dermatophilaceae > UBA4719. Next base: position 1,720 of record DASRUA010000225.1, read on the forward strand.
TTCGCCATCTGCTGATCGGCGAGGCCATTTCAGTCGACCGTTGTGGAAGTCAGGCTGAGGGGTCCCGCGATAGGCAATACGTCAACCTCGACCGACATGGTCGCGTCGACCGGCAGCTCATTATCCCGAACCCGTGATCAACTCCCCGTTGTGTTTCAGGTGCGGCGGAGATCGAACTTCGACAGCGGCTCGGGCCCGGCCACCACCCGGCGGGTGACCTGCAGGATCGCGTCCTCGTTCGGATCCACGCGCCATCGGACGAGAGCGATCGTGCCGCCCGCGATTTCCAAAGCGGTGATGTGCGACGGGTAGACGCAGCTGCCCGAGTTGAAGTAGGGCATCGCGTTCTCGCGTGGGAACCTCTCGCGGTGGGTGTGGCCGCAGATCAGTGCCATCCGGTTTTGGCGGATCCACTTCACGTAGTTGCGCTCAACCTTGTGCCGCTTGTCCGAGTTGGCCACGGGGCTGGTGGGGCTGTGGAACCCGAACGCGTGCGCATACCTCCAGAACGCACGCATCATGAACCGGCTGAACCGCCAAGCCTGGTCGTTGGGCAGGTCGCCCTGGTGCCCGTGCACCAGCAGGATGTCCTGGCCCGTCTCCCGGTGCCGGAACACGACCGCCTCCACCGGCTCCAATCCGTTGAAGAATGGCTCGACCTCGCCGGTAGCGATGGCCTTCGCGGTCCACAGGTGCTCGCGGACGTACTTGGGCTCCCCCAGTACGAGGTCATGGTTGCCCCACATCCGGATGTATCTGCCGGCGCGGTGGAACTGGAGCAGCTGTTCCCACACGGCGCGGTTGGCTCTGATGATGTGTTTGTAGTGGTGTTCCCAGAGCTCGTCGCCGTCACCAGCCTCCACGTAGGTGAACCCATTGCGCCAGTAGTAGTCCATCGCGGCCGTGAACGAGTTCTTGTTCTTCAGGAACTCGTCGGACTTCGAGCCGTCCCCGCGATGGCAGTCGCTCATGATGACGTAGCGCGAGGTGTCGTCGATCAGCTCAACGCGGGCATCCCTGTAGGCCTCCGACAGACGTGTCATCGTCTTCACAGGAATCACCGCCATTCACTTTGGGTTCCTTTTCGATCATAGGTCTGTGGTGCCGTGGTCGTCCGCGAATCAGTCGACGTGCCACGGATCTGTCCCTCCAACTTATGGGATTCTGACCGCACTGGCCAGGGAGGAACTCCAACTCATGCCGCGGCAGTAGCCACTCCAGTTCAGAGCCCGTTCCTTCGCACTTCTCGACGAAGGCGCGGTGTCGCCGAGCTCGCCGCTCAGGTCGGGTCGCGTCGGCTGCGGGGTATCGCTGGCGCGAGCAGGCGCGTTCTGCCCCGACCGATACGTGGGGCCTTCGTCTGCCTGGTCGGCGTAGCCGTCGTCATGTACGCCCCCAGAAACACCGTATAGAACGTCCGGTTCTGCCGCGATCATCGAGTGCGAGCGACCGAAGGCGGTGGCAATCGAGGTCCCTGGGTGCCGATCCTCGCTAGGGTGCTTGCGTGCCTCCTGCCCTGCCTTCAGTCGCCCTGTTGATAGATGCTGACAACGCCGCGTTGGGAAGCCTTGATCAAGTACTGGCAGTACTCAAAGAGCATGGGGATGTGACTATTCGCCGGGCATACGGCAACTGGTTCAAGGCTGCGCTCAAGACCTGGGACCAGGAACTGACGCACCGCGGGATCCGTCCTGTTCAACAATCCGACCCGGTGAAAGGGAAGAACGCTACCGATCTCGCGCTTGTGATCGACGCCGTCGATCTGCATCACACGATCAGGCCGGAGGTGTACGCCTTGGTCTCCAGCGACAGCGACTTCGCCCCGTTGGCGCACTTCCTCCGCGAGCGCGGCGCAAAGGTCGTTGGATTCGGCCGCGCGAACACAGCCGAGTCGTTCAGGGTCGCCTGCAGCTTGTTCGTCCCAATCCCCGACGCGGTTGCTGACAAGCCGAGGGCCGCGCCCAACCGCCAACCGACCCTCCCCGAACTGCTCAAGGGTGCGATCTCAAAGAATGCCGACAAGCAGGGCTGGGCTCGAGTCAGCGCAGT
>DASRUA010000226.1:0-2819 GCA_035655615.1 Dermatophilaceae bacterium
TCCTCCTCAGCCTCGGACGCCGACTCGGGCCTGGACAGCCTTACGTCGGCGCGCGTCAACAGCCTAGAGGTCGACCCGGGCGCCGATCACGATCGTCCGTTCCGGGGGAAGGTGGAGGTCCTCGGTGCGGTTCGCGGTGGCATGCGCCATCCAGACGAAGAGCCGTTTCCGCCAGGCCCTCATGCCCTCGTGGCCGGTGGCATGCACGTCCAGCAGTGAAAGGAAATAGTGCGCCTCCTCCGGATCTACATCCAGCTCCGGGGTCTTGCCGATCGCCAGAGCGAGTCCCTTCGGTACGTCCTGGCTGTCGGCGAACCCGACGCGGACACAGACGTGCACGATGCCGTCGGCGGTGTCGCCGAGGTCCTGGATGGTGACCCGGTCGACATGGCGGATGTGCGGGACGTTCTCAATGACGATCTGGACGATGACGACGTGCTCGTGCAGGACCTGGTTGAAGTCGACGTTGGTGCGCAGGGCCAAAGGGGTGGTCGTGCTGTTCGGGTGGGGCACGACGGCCAGCCCTGGCACCCGGGTGATGCCCGTCCGATGCACGTAGTCGACGAAGTCGGTCAGTGGGCCCTCAATCTCGGTGCGCCGCTGCTGGAGAACCACCAGTCCATCGCGCCAGGTGATCATCAAGGTGACCATGACGGCGGCGATCAGCAGCGGCAGCCAACCACCGCTGAGCACCTTGATCAGGTTTGCCGAGAGAAAGACCACCTCCACGCCCAGGATGACCACGCCGAAGCCCAGAACTCGCCACAGCGGCCATCGCCACACCGCCCGTGCCAGCAGCAGGTACAGCAGGCTGGTGAGAATCAGCGTCCCGCTCACCGCGAGTCCGTACGCCGTAGCCAACCGGGTCGAGCTCTGGAAGACCGCGATGAGCAGCAGCACCCCACCAAAGAGGATCCAGTTGACCGCCGGCAGATAGATCTGGCCACCCTCCTCCCGGGAGGTGTGGCGAACCCTGAGTCTGGGCATCACATCGAGAAGCATCGCCTGTCGGGATGCGGAGTACGTTCCCGAGATCACCGACTGGGAAGCGATCACGGTCGCGAGTGTGGCCAGCACCACCAACGGGATGGTGGCCCAGGACGGGGCGAGGTGGAAGAACGGGTTGTCGATGGTGGTCGGGTCGTGCAGGATCGTCGCGCCCTGCCCGAAGTAGTTGATCGTCAGGCACGGGAACACCAGCGCGAACCAGGCAGTGCGGATGGGCCCGGCACCGAAATGACCCATGTCGGCGTACAGAGCTTCGGCCCCCGTGACGCTCAGCACCACCGCGCCCAGCGCGATGAAGGCTGTCACGGGATGCTCGACCAGGAACGCGATCGCGTACGTCGGTGACAGCGCGGCGAGGATCCCTGGATACTGGATGATGTGCGGCAGTCCCAGGATCGCCAGCACCACGAACCACGCCGCCATCACCGGGCCGAACGCCTGACCCACCAAGTGAGTGCCGTACCGCTGGATCGCGAAAAGGGCCGCCAGGATCGCCACTGACACCGGCAGTACGAGCGCGCCCAGCGACGGGTTGAAGACGACGAGACCCTCCACAGCAGACATCACCGAGATCGCCGGGGTGATCACGCTGTCCCCGTAGAACAGCGCCACGCCGAACATGCCCAACAGCGTTGCCGTCGCCAGGGTGCGCTTGTCGCCCAGCTTCTGGCGCAGCAGCGCGACCAGCGCGAGGATGCCGCCCTCGCCCTCGTTGTCTGCGCGCATCACCAGGGCTACGTACTTGACGGAGACCAGGATCGTGATCGCCCAGAACACCATCGAGATGATCCCGAAGACATCGACCGGTGTCGGTAGGACGGTGTTGTGCTCGATGCTGAAGGCCGTCTGCAACGAATACAGCGGGCTTGTGCCGATGTCCCCGAAGACGACCCCAAGTGCCCCAAGGGTCAGCACAGCCTTCGTACTGTGCCCGGGCCCGGGTGTGTCGGGCGCAAGTGGCGCCGTCATCGCGCCTGGTTCCGTTCCCGGCTGCCCGACATTGGGCTCGGTGCCCTTGCTGGTCACCCTCGAATGGTCGCACATCCCGCAAGCCCGGATGGCTACTCGTGACCCATGCGATCTTCTGACTACCGCCAATGGCTCAACGCCGCTTGACAACCAATGGGAGCATCAGGCCCGATCCGCAAGGGCCGGCCAGCGCCGCGGCAGTACGTGGTTCAACCCGGCGGCGATGGGCCACAAGATGAGCGCCATGCCACCGTCGAGCCCGAAGCCACCGATGACGTCGGTCGGGTAGTGCACGGCCACTTCGAGCCGCGACATGCCGACGACGATGGTCCAGATCCCGCCCACGAGCGCTGCCACGATGCGGGCACGTTTGTGCCCGAGCGCGGTCAGGACAAACATCGCCGTGATGGTCGCGGCGACCACCAGGCCCGTATGACCGCTCGGGAATGAGTTTGCCCCTAACACCTGATAGACCGGCTGGGTCACCGGCCCGGGACGTGAGCAGCGGCCCGATCAGCTGCGCTCCGCGGTCGAGGACAACCTGCGGAGCCTGGGCGTCGAACGGCTGGGTGCGGTGAACCTCCGCCTCACGGACCATCCCGAGGCGCCCGCCGACCAGCGGGTGCCGCTGGAGGATCAACTGGCCGAGATGGTGGCGCTGCGCGAGGAGGGCAAGATCGCCGGCGTCGGCATCTCGACCGCCAACCGGGCCAAGGTCGAGCAGGCCATCGCACAGGCGGCCATCGTGTGCGTACAGAACACGTTCAGCCTGGTCGACCAGAAAGACGCCGAGTGCTGGAGCTGTGCCACGACAACGGCATCGCTTACGTCCCGTACTTCCC
>DASRUA010000227.1:0-12520 GCA_035655615.1 Dermatophilaceae bacterium
GTGCCGCCGAAGACCATCCACCCGGACGAGCCCGCATTCGGGGTTGAGTCGTACACGGCCACACCGGTGTTCGGGTCGGCCACAGCAGAGACGTCCGCCTCTGCGCGCTTGGCGCAACCTGTGTCGAAGGTCGCGGCGGCAGTCAGAGCCGCGTTGTAGGCAGAGCACCCGGAGCCGGCGCCGGACCAGACCGTTTCGCTCCAGCCGCGGGCGCTGGAGTCCGCCCTGAGGCTGGTGCCGCCGACCGCGGTGACGTAGGACGACGACGCGGGGTATGACGCGCCATACCCGTTGTCACCGCTGGAGGCGGTCACCGCGATTCCGGGGTGGTTGTAGTACGCGCCGTAGGTCGTGTCGGCCGCGTCTCCACCTCCGTAGCTGTTGGAGATGGCAACGACGCCGGCTGTCCGGGCCGCCTGGTTGACAGCGGCGCCGAGGTTCGCGAACGACGCGCTGTTGGCTTCGACCAGAAGGATCTTGCAGTCGGGGCACGCAGCCGAGACCATGTCGAGGTCGAGTGAGATCTCTTGTGCCCAGCCTGAGTTCGTGCGCGGGTACTTCGTACCACCCGCCTGGTCCACCTTGCGGAAGCAACCGTTGGCCGTCGTGCACGCAGACAACCCGAACTGAGCTCGGTAGACCCCCAGGTCCGCCTCGGCGGTCGGGTCGTTGTACGCATCGACAATGGCGACGGTGCGGCCGGCTGACGAGAGACCGGCGAGCTTGTAGGCCGACTGGATGGACGCCGGGCCAAAGCCGTTGGGGGTTATGGCCGCAATGGGCTTGCCGTTCGCGTCGGTACGCACGAGCAACATGCACGCGGCGTTACCCGCGGTCGGTGCGGCGCACACCCTTGCCGAGTGCAGCTGCCCTGTCGGGGAGGGGGCTGCACCCGCTGTGGTGGTGGTGACGGCCATTGTTGCGAGGCCGGTGAGAGTTGCGGCGGTAGCCGCGATAATTGCGCGATAGCGCATGGACGAACCTGCTCTCTTGTGGGACAAACGGTTGTGAGGGGGTCACATTCCGGGATTCATCTTGCAGAGGATAGTGGCCCAAATGGAACATCTGCCCAGCGGTGGGCTAAGAAATGGTTACGTTCTGCCGCTACCGATGGCTCCTTCGGCCGTGCAGGCAGGCGTGACACGGACTGTCATCCAAATGCTGTCAGTGCTGGAGGACGGCGTCCAGGTCGTAGGCGATGGGCCGGTCGACCTGCGCTGAAGTGCAGGACTCCGGATCGCGATCCGGACGCCAGCGCAGCAACGACACCGTATGGCGAAAACGCGGGCCCTCCATCTGGTCGAACTTCACCTCGACCACCCGCTCTGGGCGCAGCCTGACGAAGCTCGTGTCCTTGTTGGCGCTGAACCGGGAGCGGTCCGTTGCGCCCTTCACCGGATCACCCTGATCGTCGGTGACCACCAGAGGCGCCAGCTCGTCGATCAGCTCGAGGCGTCGGGCGTTGGTGAATGCCGAGACCCCGCCCACGGGGTAGAGGGTGCCGTGCTCGTCATACAGACCCAGGAGAAGTGAGCCGACACCACTGCCGGACTTGTGGACCCGGTATCCGATGACCACCGCCTCGGCAGTCCTAGCGTGCTTGATCTTGAACATGACGCGCTTGCCCCGCTGGTAGGGGGCGGCCAGGGCCTTGGCGACGACACCGTCGAGGCCGGCACCTTCGAACCGCTCGAACCAGTCACGGGCGGTAGCGGCGTCGGTCGTGGTCCTGGTCAGGTGGATCGGCGCATCAGCGGGGAGGCTGGAGAGCGCAGACTCGAGCTGTCCGCGGCGGTCGCCGAACGGCATGCCGGTCAGGTCGTCGTCGCCCAGGGCGAGGATGTCGAAGCAGATGAGCTCGGCGGGAGTCTCGGTGGACAGGCGCTGGACCCTGGAGTCCGCTGGATGGATGCGCTGGGACAGGCTCTCCCAGTCGAGTCGTTGTGCGCCGGGCGGGCCTTTACGGACGACGATCTCGGCGTCGATGGCGCATCGCTGCGGCAGATGTTCAAGGACCGCCCGGACCACTTCCGGGAAGTAGCGGGTCAGCGGTTTGGAGCCGCGGCTGGCGAGCTCCACCTCGTCGCCGTCGCGCAGCACGATGCAGCGGAAACCATCCCACTTCGGTTCATATGCCAGGCCGCCGGCGACGGAGTCGGGAGCTGGCACGCCCTCGACGGCCTTGGCCAGCATGGGGGACACCGGGAGGGTGATAGGCAGGTCCACGGAAGCATTCTGAACCTGCGACGATGCTTTCGTGCCATCAATTCGCCGCGTTGCCCCAAAGAGTCTCGTCGCGGCCGCTGCGGCGGGCGTCACCGCGGTGGCCCTGTCGGCGGCGGGAGCCGTCAGTGCCGCAACATATTTCGCTCGCAGGGTGTTGACGCCGGATCTGCTGAAGCCTGACGACACGCAGATTCTGGGCTTTGACGACGACAGTGTGACGCTGGGGCTCACACCTGAGACGGAGCAGCCCGGTCGATACGGGCTCTGGTTCGACGGCGGTCACGGTCACGCAAGGGTGGGCGCGGTTCTGGACGTGAACCAGGACTCAGACAGTGTCCGACGGGTGCTCGAAGGTGTGGACACCGGCGAGCTGCGCGTCGGCCCCGCTCGATGGAACCAGTACTACTTCGGCGGCAACCCGCAGGACACGTTGGGACTCCCATCGCGTGACGTGGAGATCGACTCGGAGCTCGGGATGCTTGCGGCCTGGGAGGTGCCAGCTGACACCTCGGAGGCCGTGACGGGCGGTGGTACTGGGGGGCGTTGGGCGATCCTGGTCCACGGCAGGGGAGCGGAGCGGGGGGAGTGTCTCCGAGCGGTGCCAGTGCTTCATCGGCTCGGCTTCACGGCGCTGATTCCGACGTATCGCAATGACATCGGCGCCCCGCCAAGCTCGGACGGCAGATACAGCCTGGGGCTTTCCGAGTGGCGGGACTGTGAGGCCGCACTGCTGTACGCCGTCGACGCCGGCGCGCAGGAGATCGTCCTGTTCGGGTGGTCCATGGGTGGTGCGATCGTCCTGCAGACCCTGGATCGTTCGTGGCTCTCGGATCGTGTGATGGCGGTGGTTCTGGACGCGCCGGTCATCGACTGGGCGGATGTTCTGCGTCATCACGGGGCGTTGAACAAGATCCCCGGCCCGATCGGAAGTCTTAGCCGTGCATTGATCGGCCATCAGTGGGCGCGCCGCCTCGTCGGCGTGCACGAGCCCATCGACGTCGCGCTGACGAACTGGGAGAACCGGTCAGGCGAGCTGAAGCACCGCACCCTGCTCATTCATTCTCTGGACGACGAGTTCGTTCCCGCCGGCCCGTCGATCTCGTTGGCTGCCAAACGCCCCGACCTTGTTCGCTTCGAGCCCTGGCAAGAGGCACGGCATACCAAGGAGTGGAATGTCGATCCCGAGCGATGGGAGGCCGTGGTGCTCGATTTCCTTGCAGGCGGCGATCAGGCGGACCCAGCTTGAGAGGCTGCACGGTCGTGCAGCGCTGCCGTGCGAGTGAAGGTCAGGCCTCGATCGGGGACTGCTCCCACCCGGACAACTGCGCCAGGATTGCGCCCTCCAGTGCAGCTCGTCCCACCTCGGTGATCTCGTCGGCATCGACGGAGATGGCGGTCCAGCCGGGATCGTTGCAGCAGACCACGGGTGCGCCCGAGGGCCGGTCAGGATTCCGCAGGACTTGAAACTCTGTCGCGCACCTCCGGTTCTCGCCGTGGTAGCGCCACGACCCGTTGGTCGCGAGGGTTTCCAGGATCGCTCCGATACCCTCCGCGGCGACCTGACTGAAGTGCTCGGGGTCCAGCGTGTAGGTCGTCAGTCCAGGCTCGGTGTTGACCTCGGCGATCAGTGCTGTGCTTGCGCGAGAGCATTCGACGTGTCGAGTCGACAGGCTCATATCGACCCCTCCTCGCGCTGCTTCATCGCAAGCGCCTTGCGATGTTCGTCGGCAAGCTCCAGCCGGTAGTTGAGGATCTGCTGCTTGCGCGCTTCGTCCAGCTTGCCGTAGATCGCCATGATCTCGTCGTCGGTGGCGCTCAGATCGTGCCCTTGGATTGAGCCGCGAGTAACCGCGGGTCAATCGCCAGGTCGTGCGCTTTCTCGTAGGCAATGCTGAAACCGCTGCCCTCGGGCGAGCACTTCGGAAGCGTGGTCAGGTCGATGGTGGTGGGGCGTGCTGCTGGCCGGTGCAGAATGGTGCTCACAACTGGTTCTCCTTCTGATAGGTGAACTCGGTTCAGGCCTCGGTCGGCGCTGCTAACGCCAGCTGGGGCCGTTCTACCTGTCTAGTGCTTGCGCGGTGGGCGCGCTCGGCCGGGGGGGTGCTGCTGTATCGGTGGAGGTCAGATCTCGTGCCCGTGGAACCGCGCGCGAACTGCGACGGCAGACCGATAGTCTCCGTTTCGCTTATATCGCTCACGCAGGGGAACCCTGCCACGATCGATGCCAGCAGCCAAACGAGCAGCAACACTTCACGCGCCAACCGCACTGTCCCAGGTCATTGACCCGTCGCGCCGTCCCCAGGTCTGTCACAGATGAGCGGCCCGGTTCCTGGGCCCAGATGAAGCAGAAACGCACCGTCCGCAGGTTTGCCGATCAGGGGCGGGCCCAACGGCCGAGGATGGTGCCCTGTGACTCGATCAACAACTGGGGGAGCAGGTTAGCGGTCACTGCGGCTCCGGCAGTGATTCGCGGGTGCTCCCCGGCGACCAGGGTCGGGGCAATGGTCAGACAGAGCTCGTCGAGGCGCCCCGACGCCGTCAGGTCGCGCATGAGGTGAGGACCGCCTTCGCAGAGGATCCGCCGCAGTCCTCGAGCAGCCAGTGAGTCCACCGCCACCGCCAGGTCAACGGTGTCGTCGCCTGCGACGATGACCTGCTGCTCACCCAGCGAGCCCCGGGCGAGGTCGATCCCCTCAGCGCCGGCGTGCTCGCAGGTGATCAACAGCACCTCACCGGAGTCCTCACGCGCCTGGCTCAACCCGGGGGGGACGTGGCCAGAACGACTGACGACCGCTGTGGTGGGATGCGCGGGGCGGCCTTGGCGAAGGAAGAGCCAGGGCGCCCGGATGGTGGCCCGCCGATACCCCTCCGTCCGTGCCGTTCCGGCCCCGACCAGGACCACATCGGACAGTGCCCTCAGGAGTCCGAAGACCTCGCGGTCGGCACCGGTGTTGATGGATCCTGACCGTCCGTCATCGCCGGCTGCGGCGCCGTCCAAGGTTGAGATGAAGTTGGCCCTGACCCAAGTCTGTTCTGCGCGGAGCTGCGGGTAGGCGTACGCGAGAGCAAGCGCCTCGGCGTCCATCAGGCCGTCGTGACCGGGGGACCAGCTGCCGAGGTCGTCCTGGGAAAGGAGCACGCGCATAGCGCGATCCTTCCACTGAAGCGGGCTGAGCGAAGGATGAGTCTGGCTTCTGCTCACCGGCGGCTCCGGTACCACGGGATCGGCACCATGCCTGGGCTTCCCCCCGATGAGCCGCACCGTCCCGACTTCCGCGGTCGTTCTGAGCAGGTACAGGACTGATCAATTTATGTTTTTTTGGCTAAACTGATTTTGAACACGCGGAGATGTCGGTTAGTGACTACCACTCTCAGGAGTTTGACTCGACTCCTGATCGACGACCCCCCTGCACGATCACAGTGACACCGAAGGAGCACAGTGATACCAAAGGAGCACAGTGATACCAAAGCATGCGCCGCGTGAGCTGACCAGCACGATGCCGAGTCCCACCAGCCCGCTTGGAGGAGCGCGATCCTGGTGACGTGGCGCGACAGCGCCGCATGCTTGGACGTGGGTCCCGAGCTGTTCTTCCCGATTGGGAACGCTTACCCGGCGCTTCTGCAGATCGAAGAGGCGAAGGTCGTCTGTAGTGACTGTGTGGTCGCGGAGACCTGTCTGACATGGGCGATGGACTCCCGCCAGGACTCTGGAGTCTGGGGTGGTATGTCCAGGGACGAACGACGCGCCCTGAGACGCCGGAATGCACGCGCTGGTAAGGCCGGCTGAGTCGCAGGGCACACCAGCCACTGGGCGTCCTTCGGGGCGCTCAGTTTTTTTGTTGCGCAGTGCTCAGTTCTGGTTGCAGGTGATCACTTCTTTGCCGCAGGCTCTGACTCGAGCACGACGATGGACCGCCCGGCAACCGAGTGCGAGGTAGCGGCCAGCCAGTCCTGATCGCTGACCCTCGAAGGTTCTGCCACGGTGGTGTCCAACCGGACGCGCCATCCCACCCCATACTGTGCGGGCGGCAGCGCAAAGTCGACCGGGTCGCTGTGTGCGTTGAAGAGCAACAGGAAGTCGGAGTCCAGGGTGCGTTCTCCGTGGGGGTCTGGCTCCGGGATGGCCTGACCGTTCAGGAAGGCCATGAGCGTGCGTGCATAACCGTTCTGCCAGTCGTTCTCATCCATCTCGGTGCCGTCCGGGGAGAACCATTCGATGTCTCCCAAGTCGCTCTTACCGCCATGGGCGGCGTCGCCCGCGAAGAATCGGCGTCGGCGGAATACCGCGTGTTCCTTGCGAAGGGAGACCACCGCGCTGGTGAACGCAAGCAGATTGGTCTCCTTCTCGGCGAGCTTCCAGTCGACCCAGGAGAGCTCGTTGTCCTGGCAGTAGACGTTGTTGTTGCCTGCCTGAGTTCGGCCGATCTCGTCGCCGTGGGCGATCATCGGGACGCCCTGGCTGAGCAGGAGCGTGGTCAGGAAGTTGCGCTGTTGTTGCCAGCGCAGGGCGCTGACAGCCGGGTCGTCAGTCTCGCCCTCGACCCCGCAGTTCCAGGACCGGTTGTTGCTCTCGCCGTCCTCGCCATCCTCCCCGTTGGCGGTGTTGTGCTTCTCGTTGTACGACACCAGGTCACGCAAGGTGAAACCGTCGTGAGCGACAACGAAGTTGATCGAGGCGATCGGGCGCCGGGCCGAGTGTTCGTACAGGTCGCTGGATCCCGTGAGACGAGAGGCGAACTCGCCCAGGGACGCCGGCTCGCCGCGCCAGAAATCGCGCACCGTATCGCGGAACTTGCCGTTCCACTCGGTCCACAGGGGCGGGAAGTTGCCGACCTGGTAGCCGCCATCGCCGAGATCCCAAGGCTCGGCGATGAGCTTGACCCGGGAGATCACCGGATCCTGCTGGATGATGTCGAAGAACGCCGAGAGCCGGTCGACCTCATGGAACTGGCGGGCCAGGGTCGCCGCCAGGTCGAAGCGGAACCCGTCAACGTGCATCTCCTCAACCCAGTAGCGCAGTGAGTCCATGATCAGCTGCAGGACATGGGGGTGGCGCATCAGCAGGCTGTTGCCGGTGCCGGTGGTGTCGTAGTACAGCGACTTGTCCTCGTCGACGAGGCGGTAGTAGGCGGCGTTGTCGATGCCCCGGAAGGCGATCGTCGGGCCCTTCTCATTGCCCTCGGCGGTGTGGTTGTAGACAACATCGAGGATGACTTCGATGTTGGCCTCGTGCAGCGCCTTGACCATGGACTTGAACTCGCTGACCTGCTGACCGCGCGACCCTGCTGCGGCATAGGCGGCATGCGGAGCCAGGAACCCGATGGTGTTGTAGCCCCAGTAGTTCGTCAGCCCCTTGCTCCGCAGCGTGCCGTCCTGGACGAACTGGTGCACCGGCATCAGCTCGATGGCCGTCACGCCGAGACCGGTCAGGTGCTCGATGATCGCCTGGTGACCGATCGCGGCATACGTCCCGCGAATGGACTCGGGGACATCGGGGTGGGTCATGCTCAGGCCCCTGACGTGGGCCTCGTAGATGACGGTGTTGTGGTACTCGTGCCGTGGCGGCCGGTCGTGGCCCCAGTCAAAGAACGGGTTGACGACCACGGACAGCATCGTGTGACCCAGCGAGTCCGCGTCATTGAACTTGGCGGGGGAGTTGAGGTCATAGGAGTACAGGGATCCGTCGCCGTCGATCTGGCCGTCAAAGGCCTTGGCGTACGGGTCGAGCAACAGCTTCGCGGGGTTGCAGCGATGACCGTTGGCGGGGTCGTACGGGCCATGCACCCTGAACCCATAGCGCTGACCCGGCTCGATACCGGTGAGGTAGCCGTGCCACACATGTCCGTCGACCTCGGTCAGCCCGACCCGGGTCTCGGTGCCGTCGTCGGCGATGAGGCAGACCTCGACGGCATCCGCAACCTCGGAGAAGAGGGCGAAGTTGACTCCGCTGCCGTCGAACGTGGCTCCCAGAGGGTAGGGATGACCCGGCCAGAGGGGGTTCATGAGGTCCTTTTCGGAAGTCGGCAGCCATTCGGAACACCTATTCTGTCCTGTCACCCGCCCCAGGGCACAACGCGCAGGTCATCGACGTGTCGAGCACTACAGCTTTCAGTTCGAGTTGGCTGACCGCTGGGGCCGGAGCGTCTAGTACGAGTGGCCATTTCTGGGGCGGTAGCCGGTTCTTTCCTCCCCATTCAGATCACCTGGAAGTGTGCGCCGATCTCATCATGGTGTGTGGGATCCCTCAGCGAGAGCGTCGGCGGGGCGGCTTCTCAACCCATTTTGAGAGCGTGGGCAGCATGAATCGGACCATACTGCAGGAGTTGCTGCGCGCCCTCTCGACAGGGTTCCGGACACGAGACGCGGAGGGTCTGCTGCGACTCTTCAGCGGAGACGCCACCGTCACCTACGCACACTCGAAGCTGGGCGAGAAGGCAATCGGACCCACCGAGCTTCGCGGCCTGCTGTCAGAGCTGCTCGGCCGTGCGGTGGCCTACTCCTTCGAGTTCCCCGATGTCATCTTCTGCGAGCACAGCGGGTTTGTCTGGCTGCTCGCAGAGGGTAACTGCACCGAAACCGATGACGATGGCGCGACGGCAGTCTTCCCCTACCGGTTCACCGGGGTGCTCGCACAGGAAGAAGCCCGGTGGCGCTGGCTTGTGCTCGTGGGCTCGGAGCCGGTATCGGCATTCGACGAAGACCCCTTCGGTAACGTCCTGCCCGTACGACCCCTGGGTGTGACTGCTCGCTGACATCGGATCAGCCGTCGTCCCATCAGGCGGGGAACGCCCGCTCAATCACCGCCCCGGCCGAAGCGTCGACCAAGTCGCTGTGCAGGGTGCCGAACGTGTGACCGTGGGCCCCGTCGAGGCGGCTCACCACGAAGGCTTCCGAGATGTATGACGGCGCGAAGCGCGTGAGCAGGCAGGCCTGCAGCGTGGTCGCGAGCTGTTCGACCAGCGCGCGCGCCGGACTGCACGGCCACCGGATTGACGGCCGCCGAGTCGGGCAAGCCGACCGTCGCCTGCATGGCTGAGATCGTCTGCGTGATGGCCGCATCGAGCCGGGTGTCGGCGCCGCGAGCGAGGTCCAGCTCGGCCGAGAAGGTTGCCAGTGCCGCAGGTTCGCGAGTCAGGGCCCGCAGGACGTCAAGGGCCACGACGTTGCCGGAGCCTTCCCAGACGGAGTTGACCGGGGCTTCGCGATACAGCCGGGCGAGCCCGTTCTCCTCGACAATGCCGTTGCCTCCAAGGCATTCCAGCGCTTCGGCCACCATGGGCGCGGTGCGCTTGCAGACCCAGTACTTGCCGACCGCGACCGCCAGACGTGAGAACGCGGTATCGCCTTCGTCGACGGCGGCTGCAAGCCGCAGACCGAGTGTGGTGGCCGCCTCGGACTCCAGCGCCAGATCCATGAGGACGTTGCGCATCAGCGGCTGGTCGACCAGCTTGCTGCCAAGGCCGCACGGTGACGGGTGTGATGGATCGCCCGGACGAGAGCCTGGCGCATCGTCGCTGACGAGCCCAGGACGCAGTCCAGCCGGGTGGCGGCGACCATGTCCAGGATGGTCCGGATGCCGCGGCCCTCCTCGCCGACGCGGACGCCCCACGTGTCGTCCAGCTCGATCTCCGCCGAGGCGTTGGACCGGTTACCCAGCTTGTCCTTAAGTCGTTGCACCGCAAAGGAATTGCGGGTTCCGTCATCCAGGACGCGGGGGACGAGGAAGCACGTCGGCCCTGCCTCGGCCTGTCCGAGAATCAGGAACAGGTCACTCATCGGCGCCGAGCAGAACCATTTGTGTCCGGTGAGCCGGTAGGTCTGTCCGCCCGCGATCGGACCGCCGGCCGCTTCCACGGCCGCGGTTGTGTTGGTGCGCAGGTCTGAGCCGCCCTGTTTCTCGGTCAGGGCCATGCCCGCCAGCACACCTCGCTTCAGCGCCTGGGGCCGCAGGCCGAAATCGTACTCACGGGAGGCCAGCAGCGGAGTCCAGGTGGCGCTGAGCTCAGGATTGGCAGCCAGGGCGGGCACGGCGGCATACGTCATCGAAACCGGGCATTCATGACCGGCCTCTACCTGCGACCAGGCGACGAAGCCGGCGGCGCGCCGCAGATGAGCACCGGTGCCCACAGGTTTCGTCCACGCCTCCGCGGTCAGGCCGTAGGACACCGCGTGTCCAGCAGGTGGTGCCAGGCGGGGTGGAAGTCAACCTCGTCGATTCGGACGCCCTGTGCGGAATGCGTCTGCAGGACAGGGGGATTGCGGTCCGCCTGGTCCCCCCACAGTTGCGTCTCGACACTGCCGGCGAGTGCGCCCAGTGTCTCGAGCTCGTCATGATCTTGCTCCCGGCCCCAGCGCACGATCCCCTCACACAGCGCTGGATCGGCCAGGACGACGTTGTATTCCGGAAGGGCAGGGGGCTGGTTGGTGACCTGATGGGTGCTCACCTGCGTGAGGCTATGCGTGAAAGCCTGCCAATGGCAGAGTCTGGTGTCGATGGTTTCCAGCATTCTGGCGGCTCGTTCAGGCTCACGGCGACCCATCGTGGGGGGCTGGTTGGACTCCCGTCCCCCGAATCAGATAATGTCTGCAAGCACGCACAGCGGCGATATTCTGGCCGTTTGGCGTTCCCGCGGACATAGCTCAGTTGGTAGAGCGCAACCTTGCCAAGGTTGAGGTCGCCGGTTCGAGCCCGGTTGTCCGCTCGAAGGCTTCGTGCCTTCGCTGAAGGTCCTAGGGCTCTTGGCGAAGGCATGGAACTCTCATGGTGGAGTGGCCGAGAGGCGAGGCAACGGCCTGCAAAGCCGTCTACACGGGTTCAAATCCCGTCTCCACCTCGAGCAACCCACATCAATGGGCGATTGGCGCAGCGGTAGCGCGCTTCCCTGACACGGAAGAGGTCACTGGTTCGATCCCAGTATCGCCCACGAGCATGAAACGGCCCCTGACCTGCGAATACGCGGTCAGGGGCCGCTGTTATTTCTGGCGCGTGCGATCTGTGTGCGATAGGAAATGACGAACCCCGACGCGACAGCAGGGATCGGGGGCCTCCTGTCGCAGGGGAAGGGATCGCACGGCATCAACCTGAGGGGAGCGCTTCTTCCGACATTTGTGCTGCTTGAGGGCTGAATAGTGTCGGACGGAACCTTGGCTCTAACGTCTGAGCGTTGAAGCTGGCCGCACCTGTGCTTCTGGTCAAAGCGTCTCCAGCGACGAGGTCGTCGAGGCGATCTTCGAGACTAGACATCGATCCTGCGAGCTTTGGCCAGGGCACGGATCGCCCGCGCGAAACTTCCGGTGCGAGAAGTCGAGCCGTCCGGTCGATCATCTCGGCGCTGCGCCTGGGTGAGGCGTGGATCCATTGGATCGACGAGGCCGAGTCGCCAGATGCTGCGCCCCGGTTGAGGAGCAACAGTTTCACTGTGATCGCTCTGCAGGCAGCCTGGCACGCTATCGCCACCACGCCAGTGCCCGCCGACGACCGTGACGCCCGGACCTTCGCCTGCCAACACCTGCAGCACGCACGCACGCTGCAGTGCGCATCGGCGGCAACACCGACACGGTGGCCGCGATCGCGGGCGGGCTCCTGGGTGCCTACTGGGGAGCCTCGGCGTGCCTGCATCATGGCGGCGGAAGGTGCACGGAGGGCCCTGGCTGCGCGCCCGTAACCTCGTCGCCCTTGGGCTCCTCACTGCTGTCGGTGGCCAAGCCGACAGGCGCGGGTGGCCGACTGTCGCATGCATGTCGTGTCAGTGGGTCCAGCATGGTGAGGGGGTTGCGCATCCGGCGGACGCCGACATCGTGCTCGGCACGGTGACGACCACCGGGCACCGCTGCGACGCCGTCGTCTCCTTGTACCAGCGAGGCATCGCCGAAGTGCCGCTCGCGGGCAACCGTGCCCAGGACCACATCGCAGTCATGCGTGGCACGCGAGTGATCACAGTGATCACGAATGTCGACGGGCTGGGGGCGCGTTTCGGTCCTTAGGGCTATCCATCTGAGCCGACTTCGCTTCGTCAGGGCGTGTCGCGCCAGGGTCGTCTGGCGCGGGGGCGGTCCAAGCTAGGCGGGTGGCCTCGGTTTCCGGGAGGGGCCGACCGGACCGTCTTCGGCTTGGAGCGCGCAATGAGCTGCTGGTAACGGACTGGGTCGTGGCCGATGGCCAGTTGGAGCACCCGGTAGAAGACCAGACCGCGGCTGCGTGAGCGGCGACGGTTGAACCGGAAGCAGAACTCGTCCAGGTAACCAGGCAGGTGCTCGATGTGCACCGCGCCTTGGTGGGTGGAAAGCAGCCACC
>DASRUA010000228.1:0-27374 GCA_035655615.1 Dermatophilaceae bacterium
AGACCACGATCAGCCACGACATGGGTCACCGGTCCGAGCGCCGGCAGAAGGATGGACAGGGCGTGAGGGCCGACGTCCCACAGTGCCCCGCGGGCACGGCGCCATTCCGATTCGCCGAAGGGATTGCCAGGCTCAAAGATCGAGGCGTAGATGCGCACGTAGCCGGAGTTCCAAGCGCTCTGCTGCTGTACGTCGGTCAACCAGTCAGCCTGGTTCGCAGCGAATCTACGAGTGAAGAAGACAATCGACCTTATGCGGGCCCGGTCCACCGCCTCGACGACCTTGTCTGCGGCCTCGGTGGTAAAGGCCACCGGCTTGTCCATCAACAGATGACAACCGCGGGCCGCCGCCCGAAGCGCCAGCTCGGCCTGCACATCCGGTGGCACCGCGAAGGCCACGGCATCGACGTCGGAAAACATCTCGTCGACGTCCTGATAGGCCTGCGCACCAAAGGTATCGGCCATTTCGGTAGCGCGGGCGAATGAGCGTCCCCACACCCCTACCAGCTCGGCATCGGGGTGCGCGGCCAGCGCCGTTGCATGGGTCTCTCGAGCCCAGTATCCCGTCCCCACAACACCAAAGCGCATCATCGGCGGTCCTTTGCGTCTTTGTCGTGCTGGTCGGCGATGAGTGAGCGGAACCAGCTGAAGCTCGCCTTCGGGGTGCGCTGCTGAGTGGCATAGTCGACATGGACCAGACCGAACCGTTTGGCATAGCCCTCGGCCCACTCGAAGTTGTCCATCAGCGACCAGCAGTAGTAGCCGCGGACGTCGACCCCGGTTTCAATGGCGTCGGCGACGGCGCGGATGTGGCTATCCAGATAACGCACCCGGCCTGGATCGTCGACCGCACCGTCGGCGGAGACGACGTCGTCACAGGCTCGGCCGTTCTCGGTGATGTAGATCGGCGGCAGCGTGGGATAGGTGTCGCGCAGCCACTGCAGAAGCCGGGTCAGGCCCGCAGCCTCGACCGGCCAACCCATGGCGGTGAGCTCCTCTCCGGGAGTGAGCACGTCCTCGGTGCCGAGGTCGTCGGCCGTACGCAGGGCTGGGTCATCCTGCATGTACGGCGCTGCCCGGACCCGGGAAGGGAAGTAGTAGTTCACCCCGAGGAAGTCAAGCGGTGCGGCAATCGTGGCCAAGTCACCGTCGTGCAGGTAGCCGAAATCGGTCAGTGCCGCGTAGGTCGGCCAGGCGAGGTCGGGATATCGCCCTTTCAACACCGGGTCGGTGAACAGCATGTTCGCCCGCAGCAGCGCGCGCTGGCTCGCTGCGACATCCTCCGGCGAGCTGGTGGCCGCGCTGACAGGCTGCAGGTTGAGCGTGATGCCCACCTGTTGCCCTTCCCGTGCGTCAGCGCGCAGGGCCGCCACGGCCAGACCGTGACCGAGCAGCAGGTGGTGAGCCGCAGCCAGCGCGCCCTGCCCCTCGTGGGCGCCGGGAGCATGCCGGCCGCTGGCGTAGCCAAGGAACGACGAGCACCAGGGCTCGTTCAGGGTGATCCAGCGTTGCACCCGGTCACCGAGGTGGTCGTGCACCAGGGCCGCGTACTCCGCAAACCGTTGCGCGGTATCACGATTGCGCCATCCCCCGCCGTCCTCCAGTGCCTGCGGCAGGTCCCAGTGATAGAGCGTGAGCGCCGGCGCGATTCCCTCCTCCAGCAGTGAGTCGACCAACCGGTCGTAGAAGGCCAGCCCTTCCGGGTTGGCCACTCCCCTGCCCTCCGGCTGGATGCGCGGCCAGGCCACAGAGAAGCGGTAGCTGTCGACCCCGAGGTCGCCCATCAGCCTCACGTCATCGGCAAACCGGTGATAGTGGTCGCACGCGATATCACCGTTGTCGCCACCGGCGGTCCGGCCCGGCGTGTGGCTGAACGTGTCCCAGATCGACAGCCCGCGACCGCCTTCGTTCACGGCCCCCTCGATCTGGTAGGCCGCCGTCGCCACGCCCAGCTCGAAGCCGCGTGGCAGCTCGAGCCTGCCCACGCGCTCGGGTGCCTCTGCCAAGTCAATCGTGTGCTTTCCCATGAGTTTCCGTCCTCCGTCATCGTCATACCGCGCGTCGTCACAGACCCGGTCGTCGCCCAATAGCCAATCCCAAGGTCGCCATTCCCAGCTCGTCACTCCCAGCTCGTCACTCCCAGCTCGTCATCCCCCGGCCGTCAGCTGCAGAACCGTGACGCCGTATGGCGCGAGCTCGACCTGCTCGACCGGGTCGCCACCACCGAGCGGGAGCAACCGACTGCCGGAACTCAGTCGCGGGCGGACCACCATCGGGACGTCACGCTCGCTGACCAGCCAGACGAAGCGTCTCCCGTCCTCGTGGACCAGCCCGTCGACAAGCACGTCAGGACTGTCGACGGTCACCGCCTGCTCCACCCCGGCGAAGTCGGCCAGCGCGGCATACAAGCGCCACGTCTCCTCGGGGTTGACCCGACCGCACGAGGCAGCGAGGTGTTCAAGGGGATAGGTGCTCAGCACCATCGCACCGGTGCCTCGGGGGCGCAGCACGATGGCCGGGCGGCCGTGCGCGTCCCGGGCCACCACCTGCCCGTCGGTGACCTCGACCGGCAGGAAGGCCCGGGCATTCGTCCCGCCACCCACCTGGAAGGTTAACGTCTCGCCAGCCCTGATCGACCCGAAGTCGCGTTCGAAGAGCAGCTCGGCGACGTCGTCGTCGATCGGGTCGACCAGGCCGTAGACGAGCTGTTGCCGAACCCCGAACAGATCCTCTGTCGCGGTCCACCACGGACCGCGCTGGAAGTCGCTCTCGCCGGCGCAGTACGACACATAGACCGTCGCCCCCAGTTCGGCCAGCTCGCCGAGCCGAAGCCACGAGGGTCCGGTCAGCTGCTTCGTCGACGGGACGAGGTAGAGCTTGTAACCCTCGACGATCCCGTCGGTCTCCCGCACGAAACCAAGCGGCAGGCCGGCCTCCCGGGCTGCGATGTGGGCCTGCTCCAGGGCACCGAACACGAGCGTCCTGTCCTGCTCGTCGGCCAGCGGGTAACCGGTCTCGAGGTAGGAGGAGACCACCAGCGCGGTCTGG
The DNA here is from genome assembly GCA_035655615.1 of Dermatophilaceae bacterium. Classification (GTDB taxonomy): domain Bacteria; phylum Actinomycetota; class Actinomycetes; order Actinomycetales; family Dermatophilaceae; genus UBA4719. The sequence continues at coordinate 3,048 of DASRUA010000228.1, forward strand.
GCCGGAAGCCGCTCGCACCGGGTGAGGTCAATCGCGTCCAGAACCCGCGCGAACTCCCGTAGCTCGAGCAGGGGAGCCTTGGGGGTGCCCTCGGCGGTGGTGATCCCGAAGTGCAGCTCGAACGGGTGATGGCGGTAGGGATCCTGGCTGATCAGTGGGTCGTAGTCGGTGTTGTTCCAGGCGATCCAGCCGGTCGCGCCGCCGAGCAGGGACAGGTGCAGCTGCTGCCGGTAGTAGTGGCCGGAGTTCTCGGCGGAGGCGAAGTCGCTGGACAGCCCGAACTCCTCGAGGACGACGGGCCGCCCGCCCACCGCGGCCAGCTCGCAGATGAACGCCGACTTCAGGTGCTGGCGGACCACATCGGTCTCCATCTTGTAGACGTGCGGGCCCACGAAGTCGACCATCGCCCCCAGCTCGCGCACCGAGAAGCCGTTGTCGTGGCCGGTCACCTCGATCCCCCACGCACCGTCGCCCAGCGACACCGGCTGGGTACCGCCGCCGGCCCGGACCGCCTGAACCATCAGCTCGGCCCACGCCGTCACGACCTCGGTGGGAGCATCCATGCCGTAGATCGGCATCTCGTTGGAGATCAGCCAGCCCGCCACCGCGGGGTGATCGGCCCAGCGCTGCACAACACTGCGGATGTACCAGGCCTGCTGGGCGACCATCCAGGTGTCTGAGTAGAGGTCGCGGCCCTGGCGCCAGGCCGGGTCCCAGTTCTCGCCGGACATGTGCCCGACCAGGAACGTGGGGATGGTCGTCATACCGAGCTCGGCATGCAGGTCCAGGAAATCGCCGAAGCGGGCGAGGTGGTCCTCGTCGAGCTGGTGTGGGGCAGGCATGACGTCGGGCCAGTAGAGGAACGACCGGGTCATCGTCAGCCCGTGGTCGCGCAGAACGGTGAGCTCCTCGCGAACGACCGGGGCGTCATACCTGCTCCACATCAGTGGACCGCCGGCGCGCGACCAGAAGTTGGCACCCAGCCAGCTGACCGGCAATCCGGCAATGCTGACCTTGGCAAAGTTGCGATGCACTACGAATGCCCTTCTATTTTTCGGAGCCTATTTGACTGAGCCGGAGGTCAGGCCCGCGACCAGATACTTCTGCAGGAACAGGAAGGCCACGACGATCGGCAGACTGACCACCAGGGAGGCGGCCATGACCTGGTTCCAGTACACGTTGATCTGGGTGGAGTAGTTCTGCAGCCCGATGGACAACGTCTTGGTGGCGTCGTTGGTCATCTGCGAGGCGAACAGGATCTCGCCCCACGCCGTCATGAAGGCGTAGACGGCGACGGCGATCACGCCCGGGCGTGCAGCGGGCAGCACCACCCGGAACAGCGTGCCCAGCGTTCGGCAGCCGTCCACCCTTGCGGCCTCATCGAGCTCGCGTGGGATGCCCTCGAGATAACTGGCGAGCATCCAGATCGAGAAGGGCAGCGAGAACGTCAGATAGGTGACGATCAGGCCGACCCGGGTCTGGTAGAGGAACGTGAAGCCGAGCTGCTTGTCGATGTTGACGAAGATGAGGAAGAGGGGCAGCAGGAAGAGAATGCCCGGGAACATCTGGGTCGCCAACACCGTGCCGGTGAAGGTTCGGCGGCCGAAGAAGCGATAGCGGGACACCGCGTACGCCGCGAAGATCGCGATGAGGACGCTGAACGCGGTCGACACCACGGACACCACCAGGCTGTTGACGAAGTACCGCGCGAGCGGGACGGTGCTCCACATGTCGATGAAGGGGCTGAGCGTCGGGTGCGCCGGCCACCAGGTGAAGTCGCCCTGGACGTCGCCCAGCGGCTTGATCGACGAGGTGACCATGACGTAGAGCGGGACGAGCGTGAACAGTCCGAGGACGACCACGACCACGACCCGGAATATACGGAACGAGCGGGGCTCATGCACGACGGCTCCTCCGGTTGGTGATAAGCAGGTAGGCGCCGGTGACCACCAGCAGGAACAGCAGCAGCAGCACCGACATTGCCGCGCCGAGGCCGAAGTTCCAGTTGACGAACGAGTTGTCGTAGATGTGGATCGAGATCAGGTCGGCGGACGCCGGTGGCGTCGCACCGAAGAGGACGAAGGGGGTGTTGAAGTCGTTGAAGGTCCACAGGAAGAGCATCAGAACGAGGACGACGTTGACCGGCCGCAGCATGCCTAACGTGATGTGGCGAAGCTGCTGCCACACGGTCGCTCCGTCCACGGCCGCGGCCTGATAGACCTCGTCGGGGATGGACTGCATCCCCGCCATGATCATCAGGAAGGCGAAAGGCCAGGAGCGCCAGAGGGCCACGACCGCCATCGAGACGAACGCGTTGTTGCCGATCAGCCAGAACGGCGCTTTGTCCACCAGGTGGAGGTTGCTCATGAGGACGTGGTTCAACAGGCCGTTGTCCCGCTGGAGCATGAAGCTCCAGGTGATGACGCCCGCGTAGATCGGCAGCGAGTACGGGATCAGGAATAGCGTGCGCAGGCCGCCACGCCCTCGGAAACCATTTTGCAGGACAGCCGCCGCGGACATCCCGAACAGCCAGGCGAGCCCGACGACGATGATCGTGTACAGGATGCTGACCGTGAAGGAGTGGAGCAGTGCCTGCCCGATCGGGTGGGAGAAGTTCACCGCGATCTTGTAGTTGTCCAGTCCCGCAAAGGGCGCTTCAGACCAGTTGGCGATGAAGAACTGGGTGAGGTTGATGAAGCTCATCCAGATCCCGACGAGCATCGGGATGATGTGAATCAACAGTTCGAGCAGGATCGCGGGAAGGACGAGCAGGTATGGCGTTGCTCCCTTCCAGCGCACGCGGCGGCGGCGCTGTCGGGCCGGCACCGAGCCGGACACTCTGGTTGAGTCCGCGCTGGGGGGTGTGGTCGTCGTCATGGGCACGGGGCTCTCCTTGCCGAGATGGCGCTCCCGGCCGGCCACCAAGTGGCAGCCGGCCGGGAGCAGGGTCCACGGTCAGCTCAGGGAGTGCCCATCTTGTCCTGGGCCTCCTGCATCGCGGTCTTGATGTCGGCGCTGGTCACGTCCTTGCCGGTGGCTGCCTGGGCGAGCAGGCCATTGACGGCGTTGCCGACGTTGGTCTCGAACGCGGACTCGGCGGGAACAAGCGGAAGCGGCTCGGCCTTCGTGGCCAGGACCAACGCGAACGCGGCGGCCTCGGCCTTGTTGTCAGTGAAGTTCACCGTGCCGCCCTTGACCACCGGAAGCGCCGTGAACGGCTTGTCAAGAATGGCCTGCTCCTCCGGGCTCGTCATGAACTTGACGAACTTCAGGGCGGCGTCCTGGTTCTTCGTGTTCTTGAAGATCGAGAGGTTGATCCCGGCCACGAAGCTGGCGATGTCCTTGCCACCGGCGGGAAGCGGGCTGGGCGACGGGATCGGCACCACGCCGTAGTCGCTGGACTTCATGCCATCGGCCTGCAGGGTGTTATCGGCGTTGTTCTGGCTCATCAGCATCGCGGCCTTGCCCTTGGCAAAGTCACCGGGCGCCTCTGGACCGTTCTTGTACTGGACGTTCGACGGGTTCACGACCTTGTCCTTGCCGACGAGGTCGACGTACTGCTTGACGCCGGCAACCATGCCGGGTGAGGTGAAGGTCGGCTTGCCGGCAGCATCGAAGGGCTGCCCACCGTTCTGACGGCCGAAGATCCATGCGAAGTGCACGCTCTCGGTGTAGCTACCGCCTTCAAGGACCAGGCCGTACTGCTTCTTCGCCGGATCAGTCAGCTTGGTGGCGGCGGCCTGCAGCTCCTGCCACGTTGTCGGCGGCTGCAGACCGGCGTCGGCGAACATCTTCTTGTTGTAGTACAGGCCGTAGACCAGTCCGTAGAGCGGCACCGAGGTCACCGGCTTGCCTGCTGCCCCACCGGTGGCGAATGAGGCCGTGACGAACTTGTCCTGACCCCCGATAGCCGTCAGCGCCTTGGCGTCGAACGGCATGAATGCCCCGGTGGCCTGCAAGGAGGCGGCCCAGGTGTTGCCGATGTTGAGCACGTCGGGCCCCTGGCCGCTGGTCGTCGCTCCCAGGATCTTGTTGAGCAGGTCCGGCCAGCCGATGACCTGGAGATTCACCTTGACGCCAGTCTGCTGCTCGAACTTCTTGAGCTCGGGAGTCAGCACCGCCTTGTCGTTCTCCAGGCTGGTGCCCTGGTTGCTGGCCCAGTAGGTCAGCGTCTTACCCCCCGCCGAGCTGCTCGACGAGCTGGTACCTCCACCCGAGCACGCTGCTGTGGCGGTGACCGCGATGACCGTGAGGACGGTGCTGATCAGACGAGCCTTCATATCGGTTCCCTGGGTTCGTGTCGGGTGGGCGAAGCGCTGGCATCACCCGGGCTATCCGTCATTAAAGCACTTACCCGGTTCAGTTGTCTGTCCGCGTTACCGAACTGGTACACAAACTTTTGGTGTTGCTCCGCCGAAGCCAGCGATTCGCCCCTGTCTCATCCGGTTCGCCCCATTCCGTCAGACCAAGTACCGGAGTCAGCTAGGAACGTGGTGCGGTCGTCTCGCGCACGCGCAGGGTCGACCCAGGCACCTGAATCCGGCCCCGGTTACGGCCGTCGGTCAGGTCCAGCAGCACCGAGGCGGCGAGCGACCCATACGCCGGAGTATCTCGCCACAGCGCCGTCACGGCCGGGTGGACGAGGGTGGTCAGGTAGGAGTCGTCCCAGCTCACCACCGACAGCCGGGCCGGAACGGGAACCCCGCGGGCGGCCGCCACGCCCAGCCCCGCCAACGCCATGACGTCGCTGGCAAACACGATCGCCGTGGGTGGCTCCGGCTGGTCGAGCAACCGGTGCGTCACCTCGGCCGCCTGTGGTCCCGTGTACTCAGACTCGAGCGTCTCGACGGTCACGCCGAGTGCGCTGGCCGCGCGGCGGACCCCCCGCCGCCGGGCCCGCTCATGCACGAAGCGCGCCGGACCGCTGACGTGCGCGATCCGCTCATGTCCCAGGCCGACCAGGTGTTCCATGACGGTGCTCGCGTCAGCCGCGTGGTCGGTCCACAGACAGGGCAGCTCACTGCCCTTGATCGGACCCCCACACAGGACGGCGGGCAGGCCGAGTCGTTCAACCGCAGGTATTCTCATGTCGTGGTAACGCTCGTCGACGAGGATGACCCCATCGACGCGGCGCTCTCCCCACCACCGCTCGTAGGTCTTGGTCTCCGCGTCGGGGTGCTCACCGATGACCCGCAAGAGCAGGCTCGAACCACGCTCGGTCAGAACCTGTTCGACCCCCGAGAGAAAATGTATGAAGAAGGTCTCGATGGTCAGCAGGTCGGATGGCCGCGCCAGCACAAGCCCGATCACCCCGGTCTCCGCGCCGGACAGCGCGCGAGCACTGCTGCTCGGGTACCAGCCGAGGTCCTTCGCCAGATCGAGCACCCGCTGGCGCGTCGCCGAGCTCACACCCGGCTGTCCGTTGAGCGCATAGGAGACAGCCGCCTTGGAGATGTCCAGACGCCGGGCGATGTCGCTCATGGTGGCCCGGGGAGCTGGGCCGGCGTTCGAGGAGTCCTGCGCCACCACGGCCTCCTCTTCTATCGTCTTCGGCACCGTTATGGCACCGCGCGTCTCTCGCAGTCGCCGTCAGTCTACTGAACCGGGCAAGTGATTGCTCGGAACGTCCGTAACCACAAGGCTTCCGGCCGCACTCACCCACTGCAACGTGCTGAAGGTGATGACCAGCGCTCAGCCCTGAACGCGGCTGCCGTATCCGGCCCACTCAGCTTCGCGCAGCTCGACCTTGCGGATCTTGCCGGTCGCGGTCTTGGGCAGTGACTCGACGATTTCGACCTGGTCGGGTGCTTTGTAGTGGGCGATCTGCGTTCGGACGTGCGCGATGATCTGCGCGGCCGTCGGAGGAACCTCGCCCGCCCGGACAACCACAAAGGCTTTCGGCCGCTCTCCCCACTTCGCGTCCGGATGGCTGACCACGGCGACTTCGAGCACCCCAGGATAGGAGTCGATCGCCGCCTCGACCTCGATCGTCGAGATATTCTCTCCACCCGAGATGATGATGTCCTTGGCACGGTCCCGCAGCTCCAGGTAGCCGTCGGGGTGCCACACCCCGAGGTCGCCGGAGTGGAACCAGCCGCCGCGGAAGGCCTCCGCGGTGCCATCGGGGTCCTCGAAGTAGCCCTTCATGACGTTGTTGCCGCGCATGACGACCTCGCCCATCGTCGTCGCGTCACGCGGTACGTCGTTCATCTTCTCGTCGACCACGCGGATGCCGTCCGTGACGATCATGCCGACACCCTGGCGAGCCATGAGCTTGCTGCGCTCCCTGACGTCGAGGGCGTCCCAACCGTCCTGGGCCTCACAGACGGTGTACGGCCCGTAGGTTTCGGTGAGGCCGTAGACGTGCACGAGCTTGGCGCCGATCCCGGTCATCGTCGAGATCACGGTCGGGCTGGGTGGAGCCCCGGCTACCGTGACCAAGATCTCGCGGTCCAGAGTGTGCACCCGAGGATAGCTGGCGATGGACACCAGCACGGTCGGGGAGCCGTTCAGGTGGGTGATGCCCTCCTTGTCGAACAGGTCCCAGATCACCTCGGCGTCCACGGCCCGCAGGCAGACATGGGTGCCTCCGATGGCCGTGATCGCCCAGGCCGTGCACCAGCCGTTGCAGTGGAACATGGGCAGGGTCCACAGGTAGCGGGTTCGCGCGCTGTGCTGGGAGTGGATGATCTCGGAGAGGGAGTTCAGGAAGGCGCCGCGGTGGTGGTACATGACGCCCTTGGGCCGCCCCGTGGTGCCCGAGGTGTAGTTGATCGAGATCGTCGAACGCTCGTCCTCCACCGTCCATGGCAGCGGTTCGTCGTTGCCCATGGCGAGCAGCTCGTCGTACCCGAAGCCCGGGACAGTGGGTGACGGCTCCACGCCGCCGGCCGGGTCCACGACCGTCACGACGTGCCGCAGCTCGGGCAGATCCGCCAGGACCGAGTCGACCAGGTTGTGCAGTGCGGCGTCGACGACCAGCACTGTGGCGCCGGAGTGCTCGAGGATGTACTTGACCTCCGGGGGCGCCAGCCGGGTGTTGATCGCCACCAGGACTCCCCCGGCCAGGGGGACGGCGAAGTTGGCGACGAGCATCTCGGGGATGTTCGGCATCAGGTATGCCACCCGGTCACCCGGGCTGACCCCACAGGCCCGCAGCGCGTGCCCGACCCGGGTGACCTCGGCGGACAGCTGTGTGTACGTCATCCGCCGCTCGCCGTAGACCACGGCCTCCCGATCGGGGAACACCTCTGCGGCACGGCCGAGGAACGACAGCGGGGTCAGGGGGGTGGACCAGACATCTTGGGTCACTGTCGCTGTGGTCATTGGTCCTCCAGGTCGAGACACGGATGGCGCATGGGTGATGAAAGTCTCGCCCCATGTGACGGTCCCTGCCACTCGTAATACCGCTGGCCCCCGCACAGACGGCCCTTGTTGCCTGGTACCTCGGCGCGTCAACCAGAAGTGACTGCTCAGCCGTCGTCGTCGAACAGGCGAGCGGTCCGTTCCGCGGTGCCGACCGCCCAGTGTCCCGTCGTCAGCCAACCGATACCGAGTACGGCAAGCCCGCAGCCCGCGACGATCCACCACGCCGGATGGCTGGCCGTGACGAAGCCCGTCCTGAGCGAACCCGCCAGGCCAGAGCTCAGCACCGAGCCGACCACCGCGACACCGAGGGCCGCACCGACCTGGCGGCTCGTGGACGCAATACCCGCTGCCACCCCGGCCTGGCTGCGTGGCATCCCCGACAGGGCAGTGTTCGCTATCGGCGCGTTGACCAGTCCGAACCCCAGACCGAAGAGCAGATAGCTCGCGAGCAACCACTCCAGCGACGTGGCCGCGTCAAGATCGACAAGCATGAGGCCCCCGGCACACATCGCGGCGCCGGCAGCGAGAAACGGGACTCGGGGGCCACGCGAACCCACGAGGCGACCGGACAACGGTGCGAAGATCAACGTCATCACCGCCAGCGGCAACGTGCACAACCCGGCTTGCAGCGCGGACAGCCCCCTGACGTCCTGCAGATAGAGCGTGTTCAGGAACAGGAAGCCCGAGAATGCGCCGAACGCGCTGATGGCGATCGCCGTCGCGCCGGAGAACGGGGCGCTGCGAAAGAAGCGCAGCTCGAGCAGCGGGTCGATCCGCCGAGGCTCGTAGGCCAGCAACGTCCCGATCGCAACAACTGCCAACACCATCAGGCCCAGTGTTCTCGGCGACGTCCAGCCCGCCTGAGGCGCGTCGATGATCGCGTAGGTCAGGCTCGCCAGCGCCAGGATCACCAGAGCCTGGCCGACGGCGTCCACCCGTCTGGGGCGCGGTGCCCGCGACTCGGGGACGAAGCGTGCGGTGAGGCCGATCGCGATGAGGCCGATCGGGATGTTGATCCAGAAGATGGACCGCCAGCCGACCGTCTCGACGAGCAGGCCGCCAACGACCGGGCCGAGTCCCAGACTGATACCTATGACGCCGCCCCACACCCCGATGGCGCGGGCGCGCTCGCGCGGTTCGATGAAGACGTTGGTGATGATGGAAAGCGCGACAGGATTGAGCATCGAGGCACCGATGGCCTGCACCATCCTGAATGCGATCAGCCAACCCAGCCCGGGTGCCAGGCTGCACAGCAGCGAGCCGAGGCTGAAGAGGACCAGCCCGGTCTGGAAGATCCGCCGCCGTCCGAGCCTGTCGGCCGTCGAGCCGGACAGGATCAGCAGGCTCGCGAGCACCAGGACGTAGGCGTCGATCGTCCATTGCAGACCCGACACCGACACGTGCAGGTCCCTACGGATCGACGGCAGCGCGACGTTGACGATCGTGACGTCAATGCCGACCAGCAACAGGCTCATGCAGCAGATCGCCAGGATCAGCAGGCGACGACGCCGAGTCAGTGCCGGCACAAGATCGTCCACACGCGTCTGACCCGCTGCCGGGCCAGGCTACCCTGCTGGGTCCGTTGAAGATGGCGAAGTCGTTGAAGACATGCGCGCCCGGCGAGGCAGCCACCCTGACTGCGGCATCGCGTACAGCGCGCAGCTGGTCGACGGTCATCTGGAGCGGCGGCTCCCGCGGCTGGTATTTCGTACCAAGCGGGTAGTCGTGTCCCGGTGTGCGGCTCATCTCGATGTGGCAGCCCATCACCTGGCGGACCGCTCGAGATTCCGCCAGCCCGAGCGTCCGGTCGAGGCTGTCGATGAATGCCGGTATGTCCTGGACGTACAGCCGTCCCGGATAGACGGTGTCACCAGTCAGCAGGAAGCCGGTCCACGCATCAAAGACCGAGGTCGAGGAGTCGTGATGACCCGGAGTCCCGGTGATCTCGAGAACCCGTCCACCGAGATCGAGCTGTACTACCTGATCGGGCCAGTGCGTGAAGCCGAAGAAGTCCGTGACGCAGGGGCGGTCGGTGCCGACCACGGTCGTCTCAGGACGGCCTTCGAACTGGGGGTCGCCGCCGAAGTGGTCACGGTGCCCGTGAGTGTGCGCAACCACCAGGGGGTATGGCGTCCGGGCATGTGTGGCCAGCCAGGTCCTGATCAGGCGATCAACCGTTTCGCGCACCGGACATCGGGCCGGGTCGCCGGTCGCGCCGGTATCGAGCAGCAGAGCTCGGTCGTTGCCGAAGAACAGGTAGAGGAAGGGAGCCTCATAGCTGACCGTCTTGCTCTGACGCAAGACGAACGTGTGGTCGTCATAACGATGCGCCTGGATCTTCGGCTCGCTGTCGCCGCTGCCCGGCCGGACTCCGTGGTGCCACCGCACATCGAGGGATCCCGATGATGTCGGCGCGCCCGTCACGAAGTCGACCCGCTCAGTGGAGGATTCGGCTGACACATGGACAGCCTCCCTCATCACAGGCGACGCCGCCTAGGGTGGCGGAATGAAGACGATCGGTGTCCTCGGTGGCATGAGCGGTGTGGCTTCCGGGGAGTACGACCGGCGGATCAACGATGGCGTCAACGCTCGACATCCCGATGATCCTTCGAGGAGCTGACCCGCGGGATCGTCGACGACCACTCACGGCAGGAGTACCTGCGGATCATCCGTGACATGTTCGCCCGGGGCGCTCAAGGCATCGTCCTCGGATGCACCGAGATCAGTCTTCTGGTCGCATCAGAGAACATGCCGGGCACGGTGCTGTATGACACGACAGCACTTCACGTGGACCGCGCAGTGCGCATCAGTCTGGGACTTCATCCCCTCATCCCGGCCCCGACGTCGGGGCCGGGATGACTCGTCAGGCCGCGGGTGAGACGAATTCCGGCTGATCGAGCAGGCGCAGCCAGGTGCCGTCGGGTTGCCGGCGAGCCACCTGCGCGCGGGCGCCGGCGCCATCTCTGGGTGGCGTGGAGGTGAGTGCGATGTCGCCGCTGACCAGGGTCGGCAGCGGTGGCTCCTGCTCGAAGCGGGGCGCGTTCGCCAGCACCTTCTCCCACAACGCGCGGATCGCATCGCGGCCCACTGTCGTGCTGCCCGGCGGGTAGGCCATCACGGCCTGCTCTTCGTGGAGCGCCGCCACGCCTTCAGCGTCACCGGCATTGGAACGCTCGACGAACAAGCGGGTGAGGTCTTCGGGCTTCAGGGCTTTCTCGTGAACCGACATCTGGGTCCTTCCATGCATGGCGAGTGTCAACACGTTCAGCCTGAATCAGACCGTAACAGAAGTCCAACAGATAGTTCTTCTGGCAACTAGTATCTGTAGGTATGGAACTGAGGCAGCTGGAGTACTTCGTCGCGGTGGCCGAGGAAGCGAACTTCACCCGGGCGGCCGAACGCGTGCATATCAGCCAGTCAGGTGTCAGCGCCCAGATCCGGCAGCTCGAACGCGATCTCGGCGCGACCCTGATCGACAGGTCGGGGCGCACTGCCACCCTGACCACTGCGGGAAAGGCTGCGCTCGAGCACGCCCGCGCGGCACTCGCGTCCGTGAATGCCGTGCGGCAGGCAGTGGACGAGGTGAACGGACTGGTGCGAGGCGGCCTGGTGGTCGGCATGGTCACCGCCTGCACCGTGACTCCCCTGTTCGACGCCCTCGCCGCATTCCACCGATCCCACCCCGGTGTTGAGATCACCCTGGTTGAGAACAGCTCCGACCGGCTCATCGAGAGCGTGCGCACGGGTGACACCGATCTGGCCCTCATCGGCTCGGCCGGCACGGAGCCCCCGGGTCTGGAATCCCTGCCGATCATCAGTGAGCCACTGGTTGCGGCCGTGCCGGTCGGCCATCGCCTGGCCAGACGGCGGAGGACAACCCTGGCCGAGATCAGCGCATACCCGATCGTCTGCCTACCGGTAGGGACCGGTATTCGCGCGGTGTTCGACCAGGCCTGCGCTACACGCGGCATACGGCCGCATATCGCCCTACAGGCCAGCGCCCCGGACGCCGTCGCCGATCTGGCCATCCGGGGTCTGGGCGTGGCCATTCTCAGCGAGTCCATGACCGCCAACCACGGAGGCCGACTGACTGCTGTTGCCATCGACGACATCGAGACGCCTGCGGTGCTGGCCCTGATCTGGACCAGGAGACCGAGCCCCGCACTTCGAGAGCTGCTCGTGCACAGTCGGGATGCCTTCAGGACCGGGCGAACCTGACGAGCCGGTCGATGCTACCGGGGTCCGCGTCGGCCGCCCGGAGAGCATCGAGGTATGCCTGACGGTTGGGCCCGTCCACAGTCCCCCGCTCCGCAGATCCTGGCGCTACCGGTTATCAGAACACAGCACCTTCATCACTCACACCTCATCAGCAAGTGCCTGATGGCCTGGCCGTTAGACAGCGGCGAAGCTGCTGCGCAGACGCTCAGCGGACGAGCGTGTCGGTGGCAATGAGGTAGCCCTCACCACTCTTGACGAAGGTGAACGCATGGTTCTCTGTCGACGTCCCGCCGCTGGTGTTCGTAAAGGTGAGGTTGGCGACAGCCGTGTTGGCGGAGGCGTTGGCCCGAGTCTGGTTGACCGTGACACTGCGGATGGTCTTCCAGAAGCCGTCGTACCCGTTTCGACCGCGGGCGAACCCCTGCATCGTGGGCGAAAGCTGCGCCCATGTGGCATCCCTGTTGCCGGTAACGGTGGCGTAGTACGAGTTCACGAAGTTCTCGAGCTGCTTGTCGGCGTTCGCAGCGGGTGCGACCGACGGACTGCTCGGTGCTGAGCTGACGGCACTGGGCGCCTGGGAGGCCTTCGGCGAGCTGATCGCCCTGGGCCTTGCCGGCGCGGTCGCGTGCGTCGTACGCGAGGTAGCGGTCGGGCTGCTCTGGTCGCCGATCGGACTGAGCAGGTATGCCACGCCGAGCGCCGCCACGAGGAGCGCACCGAGCAAGATGGGGTTCGAGCGGCGCCCGCTCCCCCGGCCGCTCGGCGTTTTGGCGACAGGCTGAACCACAGGATCTTCAACCAACGGCCGTTTGGCGACCACCGGCGGTTTGGCGACCACCTGCGGCAAGACCACAGCGGCTTCAACAACCGGCGGTTTGGCCACCGGTGCCTTGGCAACAACGGGTGCAGCCACCGCAGTCTTGGCAACGACGGGCTCGGCTGCGACGACGACAGGTGCAACGACTACAGGTGCAACGACTACAGGTGCGATGCGCTGGGTCGGTGCCAGGGGCTGGGTCGACTCGAGGGGTGCCACGGCAAGGACCTTGGTGGCCGAGCGGTCGACTCGGGGCACCGCCGGGGCGCCCGCGCGAGCGATGACACCCAGCCGGCGGGCGCTGGTCGCCATGTCCCAACGGCAGGCCGGGTCCTCATGCATCATCGCGTCGATGGCGGGCCTGAGAGCGCCGGCGTGCGTCATCGGCCGGGGCCGCTCGGTGGCGATGGCCCGCAACAGGGCAATCGGGTTGCTGCGGGGCTCGTAGGGCGACTGGCCCTCGACGGCTGCGTAGAGGGTGGCACCCAGGGCCCAGACGTCGGAGGCCGAGCGGGGGTCGCCGCCGCGGGCAAGCTCGGGGGAAAGGTACCCAGGAGTTCCGGTGATGAAGCCGATCTGGGTGAGCTGCTCGTCACCATGCCCGCGGGCAATGCCGAAGTCGCTGATCTTGGGGCGGCCGGCCTCGTCGATGAGGACGTTGCCGGGCTTGATGTCGCGGTGGACGATGAGACGTTCGTGGGCGCGAGCGAGGGCGCCGGCAAGCTGGGCGCCAATGTCAGCCACCCTCTGCGGCGAGAGCTGCCCCTCCTGGGCGATCTCATCTGCAAGAGTCTGACCCTCGACATACTCCATGACGAGCCAGGGCCGGCCGTCATGGTTGACCACGTCGTAGACGGCCACGGCGTTCGGGTGGTTGAGCGCGGCGGCCGAGCGGGCCTCGCGCATGGCGCGCTTGGTCTCGCTGGCCGAGTCGCCGGGCAGCGCGCCGATCTGCTTGACTGCCACCTCGCGACCGAGGACCTCGTCACGGCACAGCCACACAGTGCCCATGCCCCCACGCCCGATGGCGCGCAACACCTGGTAGCGCCCGGCTATGAGCTGGGGTTGCATGAAGTCCTCTCATTCGACGTCGTTCACCTTACGGCTGAACAAGATCCCTCAACGACCCGCGCCACCCTGTGTGATCCATCCAACAATGCCGATATGTGTTGGCCCGGGTCAGCGCAGCTCGTAGACGGTCACCTCCCCGCTGCTGAACCTCGGGACGGCGAACAGTGTCAGCTTCGAAGAGACCGGTCCGGCCGACCTGTCGGCAACCAGCCAGCTCGCGCCGTAACGCCGTCGAAGCCGGTCGATGGTTGTCACGCTGGGATGGCTGAAGACAGCGTCGTTGACAGCACGCCGCTCCGGGAAGGGCGTCGGAGAGTCCACCCACTTGGCCGCACTGGTGTATCCCCAGCCCTCGAGCACCATACGTCGGCCGCCAAGTCCGCTAACCCAAAATGCCATGGACAAGCAACCTGGCCGCTGCCGCCCGGTGACGCAGTGCCGATTGGTTGCGACCACGGCGTCATTCGGGGTGTGTTGGTCGACCCAAGCCATTGCGGCGGCGCCGGCGGCGCCGATCCGGTAGCCGTCTGTCTTCGGAGGCATCAATACGCCATTGACCACAGGTCTGGTGACCAGGGATATGCGGTCACGGTCAAAGCCATGGAGCACACCTTCCGCCGGCCCCCCCAGGACCAACGCCGCCAAAGCCAGGGCCGAACCCCATCCCCGCAGACCCGGGAAACTGCGGCGTGCCAGCACCCATGCGACAAGGCCCCCGGCGACGGCAACGCATACGACAGCAAGAGGTGGGAGGAGCGAGGCCACCACCGCCGTGAGGTCCCTTGTGTGTTGGGACAGTGTTGGCGTCAGTACGCGGGCGAGTGCGACAACACCGGCACCGATGAGTGTGCCGCCAGCCAGCACCGCGACGACCCGGCGCCCGGTCTTCACTGTGGGAGGGACCGCGGCGGCCAGTGCCCACACGCCGAACACCGAGGCAACCGGGTTGGCCAGACGAAGGAAATACGCCTGGCTGTATGACGGGTGCGCCAGAACCAGGTAGACGACCCATCCCGCGATGACAAAGCCCGCCATGAACCAGGCTGCCGGATCCTTTCGCAGCCTCTTGGACCCGAGCCAGGCGAACGGGACCAGGCGTCCGACGTTCTGAACCAACGGCACCAGAAGCAGAAGGCCCAGGATGACCAGTGACCGCGTCGAGAGGTCATGCACACCCTCTGGAAGGAGAGGACCGAACCCGGGACTAAAGCCTGCTCCGGTCAGGCTGTGATAGACCGGACTCCACTCGACGAAGTCGAACAGGCGGATCGTGGATCCGCCGTCGCTGCCGGCGACGACGAGGATGGACACCGGGAGGATGACTGCCACTATCGCCACGACCGACAGGGCCGCCCGCCACTGCCTGCGGCGCTGGACCAGGAGGCTCAAACCGGCCACAAGGGTGCCCGCCAGCACGAGCGGCATGGCATTGGGTTTGGCTCCCGCCGCCGCCACGAGCAGTGACCCCAGGACCGCCCAGCCCGCCCCCAGCCTGACGCCGCGCAGGGCCCGGACGATCAGAACGGCGATGCCCAGGACGAGCGGCAGGACATAGACCTCGGAGGGACTCGTCGGAAAGATGACCCCCGCCTCCCCCACCACCGGCAGGAGACCCGTGCCGGTGAAGACGATGACGCACCACGCGGCGACCGGCCCGGACCACCATGTCTTGGACAGCTCCATCGCCAGACGCGCAGCGATCAACGCAGTGACCGCGAGCAGCGGAAGGATCCACAACCTCAGAACCACCGTGGCTACGGGTGCTCCCGACACCAGGTGCGCTGCGGCCATGTGCATGTGCGAGAACCAGTGGTAGCGCAGAAACTCACCGACCACCTGAGGAACTTGTGGGGGGAACGACCTGGTGAGCTCATGCACGATGGACAGGTGCCAGACGACATCCTGGTCGTAGAACCCTCCTGCCGGCGGCAATGGGGCAGCGAAGGCAGCCTGGCGCACCATAACGGTGCAGGCGACGATCGCCGACGCGACCCCCCACGACCACAGAACTGGCAGTGGCTGCGGCGAGCTGATCCGCCAGTGCCGCCGTAGTCGAGGCACCGCCACGAAGATCAGCACTACGAGAAGAGGCCAGAGCCAGAGCTGCCGCTGCCACCCGAAAACGGACCACAGCATGAAACACCCGAGCTCAAACGCAAGACCCGTCACGGCGCCCATGGCGATGTCTTCGGGCCAGTTGCCCCGCGTCCCGACCGTGGCACGGGCCAGCAAAAGACCAGGAAGGGTCAACCCGAAGCACCAGTAGGCGGCGTAACGAGCGATGTCCACGGCGGGCGTGCCCACCTGCAGAAGGACCACTGTGGCCACAACCAACGCCAGCAGCCACGGCAACGCGCCGAACCCCACCCGCCGCGGACCGGCCCAGGACCGTGTGCCGCTCCGAGCTGCGGCATCCTCCCCGACAACAGGCGTCGGGTCGCTGCCCACACTCAGCCTGCTGAGCGAGGCAGGCTCGACAGGGTGGCTGGGCAAGACTTCCCCTTCGTTTCTTGTTCTCCCCGATAGCCCAGCGTTGAGCCGCTGGGCGCGGTCTTCATCGTAGCCGCGAAAATCGTTCAGGCACTTGCAGTCTCATCGGCCATCTTTGGCCCACAACGACGGTCGGAGACGCGACTGGTGACCTGGCGAACCCTGCCGAGCGGGCCACATCTCCCAGCCTCACGGGGGATTGTCAGGGAGTGCGCAGGTTTCTCCGAGGGTTTGCCCATGTTTGAGGTTGATGGTTGACGAACAAGGTAAACCGTTCGCGAGGAGTAGCCCATGTCTCATCATCGCTACCCGATCTGCCCGACCAGCGGCAAGCTCCGCTACGGGGAGCTCAAGGACATCAAGCTTGTGATGCGACAGGCGGACTCGGATCGTTCCCGGGCCCGCCTGAACAAGGTGACGTGTAGCCGTCGCGAGATCCGCTCGTACGAATGCTCCGACTGCCACGGCTGGCACCTCACCTCCAAACCGATCCGGCTCGTCCCGGCGCCGAAGCCCACCGCGCGTATCCCCGGACCCGCCGCGCTGGCAATCCGGCGAATGGTCGCCGCCACCGGACTCACTGTCAGCACCGCTGCCTGACGAGCCCCAACCCCGAAGGGTTGAGAACCGTGGCTTTGTGCTCAGGATGCTCCCCCGACTGGACTCGAACCAGTAACCTGCCGATTACTCACAGAGCGGTTTGACGTTGACGACTATGGGCCACTCTTGAGCACTAGCAACGCAATTGGTATCGGAGGGTGATTGCAGATACCTACCGATTCTGACCAGTAAGCGGGCACGAAGCGGGCACCAAAAGCATGTGAAGGTGGCTGGCCAACGCCACGACCGGCCTCTTGATCCGGATCAGGTGTCGAGCTGGTCGGCCCAGGTGGCGAAGAAGTCTCTCATCGATGCGATGTGCGCTTCGGGGGCGGGCAGATCCGCGTCGCTGAAGCGGGCCAGGCTGCGGAGCATCTGGGCGAAGAAGACGCGGCCGAAACCCCGATCGACCTCGAAGGCCTGTGCGAGAAGGGCATCCCTGGAGTAGTGCTCAGAGAGTTCGAATACATCGGCGAAGTCGCGAGCCTCGGCCCGATCGAACAGGGCCACAACTTTGCGGCCAGCGAGCTCCTCGGGTGCGAAGGTGGGGCCGATCAGGCTCGCCGTGGCGAGACGTTCGGGCGGCGAGTCCAAAGCGAGGTCGACCAGCAACGCCTCCTCGCCGTGGACGATGAGCCGACAAAACGTCGCCTCGTCCCGGACCCTCTCGATGGTCCAGCCCCGGTCGTGAGCTGCCGCCTCGAGGGCGTCCCGAGCGGCAGGAACACCAGTGGCGCCGACTCGGGTGAAGAAGTCGAGGTCCTGGGTGGGTCGGGTCGTCAGGTGTTGCGCCACCAGGCCAGCACCACCAGCCAGGAGGAAACCCGCAGCTTCAGGCAGGGAGAAGAACAGCTGAGCCACCTGGACCTGGAAGTCGGTCAAGGCGAGCGGCTCCTGCCCGTCGGGGAAGGAGGCCACTAGGACGCCCCGTCGAGAGCGGAGTCAACGACAGCCGACCAGGCGGCGCGAACATCCCGGGGAAGAACCAGGCTGTCCCACAGGTCCACAAGAAGGGCGCCGTCGATGTAGGTCAGAACGTCCTGGGGGGTACCCTCGCGGAGCACGATCTCGTACACGCGTGCCCGTCGATCGCGCGCAGCGAGCCTGAACTCTCGGTTGGGCTGTGACCAGTTCAGGTGCAGAGGCAAAGTGATGGTGGCCAAGGCCTGGCGCAGCGGTAGTCGCGGCAGGCTGGTCGGCACAAGAGTGGTGCGTCCGCGGGAGAGGGTGCGTTCCACGAATTTGACCTGTGGCACCGACGTCAGCTGCTGTCCGGCCGCGGCCAGGAGCCGGGCGGCAGTCTCCAGGGTCGGTGAGGTGCGGCCGTGCTCGTATGCCGACAGCGTCGGCCGGGAGGTGCGTGCACGGTTGGCAAGCTCGCTCTGGGTCAGGCGGGCATCGTGACGAGCTCGGGTCAGCAGGTCCGCGGTGTTCATGGCTCCTCCAAAGATGTATCTACTTCGATACTCTAGCTCATGCCGTCATTCGGAGGCGAGCAGTTCGTTTCAGTATTGCTGGCGCAGCCATTCGCGCTTACTGCTCAGGGTGGCCGTTAACTGAGCAGGTACCTGGCGCGCACCGTGAACGTGGGAGTCTCGGGGCTGGTCCTGGCCCAGCATCTCTAGAGGCGAGAGGCGACACTCCAGAGCCTGGTTCCCACGAACACCGTGCGGGCTCTAGCTAGACCTGTGCCCGGGAAGAGCCGAGAGCCTGGGGGCCGTGCGGAAGGTGGCTGCGTCGACCCCCTCCCCCTCGTCCCCAGCGGCTTGCAAGACGACTGACAAGCTCCGGTCGGGATCGGCGGCGCCCTGTCGTTGCTGTGGCGCGGCGTAGGGCGGGACCGGCCGGAGGCCGCATGCCCGCCCGGAAGCCGCGCTGCCGTCGGCGAAGCCGGCGGCTTTAACGCAGTACAGAAAGTCCTCACCAATCGTGAGTCAAGGCAGTGAGTCAAGGCAGTGAGTCAAGACAGCGATCCGGACACGTACCAGCAGCAAGGTCGATTACTGCCGTATCCCGGATGAGCGCAGGACTGCTCATCCGCGGGGTCGTACCCGTCCCGGCTACTTCGGTGGGAGTGATCGGGCGTAGGTAACACCCTTGCTTACCCAGCGCCGGAGATCGTCGTCGGTCTCGAGCGCCTCGGCATCGACCCGAAGCCAGCCGTCCATCTCCCGGCCCCGCATCTCGACTGGCCGAATGTGCGGCTCACTGACCAGAGACTCGGTCAGGGTCGGGTCGATGCGCAACAACAGGCCGCCTTGGCTGCTGGCACTGACGGCCATCTTCTCGTCGATCAGGAACGCCAGGCCACCGAACATGCGTTTCTCGCTCAGGCCGCGCTCACTGTGTATGACCTCCCGGATCCGGTTTGCGAGCTCGACGTCGTATGGCATGGAACGAGTATCGCTCGGCACACGCTGACTCCCCAGTGTCTGCTCGGGGAAAAGGAGCGCACCACCAGCGGCAGATCCGGTAGTTTGGCCGGGCTCCGTCTATGCATGGTTATGCACGTCGGCAACAGTGGAGGGTCTCGCGCGTGGCAGGGCCTGCTGGGCCGCCGGCCAGATTGGGGAATCGGCCCACCCCGGTCAACGGGTGTCCGCAAAGGATCTCCGACCGGTCAGGCCGACTCCCTTGTCAGATTTGATCCGACGGCACGAGGCGGAACCAATGGAGGTGTTGCCCCCGACCAGCACGACCCGGGCCTCGTTTGACATCGCCGGCAGGATCGTTGAGGCGGCAGCGAGGCGGGCCGGCAGTCCGTTGCCCAGGAAGTGGCGCACGCGTTCGACGACGGTTTCGCCGCGCGCAGCCACATGCACCGGCATCTGGATGTAGCGGTCCAGCGAGCCGGGCGGGAGGCCTGCCAGGGCGGCGTCCAGCTTCCCCAGATCATCGACCGCGATCACTTCGGCACCCGCCTTCCGGAGGGCGCTAGACACCTCGGCCACCCGTTCTGATGCTCCCGTTACCAATACCGTCGATACCACTGTCTTTCCCTTCGCCGTCGATGCAAGCAGAGGCTAGCTTTACTGAACAAGGACCCGGTTGACCACAGTTAGTCTGTCCGCATGACGTATGCACCAGACGACGACTTCCCGACGGACTCGTCGGCGACAATCCATCGGCCCCTGGTGGTGCTTGACAAGGTCAACAAGCACTTTGGGGACCTGCACGTCCTCAAGGACATCGACCTGACCATTGGCGAGGGTGAGGTCGTTGTCGTCATCGGCCCCTCGGGCTCGGGCAAGTCCACACTCTGTCGCACGATCAACCGGCTGGAGACCTTCGAATCCGGGACGATCGAGATAGACGGCGTCTCGCTGCCGGATGAGGGCAAGGAGCTGGCCAGGCTTCGCGCCGACGTCGGCATGGTGTTCCAGTCCTTCAACCTCTTCGCGCACAAGACGATTCGTGAGAACCTCACACTCGGTCCAATCAAGGTCCGCGGGCTTGGCAAGGACGAGGCGAACGAGCGCGCCACCGCGCTGCTCAAACGGGTCGGCATCCATGAGCAGGCCGACAAGTACCCCGCCCAGCTGTCCGGCGGCCAGCAGCAACGCGTCGCCATCGCGCGAGCACTGGCAATGGACCCCAAGGTCATGCTCTTCGACGAGCCGACCTCCGCACTCGACCCCGAGATGATCAACGAGGTCCTCGACGTCATGACCGGTCTGGCCAAGGACGGTATGACGATGGTTGTGGTGACCCACGAGATGGGATTCGCCCGCCGGGCCGCCAACCGGGTGGTCTTCATGTCAGAGGGCCAGATCGTCGAGGAGAGCACCCCCAACGAGTTCTTCACGAACCCACGGTCCAGCCGGGCCAAGGACTTCCTGAGCAAGATCCTCACTCACTGAGCTTCCCGGCACACCCCCGCACTCACGTCACATGCGGATGCGCCCATTCGCGCATCCACGCCTATCAGGAGGAAACAATGGGACACAGTCCAAGACTCTTCGTGGCCGGCCTCGCCGTCGCCGCTCTGACCCTGAGCGCCTGCGGTTCGGGCAGCACAGACGCACCGAAAGTTGCCGCCAAGCCAAGCCTTGAGGCAGGCACGACAATGGCCACCATCGCGGCTGCCGGCAAGATGAAGGTCGGCACCAAGTTCGACCAGCCCGGATTCGGGCTCAAGGGCCTGGACGGCAAGCTGTCCGGCTTCGACGTCGAGGTGGCCAAGATCATCGCCGGGGCGATGGGCGTCACGGCCGACAACATCGAATGGGTCGAGAGCCCCTCCAAGCTTCGCGAGGAGCTCATCGAGAAGGGCAGTGTCGACATGGTCGCCGCCACCTACACGATCAACGACAAGCGCAAGGAGCGGATCACCTTCGCGGGTCCGTACTACGTCGCCGGTCAGCAGCTGATGGTCAAGTCCGACAACGCCAAGATCAAGGGTCCGGCCGATCTGAAGGCCAACCCAGACCAGAAGGTCTGCTCGGTCACCGGCTCGACCCCCGCCGAGCAGATAAAGCCGTATCTCGCCAGCCCGTCCCAGCTGGTGCTGTTCGATGTCTACGACAAGTGCGCGAACGCCCTGCGCACCGGCCAGGTCCAGGTCGTGACCACCGACAACGTCATCCTGCTGGGCTTCGTCTCCAAGTCCGACAAGAAGTTCAAGCTGGTCGGTGAGCAGTTCACCAAGGAGCCCTACGGCATCGGCATCAAAAAGGGCGACGTGAAGTTCTGCGAGTTCATCAACAAGACGCTCAAGGCCCACGAAGCGGCCTACACCAAGGCGTGGGCGGACACCGCCGGCAAGGTGGAGGGTGCCGCACCGGCCATCCTGCCGCCGGCGGCGCCCTGCGTCTGAGCCGACCAACAGTGCGGTGGGGGCGCCCGCCGGAGCCGGTGAGCGCCCCCACCGCACGACCATCCGGCCCTGCACAGATCGAACGCCGGATTCATCGACTGCCGGACTCATCGACTGCTAATCGGAGGTGACAGATGGACGCTATTACCCAGAACCTCGATCTGTTCTGGAACGGGTTCCTGCGCTCACTGACCATCTGCCTGTGGGGAGCGGTCGGCTCGCTGATCCTCGGCACGATCATCGCCACCTGCCGGGTAGCCCCGGTCGCACCACTGCGCTCCTTCGGCACCGCATGGGTCACCGTCATCCGCAACTGTCCCCTGTCGGTGGTGCTGTTCATGTTCGCGTTCGGGCTCCCCGAGATCGGCATCAACGCCGACTACTACACCTTCGGACTCGCCGCGCTGATCATCTACACCTCGGCCTTCGTCTGTGAGGGCCTGCGGGCCGGCATCAACTCCGTATCGGCAGGACAGGCCGAGGCGGCCCGGGCGATCGGCCTCACCTTCACCCAGACGCTGACCCAGATCGTGCTGCCCCAGGCCTTCCGGACATCGATTCCCCCGGTCGGCAGCGTGATCATCGCGATGTTCAAGAACTCCGCCGTCGTCGGCGCCTTCGGCGTGGGACTCGACCTCTATGCCGTCGGTGAGTCGCTCACCAGCGCCCAGGGCTTTGCGGCGCTGCCCGTCCTGACCGGTGTCGCCATCGGTTATCTCATGATCACACTGCCCGCCGGAGTGGGCCTCGGAGTGCTCGAACGCAAGGTGGCGATCGCTCGATGAGCAATACCAGTGTCCTATATGACGCACCCGGCCCCCGCGCCCGACGCCGGGCTGCGTACGGCGGTGCGATCGCAACCGTCGCGTTCATCATCCTGATCGGGCTGGTCGTCAAGCGCCTCGCCGACCAGGGCCAGTTCTCCGGCACGCTGTGGGGCCCGATCCTGAACCCGTCCGACGAGAGCTTCCCGCTCGTGTGGAACCTGATCGGACAGGGTGTCCTCGCCACCTTGACGGCCGCGGTACTTGCCATCGCCTTCTCTCTGCTGCTCGGCGGTGTGATCGGCGTCGCCCGGATGATGCTCGGCCGCAAGGCGCGGATGCCCGTCGTCGCTGTGATCGAGCTCCTGCGGGGCCTCCCCGTGGTGATCACGATCTACTTCGCCAGCCGGGTCCTGCCCGAGCTCGGCGTCGACTTGAGCGGATTGCCGGGTGAGGCAGGCCTGTGGTTTCTCGTCATCGGTCTCACGGCATACAACTGTGTGATCATTGCCGAGATCATCCGGGCCGGCGTCGTCTCACTGCCGAGCGGCCAGCGGGAGGCGGCCCTGGCAATCGGTCTGACCACCGGGGCCACAATGCGGCTCGTCCTGCTCCCCCAGGCTATCCGGGTCATGCTGCCGGCTCTGATCAGCCAGCTCGTGGTGATCCTCAAGGACACCTCGCTGGCCGCCGTGCTCGCGCTGTACACCGAGCTGCTGCGGCAGGGAAACCTGATCGCGCTCAACCTCCACAACCCGATCCAGATACTCTTCGTGGTCGCGGTCATCTTCATCCTGATCAACTACAGCCTCAGCCGACTCGCCACCTGGCTCGACCAACGGTCCGTCCGCAGGACCCAGCCCAAGCGCATCGAGATTGTCCCGGCCGAGGTCGGCTGACCCCGTCCGCCACAAAAGAACAACGAAGGTGGGCTATCCATTTCGCTGCCGGTGCGCACGTTTGCCAGTTGGAGATCACTCCAAGCTGCGAGCAGCGCGCCAAGGTCGGTCCTCGGGCGGCAGCGCGAGGGTGCCCGGCTTGGAACGTGGGCCCTTGACCCCGGCCGGTTTGACGGCCTTGGGACGCGAGGTTGCCACCATCTTCCGGTAGGTAAGAGGAGAGGCGCCCGCGGCGTACTGCAGGAGACGGTAGAACAACAGGCCCCGAGCGCGGGCGTGACGGCGGTTGAAGCGGAAGCAGAACTCTTCGAGGTAGGCCTGCAGGTGCTCGGGCTGAACCCCGCCCTGATGGGTGCCCATCAGCCAACGCTTGCACAGGGACGCCACCCGGTGCACCGCCGGCAACAGCTCGTGCGCCTGGTGCCCAGACCGTGCCACCGGGTACGGCTCGTGGGTGAACCAGTCCTCGCACGCCTTGGGATAAGCCGACCAGCCGTCGGTCACCACGGTCGCGCCGGGCTCGACGGTGGCGATGAGGAACGAGCGCAGAGTCTTGGCGTTGGCGTTGGGGATGACGTTCATGCGTGCCCGTCCATAACCTTGTGGTTCAAGCAGTTCCACCGCGACGACCACCAGCGTCTTGCCCTGTGCGCCGCGTCCGCGCGGTCCGGGCCGCTCCCCGCCGATGAACGTCTCGTCGACCTCGACCCGCCCGATCAGAACCTCCCGGCCGGGCCGCACCATCGCGGTGCGGTAGCGGTGCAGCATCGCCCAGGCCGTCTGGTAGGAACCCAGCCCGAGCAGCCGCTGCATCGTCAGAGCCGACACCCCGCCGGGATCGGCGGTCATGTACCAGCCGGCCGCGAACCACACCGTCAACGGTGTGCGCGTGTTCTCGAAGATCGTGCCTGCGGTGCGCGACACCCGCTTGCGACAGCCCCCGCACCGCCACACCCGCCCCGACGCCGCGGTGATCGCCGTCCATCCGCACGCCGGACATACCACCCCGTTGGGCCAGCGCAACCAGTCGAGGTAGTCCATGCACGCATCGTCGTCGGGAAACCACGCCCGCAACTCCGCGTACGAACCGGGGTAATGCAGGCCTCGCGACGGCACCCAGCAAGCCTACGAGCCGGGCAGTGAAATGGATAGCCCACTTCCTTGAGCTGCCGTTCCAGATGGAGGTCGTAGTTAGTCGTGACGACGCGCACCTTGCTCTTCGCTGCCACGCGCGCCAGTGCGTCGTGATTCGCATTCGGCATTGAGGCTGGGTTTGTGACGATG
>DASRUA010000229.1:0-4744 GCA_035655615.1 Dermatophilaceae bacterium
CGTCATGACCGAAGTGCCCAGCAGGACCCGCTCGGTACGTTCACCGACCGCGGCCAGCCAGGCCATCGAGAAAGGGGCATGGCCCCCGGTATGGCGCCAGGGCTGGAAGTGGTCGGAGATCATCACACTGTCCAGACCGACCTGCTCGGCCTCGACAGCGAACTCGACGAGCTCTCGGGGGTTGAACTGTTCGGCCGAAGCCTTGTAACCGATCCGTAGGGTCATGGCGACAGTTTCACTTACCACCTCGGCGACCGCCACCGCGGTGTCGACGCCACCGCCAATCCCTCGGATCAGGACTGCGTGCCGATGCCCCAGTTCTCGATCACGTAGTCCATATCCTTGTCGCCACGACCGCTGAGGTTCACCAGGATCGTGCCGGTCTTCATCTCGCGCGCCTTCACGAGCGCGTGCGCCACGGCATGGGCGCTTTCCAAGGCCGGGATGATGCCCTCCTTGCGGCTGAGCATGAAGAAGGCATCGCGGCACGCCTCGTCGGAGCTGGTCACGTACTCGACGCGGCCGGTGTCCTTGAGGTAGCTGTCCTCGGGGCCGACGCCGGGATAGTCGAGGCCGCTCGCGCAGGAGTAAACCGGGGACGGTTGGCCGTCAGCGTCCTGCAGCAGGTAGCACTTGAACCCGTGGATGACGCCCTCGCGGCCGTAGGTCATCGTCGCCGCGTGCTCGCCGACCGCCGTGCCGCGACCGAGCGGCTCGACGCCGATCAGCTCGACCGGGTCCTCGAGGAACGCGGAGAAGATGCCGATCGCGTTGGAGCCGCCGCCGACGCAGGCCTCCACGACGTCGGGGAGGTTGCCGGTCATCTCGTGGAACTGCTCGCGCGCCTCGATACCGACGACGCGCTGGAAGTCGCGCACCATGAGCGGGAAGGGGTGCGGGCCGACGACAGATCCGATGCAGTAGATCGAGTTCTCGTAGTCGGCCATATAGGCCTCGAAAGCCGAGTCGACGGCCTCTTTGAGGGTCCTGAGGCCGTGGGTGACGGGCACGACGGTTGCGCCGAGCAGTTGCATGCGGCTGACGTTGGGCGCCTGCTTCTCGATGTCGACCTGACCCATGTGGATCTCGCACTCGAGGCCGAAGTGAGCCGCGGCGGTCGCCAGGGCGACACCGTGGCCCCTGACAGCGTCTGCGCTGTCAGGGGCCTTGTTGCGTCTTGCTTGGGCGGAGGGCGAGAGATTCGAACTCTCGGTGGGTTTAACCCCACAGCGGTTTTCAAGACCGCCGCACTAGGCCACTATGCGAGCCCTCCTGGCTGAACGGCATACCCGAAGCGACCGCCCAGCAGGCCTAACCGTATCCGGCAATCTCAGGTCCAGAGTGCAGAGCAGTCACAGACCAGCCTGGGACACCGAGGCGAGGCGCAGGAACTCGTCGTAGTCACGGATGTAGTCGCGGGCATCGTACTCCTGCGAGGCGAAGACCAGCAGGACGGCGTCGGGCGAGTAGTTGTACTGGGTGCCCCACGTCATGGGAGGCATGTACAGACCGGTATCCGGGCGGTCGAGTCGGAACTCCTGGCGCATCTGGCCGTTGTCCACCACGCAGGACACGCTTCCGACCAGACAGAGGAGGAACTGCTCGCACTTGTGGTGGGCATGCTCGCCCCGGACATCCTTGGTCGGCACGTCGAACACCGTGAAGGCACGCCTCGGCACGAACGGCAGGTCGCTGGAGAAGTCCGCCGCGACCAGACTCCCGCGCAGGTCCACCGCACTGCGGATCCGGCGGAGCCCTACACCCGGAACGCGCACGTGCGGCAGCTCTCCGGCGACGCCGACGGTCAGCTCGGCGATCTCAGCGCGCTCCGGCCTTGTGTCGACATAGCCGACGATCCGTGCCGGGTTGCCGACGACGATGGCGTTCGCGGGCACGTCCTTGGTCACCACCGCCCCGGCTCCGACCATGGCGCTGCGACCGATGTGCACACCCGGCAGGATGACCGAACCACCGCCGAGAGAGGCGCCCTGAGCCACGACCGTCGTCGCGAACTTGACGGGGTAAACCTTGCTGCGGGGCATGGGGTCGTTGGTGAAGGTGACGTTCGGGCCGACGAAGACGTCGTCAGCGAGGGTCACCCCGTCCCAGACCTGCACGCCGCACTTGATGGTGACGCGATCTCCGATGACCACGTCGTTCTCCACGAAGACGTGGTCGCAGATGTTGCAGTCGGCACCGATCCGCGCACCCGGCAGCACATGGGCGAAGGCCCAGACACGCGTGCCCTCGCCCACCTTCTCCGACTCGCAGATCCCCTGCGGATGTATGTACGGCGTCATGACGCGAGTTCCTTCACAGGGGTCGACGAGCGTTCCTTCACCGAGGTCGACGAGCGGGCCCGGAAGATCCATCGACCGCCAAGGAAGTTCAGCGGGGCGGTGACGACAACCGTCAACAGCGCGATCAGGTCCGGGGAGGCGACCCCGCCAACCTGCAGCATCTGGACGACGCCCAGCCCGACCACGTAGACCACGAGATACCAGCCCAGGAGCAGACCGGCGCTGAGCCTGGTGTTGGATGCCCCGAAGACGAAACGACCGGTCAGAAGCGTGGTGCAGGCCAGGCCGACGGCAAATACCATGGTGTAGGCAGCCGCCGGTGGCATCACCCGCGCGAGGAGAGCGAACAGAACCAGGGTGATGACGGTGTTGGAGCCCCCCATCACCAGGAACCGAAAGATCGCCGAGCTGTTCGACGGCCGGCCGTCAGTGGTCATCGACCGCACCGAAGACCTCATGGCTCATGGGCACGGCACCTGGCCGGCCCTTGCTGTTCTCATAGGTGCGCCAGACATAGGAACCCACGACACCCAGGCCGAAGAGGATGGTGAAGGTTGACAGCAGGATCACCAGCATGATCGGGGTGTACCCGGACGCCCGGATCGCCCCCGTCAGCCGGGCGACAACGACCACCACGCTGGCCAGCAGCGTCAGAATGCCTCCGATGACGCCGATCGAGGTCAGGACGGTGATCGGGACGTCGGTGAAGGAGAAGACACTGTCCAGGAAGTAGCGCACCTTGCGGTGGAACGACCAGCCACTCTTGCCGCCGGTGCGTGCTGCACGCTGGTACGGGATGCCGATACGACGAAAACCCAGCCAGTAGAGCAAGCCCACCAGGCTTGTGTGCGACTCGTCCAGCCCAACCAGCCGCGCGGCGACATCCTTGGTGCAGCCAAAGATGTCCACCCCGCCGGCCGGTATGTCGGGATGGACCCAGCGCCGGTAGTTCGACCAGAACACCTTCGACAGCATCGTGGCCGTCAGCGGGTCGTCGCGCCCCGTGCGGACGCCCACGGCCACGTCATACTCGCCCGAGGAGAGGTGCTTGAAGAACTTCTCGACGAGCTCCGGAGGTTCCTGCAGGTCAGCGGCCATTGCCGCGACGTACTCACCGCGAGCGGCGGCAAAGCCGGTGCGGATGGCGGCGAAGGCGCCGAAGTTGCGCGAGTGACACACCAGCTGGGCGGGAAGCCCCGACATCGGCAGCAGCTTGCGCAGCACCAGCACGGAACCGTCCGGGGAGCCATCGACGACGAAGACGGCCTCCATGGGCGCGTCCAGATCGTGGGCAATGAGCTTGAGCCGCTTGATCAACGCCGGCAGCGTCGCCTCATTGCCATAGACCGGCACCACGACCGAATAGCGAACCCGGACGCTGTCGCTGGCCGGCTCAGAGGGTTCGGAGAGCATCACAGACCCGTTCCACCTCAGCGTCGGTGAGCTCAACGAAGCACGGCAGCGAGATCAGCCGGCCAGCCGTCTCCTCGGTGACCGGAAGGCTCACCTGACCGAGCTCCCCGGCGAACGCGGGCTGCAGATGGTCCGGGATCGGGTAATGCACGTCGGTGCGCACCCCCGCCGCGGCAAGTTTCCCGGCCACTTCGTCGCGGAAAGGGGTCAGTCCGACCGCCAGGTGAGCCACGTGATCCTCGCCGGCTACCGGCAGAATCGTCAGAGGTGTTCCCTGCGCCGCGGCCGAGTAGCGCTTGATGATCTGCCGGCGGCGCTCACTCCACTCGGGAACATGAGGCAGCCGAGTCCGCAGGACGGCCGCCTGCATCTCATCCAGCCGGCTGTTGCGACCCCCATCCACCCCGATGGAGTACTTCGACGTCCAGCCGTACTGGCGCAGCCGGAACAGGCTGGCAGCCAGGTCAGGGTCTGACGTGACGATCGCCCCAGCGTCACCGAGCGCCCCGAGGTTCTTGGTCGGGTAGAAGCTGAACGTGGCCGCATCCCCGAACGAACCGGCCTTCCGGCCACCGCGCTGTGCCCCGACGGACTGCGCACAGTCCTCGATCACCGCCACGCCGCGGGCGTGACAGAGCTCCACAATCTGCTCGATGGGTGCCATCCGCCCGTACAGATGGGTCACCACACAGATCGCGACACCCTCCAGCACGGGCTCGACCGATCCCGGGCTGAGGCACAGAAACGTTGGGTCGACGTCGGCGTAGGTGACCTCACGCCCGGCGCGACGCGCCGCAGTGGTTGTGTACCCACCGGCATTGGCAGCGGTGAGCACGGTGCCATCGCGTCCCTGCCCGACTGCAAGTATGGCCAGCTCGAGTGCGTCCGTGCCGCTGGCAACGCCGAGACAGTGGTCCACTCCGATGAACTCCGCGAACTCGTTCTGGAATGCCTCGTGCTCCGGGCCGTGGACGTACCAGCCGCTCTGCGCAACCCTGACCAGTGCCGCCAGCAGCTCCTCGCGGTGGCTG
>DASRUA010000230.1:0-3688 GCA_035655615.1 Dermatophilaceae bacterium
CACCCCCGGCGCCTCACCACAGCCGTTCCTCGAGACTGCAACGCCGAAGGGTGGCGACGCGCCCGAACGGCCGGCGCGGGCATCTGAGCTCCGCCATCCCCCTTCGTTGGAAGCTCCATGAGCCTGTGATCTTGCGTAGTCGCAACACGTTGCTCTGGGTGCAACACGACCCGCGGGATGATTGCTGGCCCGCTCGACCAGGCTCGGGATGCGACAGCGTGTAGCCGTCGAAACTGGGGATCGATTCCCTCACAACGACGGTCCGGTCAGGCAACGTGGGCTGCCGTGTGACGAAATTTCGGCATATGCCGTAGGAGGTTTGGGCCTCGTGCCAGACCGGGTGAGATCCGGGGGGGGGGCTCGGACCTCGATGGACGGCCTGGCCCTTACTCGTAATGAATAGGTCACTCCAGCGCAAGCTGCTCCATCGGGCACCGACGATGTTGGCGCCGATGACCATCCCTTGCGGACGCCCGGAGGTCCCGCCCCGCGTCATCTGAACGCACTCAATCAGCCGCGATGGGTGTGCGTCCTTGTCCGGTGAGGGATGGATCGAGGATCCTGCTCGTCGTCCGCCTGCGACAGTTGCGTCGTTACGCGGGCACGGTGGGCTGAATCCGCTACTTCTTCTTGAACAGCCCGAGGAACGACGGGAACCGGCCCTTCGCGGTGTTGCGAACCACGCGCATCGTGGGGGAGTAGTAGCCGACGTGCTGTTTGGCGCGCTGCTTCACTCGACTCGGCTTCGTCCAGGCCTGGACCTGGCTGATGCCGAGCTGTCGCTTCGCCCGACGCTTGACCTGGGTGTAGCCGGAAAGGTTACGCAGGGAAGGCCGTCGGTAACGCAGCAGCTTCATACCCCGATGATAGGAGCACAGACTGACAAGGCGGCGGGTTTTGGGCCCTCTGTATGCCGATCGGTGACCGGTACCGTTCCGTTCCAAGGCACGTGGCCAGTCACCACGCACGCGGCATTAGGTGAGGCGCCGGTGACACCGCGCGAAATGCGGTTATGAAAGTGCGTCCGGTTCGCACCCTCGCGAGCCTCCCCGGTGACAATGGCCAACACCATCTGCTGACAGGATGCTCAGCCTGACCAGCATGACCACCGTCCGCAACTGCGGGCCAACCAACGGAACTGAGAACAGACATGAGTCTCCAGCTGGCAGGAGTGGTCACCGGTGTCTTTGGAATCACCGTAGGTGTCCTCATGATCGTCAGCACTCTGCTGCATCGGGCCGGCATCACGTGGTTCATCAGCCCACGCGGCTTCAAGAAACGACCCGTTCCCGTGGGCGCCTATCTTCTGGCCGGTGCCGGTCTGGTCCTGCAGGGCGGCATGCAAATGATCCCCGCCGAGCATCGAAGCGCCTGGGCTTTGTGGCTGGTACTGGTGATCTTCATTGCCAGCCTCGTACTGTTGGCGATCTCGCTGCGGAAACCTGAACTCGACAGACCTGAACACGACTGACCTGGTCAAGGTCAAGGTCCTCGGACCCGACGATCTCGCCGCCGCCCTCGAACGGCTGCCTGACTGGCGCGGCCGACTTGGGGCATTGCAGACCGCCTACGTCGCCCCTTCAGCAGCAGCTGCCTTGGTCCTCGTGGCCGCCATTGGGCAGGCGGCCGAGTCCGTCGACCACCATCCCGACGTCGACTGGCGCTACGACCACGTCTTCGTGCGGTCGACGACGCATCAGGTCGGTGATGAGGTGACAGAGCGAGACATCCGGCTTGCCACCCGGATCAGCGCCCTTGCCGCTGGCGCTGGTGCCGTTGCCGAACCCACCCTGGTCCGCACGGTGGAGATCGGAATGGACAGCGCCGACCCGGATGCGCTGAGGTCGACTTGGCAGACGGCGCTCGGCTATCGGCTAGGCCGATCGGGCGACCTCGTCGATCCGTGGGGACGCGGTCCCGCCCTGTGGTTCCAATGCACCGAGACACCCGCTACCTCCCGTCTACATCTCGACGTTCACGTGGCGCAAGAGAGACAGGGCAACCGACTCTGCGTGTGCACACCCCACGAGGCCCCACCTCTGCCCTGATGACGATTAGGTTGCGTCATTGTCCGACTTCGGTAGTTTCGTCCCGTGTGCGGATCGTGCTACCGACACCGAGGCTTGGCTCCATGCGTCCGGTCATCGTCCGCTTTCGGGACTGCTCAAGGAGGGGATCGGCCGCGCCAGATAAGCGGCTAGATGCGGACGTCGCGGACTGGCCGTGATCGGGAGCAGTCCGCTCAGTTCCCGTGTGTCGGGGCCGTGTCGAAATGCCTGGCCAGCAGGGCGTCGAGTTGTTCCGGCGCCTCGTCGGGTATCCAGTGGCTGACACCCTCGAGCACCCTGTACGTGTATGGGCCCGCGACGAAACGTGGGGTCAGGGCAGCCCCTTTCGGCCCGATCGCTGTGTCACCGTGTCGCTCACGCCCGCCGGCGAGGCACTGGCCGACGCAGCAGTGGACGTCGCCGTCGCCATGGACGGCGATGCCGATATGTACGTCGATGCGGAAGCTGGCCACCCTGTCCCACGCCAAGGTACGGTGGCCAGGTAGAGGGTGGCCACCGGGTGCAAGTGAGACGCTGGTGTTGCCCAGTCCTTGACGACCAGTTGGGGAGAAGATCGGGTGTCATCGCGCGGATCCGGCGTCGCCGCTCAGATGCGCGCGACGCTGTTCCGGCGTGGACGCAGGCCGGGACTGCGTACGGCGAAGACGACGCTTGCCGCTGTCCTGTCCTTCATCTTGGCCCAGCATCTGGGGACCAGCCCGGCGCCGGTGCTGGCTCCGCTGACAGCACTTCTCGTCGTACAGCTGACGATGTACGAGACAGTGGCCAGCGGTTTGCAGAGAGTCGCCAGCGTCGTGGCCGGAGTGCTGATTGCGGTCGGTGTTGCTTCCTATGTCGGGCTGACCTGGTGGAGTCTGGGGGCAGTCGTGGCTGCGTCGCTGATCATTGGCCGCCTCCTGCGCCTGGGCGCCCATCTGCTCGAAGTCCCGATCTCGGCCATGCTGGTGCTGGCAGTAGGCGGCGCGGAGGGCGCGGCCCTGGACCGGGTCTACGAGACGCTGATCGGAGCCGGCGTCGGTGTCGCCGTCAACGTGGTGATCGCAGCTCCCCTGTACGTGCAACCGGCTAGTGACGCGCTCGGTGAGCTGGCCGAGCGGATGGCAGCGTTCCTCAAACAGCTCGCCGATCAGCTGGATGCTGGGTGGTCCCGCGAGTCAGCCGACCGGATGCTGAACGAGGCCCGGCGCCTCGGTGACGACGTTGCGCACGCCGACCGGACGCTGGCTCGCGCCCAAGACAGTGCCAGGTTCAACCCACGCATTGCCCAGGCCCGCGAGGTACTACCGCGGCTGCGCACCGGGTTGACGGGGCTCGAGCACACCTACGTCACGATCCGCAACCTGTGCCGTTCCCTCCTGGACCGGACCTACTTCGTGCCCAGCGAGCAGGCGGAGACTGTGTACGACGCACAGGTCCGCAGTGTGCTCGCGCAGGTGCTGCAGGCTGCGGCGGATGCCATCGGGCACGTGTCCGTGGTGACATCCGGCACCGAAGCCCAGGACGCCGCCCGAACGGAGGTCGACCGGCGACTCTCCGAGCTGCACCGTCGCCGCGACCGGCTTGCCGAGCTCCTGCACGAGGAGTCGCGTGCGGACCGGGCGGTCTGGCAACAGCACGGC
>DASRUA010000231.1:0-11228 GCA_035655615.1 Dermatophilaceae bacterium
TGGCAGGCGTCATACCGTGACCGAACTTCTTGCGGGCAGGTCCGGCTGGTCACGTCGCTGCGAGGCGCGAGCCTTCCGACGGAAGCGCAGGATCTGGACGAGACCGATCACACACACGATGTACTGGACTGACATGGCTGCCCGGAACGAGTCCACCGTGTAGGTCGAAGGGCCACCGGGCGCGACCTGGTCGAGCACGATGCCGATGAGGGCGACGGTGCTCAGGGACGCGACGAACCCACCGACGTTGACTATCCCGCTTGCGCTGCCCAGACGGGTGGGCGGGTTGAAGGTCCGGGCCAGGTCGAACCCGACCATCGAGCCCGGCCCACCCACCGCAAGCACCACCACGAGGACGACCAGAAGCCACAGCGGCGCCCGCCCCGGCCAGAGGAGCACGACCGCCCAGATCGCCATGATCGCGCCGACGATCCACAGGACCAGGGTGGAACGTGAGTACGGCCAACGCGTGACGAAGGCGCCGATCAGAGGGCTGCTCACGAGGGCGGTGATGGTCATCACGATGAGCAGGGCACTGGCCGCACCCGCGGTCAGCCCCTGTCCCGAGACAAGGAACGGGAACCCCCACAAGATGGCGAAGACCGTGGCGCCGAACTGCACTGTGAAGTGCGACCAGAGGCCGAGCCGGGTCCCGGGCTCGGCCCAGGCCAGCTTCAGCGCCCGACCGACCGCCCGCATCTTCAGCTCGTCGCGATGGTGGTCCTTGTACGGCGAGTCCCGTACGACGACGATCAGCACGATTCCCAGAAGGACGCCGACACTGGCCGCTGCGGCATACGACCTCGTCCACCCCACACTGTGCAGCGCTGCCGACAGAGGCACCGTGGCGGCCACCGCGCCAATCTGCCCGACGACACCGGTCATCTGGGTGACCATGGCTGTCCGGGCCGGCGGGAACCACAGGGCGACCAGCTGGATGAGGCTGATGAAGACCATCGCGTCGCCCATGCCGACGAAGACCCGGGCCCCGACCCCGACCCCGAACGTGCTGGCGAACGCGAAGGCGAACTGGCCGCCGGTCATCAGCACCACACCGGTGACCAGCAGCTTCTTCGCGCCGAACCGGTCCACCATGACGCCGACCGGGATCTGCATGGCCGCGTAGACGAACAGCTGCACCATCGTGAAGGTCGCAAGCTGGGCTGAGCTGATGTGGAAGCGCTCGGCGGCGATCAGGCCGGCCACACCCAGTGAGGTGCGGTGGAAGACCGCCAGGATGTAGACGGCAGTGGCGGCTGACCAGACCATCCAGGCATGCCGGCCGCCGAGGCGGTAGCGCAACGTGGGGTCGGTGGGGGTCGGCTGGACATGGTGCGTCGTCATCAGACCCTCAGCTCGAACGAATTTGTCTATCGTAGTTCCACATGAAGATCGAGGCGATTGTCGGCACGGGTGCCGCCCGTGGTGTGCGGACGTCCGGCGGCTCGGTGATCGAGGGCGACTTGTGGTGGTGGGAGTGGGCGTTTCGCCGCGTGACGAGCTGGCAAGAGACGCCGGGCTGAGCTGTCAGAACGGGCATCCTGGCGGACATCGGAGTCTCACCTTCAGAGCGTGAGTCTGTCTCCGGAGGCTCGCTCTCCGGCTGGCTTCACCCATCGCCACGCAAAGCGGTGTCGCGGAGTCGATGCCAGCGTTCGACGACGCCGGGGATCTCGGTGTCGAGGTAGTCGAAGAAGCTTTCCATGTCGCGCAGGCGGGCCCCGGCCGGTGTGTCGGGTCCACCGGTGGCCTGGATACCTTGGCCGGCCACGTCAGCAAGCTTGCGGTATGCCGGTTGCTTGGCGCCGCTGGCTGCGTACCACGTGTGGTTGGGCAGGCGATAGACGTCACGGCGGGCGCCCGGCACAGCCTCTCTTTCGGCCAGACCCACATGCATCAGGTACCGCACCGCGTTGGAGACGGCCGCAGGGCTCACCTGCAGTCCGGCAGAGAGGTCGGCCGCGGTCAGGCCCGGCTCCTCTGTGGCCATCAGCAGCATCAGGACCCGGGCCGGCATCCGGGCGAAGCCCATGTCGGCCAACACGGCGGCGGCATGCTCAACGAATCGCGCCACGGCCTGTTCGTCGCGCGGCTGAGCAGACTGGGAAGCCGCGGAGCCACGTTCCTGCCGAGTCAATGTGATCACCTTCACCCTGAGTCAGTTACTTCACAACATGCTAAAGCAACTGTAGCGTGTCCCCCATGACGAATGTTGTGGAGATGACCGGGGTAGTCAAGCGTTTCGGGCCCGTGACCGCCTTGGACGGGCTGGACCTTGCGGTGGCTGAGGGCGAGGTGCATGGTTTCCTCGGCCCAAACGGGGCAGGCAAGACCACGACGTTGCGGCTGCTGCTTGGCATGCTGCGTTCCAACGCGGGCTCCATCCAGGTGCTGGGGCTAGACCCCTGGCGGGACGTGGCGACGCTGCACCGCCGGTTGGCGTACGTCCCGGGCGATGTGGCGTTGTGGCCGAACCTGACCGGCGGTGAGGTGATCGACCTGCTCGGCCAGCTACAGGGCGGGCAGGACCAGGCCCGACGGGACCGTCTGCTGGAGATGTTCGACCTGGACCCGACCAAGAGGGCCCGCACCTACTCCAAGGGCAACCGGCAGAAGGTGGCCCTCATCGCCGCCCTGGCCACCGACGCCGAGGTGTTCCTCCTGGACGAGCCCACCAGCGGCCTGGACCCGTTGATGGAGGACTCCTTCCGCGGGTGCGCGCGAGAACTGCGCGACCAGGGGCGCACCGTCCTGCTGAGCAGCCACATCCTCAGCGAGGCCGAGGCGCTGTCCGACCGGATCAGCATCATCCGTGCCGGCAAGGTGGTGGAGACCGGCCGGCTCGAGCAGCTGAGGCACCTGACCCGGACCTCGGTCACCGCCGACGTCGCGGCCGTGCCGCAGGGCCTGGAGTCCTTGCCAGGGGTCCACGATGTGGTCGTGACGAACCACCGGGTCACCGCCCAGGTCGAGCCGTCGGGTCTGGCCCCACTCATGCAGGCGCTGACCGCCGCCGGCCTACAGGCGCTGACGAGCCAGCCCCCGACCTTGGAGGACCTGTTCCTGCGGCACTACGCACCGGCCGGTGAGATGCCCACCGGCGAGGCCACCTCCAGCGGAGGACGGCCCGACGATGCGTGAGACGCTGGCCGGAACCGGCGACCTGGTCCGGCTGGGACTGCGCCGGGACCGCTGGCTGCTGTCGCTGTGGATCCTCGCGTTCGCAATGATGACCTGGTCCAGCGCCTCGGCCGGAGCCGGCCTGTTCCCCGACAAGGCCAGCCGCATCGAGGCGGCCAATACCATCAACGCCGCCGCCTCCATGGTGGCACTGTTCGGGCGCGTCTATGACCCGACATCGCTGGGCTCCCTGTCCATGATCAAGTACACCGCATTCATGACGGCGGCCGTCGCGGTCCTCATGGTGTTCGTCACCATCCGTCACACCCGCGCCGACGAGGAGGGCGGGCAGCTGGAGCTGCTCAGCGGGGGGCGGCTGGGACGCAACGCCCCGCTCACAGCCGCCCTGGTGATCAGCTTTGGCGCCAGTCTCGTCCTCGGACTTCTGTGCGGTGCAGCCCTGGCCGCCACCGGGCTGCCGGCAGCCGGCTCGCTCGCCTTCGGACTGGGCTGGGCGGCCACCGGAATGGCGTTCAGCGCAGTGGCCGCGGTGAGCGCCCAGCTGACCACCAGCGCCCGGGCGGCCACCGGGCTGGGCATGATCGTCATCGCGATCACCTACGCGCTACGCGCGGTCGGCGACCTCGCCGAGCCTGGCCCATCGGCATTGTCCTGGCTGTCACCAATCGGGTGGAACCAACAGATCCGGGCCTTCGCCGGGGACCACTGGTGGGTACTGACCCTGCCGCTGGCGCTGTGCGTGGCACTGGTCCCCGCGACCTTCGTGCTGCGGGCCCGCCGGGACCTGGGCGGTGGCCTGCGCGAAGATCGTCCCGGCCCGGCACGAGGAGCCCTGGCCGGGGTCTGGGACCTGGCCGTACGACTGCAGGACCGCGTGTTGGTGGCCTGGGCAGTCACAGTCGTCGTATTCGGCGTGGTCATCGGGTCGCTCGCGAGCAGCGTCACGGACTTCCTGACCTCACCGAACGCCCAGGACATGATCAAGAAGCTCGGTGGTGCGCAAGCCCTGACCGACGCCTTCCTGGCCGCCGAGATCGCCATCATGGGGATCCTCGTGGCCGCCTACGGCCTCTCAGCGGCCAACCACCTACGCAGCGAGGAGATCGCAGGACACACGGAAGCCCTCCTGGGCACCGCGACGACCCGCACCCGCTGGGTCACCAGCCACTACGCCGCAGCCCTGGCCGGGGTGGCCCTGCTGATGCTGCTGACCGGGCTGTCGACCGGTGTGGGTGCCGCCTTCGCGCTGCACGACGGCAGCCAGGTCGGCCGGGTCACCCTGGCCGGCCTCGCCCAGATCCCCGCGGCGTGGGTCATCACCAGTGTGGTGCTGACCGTGTTCGGCTGGGCCCCCCGGCTCACCGCTGCCGTCTGGGGCCTGCTGGCCGTGTTCATCGCGCTCGGCGAGTTCGGGGTGCTGTGGAACGCGCCACAGTGGCTGATGGACCTCTCCCCGTTCCAGCACACCCCGCTGCTCCCCGTGGGCTCCGGCGGAGTCGTCTCGCTGGCGGCTCTCACCCTCACCGCTGCGGTGCTCGCGGCTCTCGGCTACCTCGGATGGCGCCGCCGCGATCTGGTCGCCTAGCCGGACGCGTCTCTCGCTGCGAAATCGGTGTGGCTGCGCCGATGGTCGTTGCGACTGTCCCCTCGAGCGGTCGCGTGATCACTGTGACTCAATTGGTCAAGTGCCACCTCCACGAGTCCTGAACACGCCGTCGCACCGCGACCGGCCGGCCAGCGCTAGCCGGCAGGTCGGTCGCTACTCGGTAACTCGCCTACACAGACCCCTCGCTAGGCGCCACTCGGCGGCTTCGGTTTCGGTGCCTCTTCGGGCTCAGCTTCGATTTCGGCCGTGATCGTGGCGGCCGCCTCGGCGCTGAGGGCGTGGCGGGCGATCCTGCTGTAGCCCTCGAGCCCGGTCTCAAGCCGCTCGATCACGCGATCCTCAGCGATCGCGATGATCGCCGACGTGCCCGGGTCCAGACTCTCGCCGACCGCCTTGAGATCCTCGTCCTTGAATCCCTTGTCGCGGATCTTGCCCCAGATGCCACCGCCCCCTGCACCGACGGCAGCACCGACGATGATGCTCGGCGGGAAGATCAGTCCGACGAGGCCACCTGCGATCGCGCCACGTTTGGCCCATTTCTTGCCGCTCGGGTCCGCGGTCTCCTCGAAACGGACCTTGCCGTCAGCGCCATGCACGATGACAGCGGCATCGATCAGGTCGATCGATCCTTCATGGTTCATCGCCCGGAAGTCCTTGAGCGCTGCACCGGCCTCCGTCTCATTGCCGAACGCCGCTACGAACACCTGCACTTGATTGTCGGTCATGATTCCTCGTCTCTCGTGCGGAACATGTCGTCATCCGGAACTTATCGGCGCTACCAGACCCCCACGTCATCCACGGCGGATGAGGTGAGCTGCTCAGAAATGGTTCAACCGCGAACTCTTGGTCCAGCCGCGCCCCCCTGTGCGAGGCAGGATCTCGCTCCCCACGGATGAGGCACGACCGGCCGAGTTCGCGATTGTGTGAGTCCTTGACGACCACGTCGGCGGATCCGTTCGGGGGTATTGATGTCTGCTGGACCCGGCATGGGGAGCGGTGCGGGGGGCGCGAGCAGTCGGCCACCGCGGGCCGGTCTGGTGCTCGTATCGCTGGTGCTGGCTGCCTCGGTCGCGAACCTGAACCTGGCGGTGGCCAACGTTGCGCTGCCGACGATCGGGAAGGCCTTCGACGCGTCACAGTCGGCGTTGAACCTGATCGCGGTCGGATACAGCCTCGGTCTCGGTGGGCGAGCACAGCGCCGTGGTGTGCCACTGCGTGTAGCGGACGCCATCGCCGGCGATCTTGTCGATGTTCGGTGTTGTGATCGGCCCGCCGTAGCAGGACATCGCGGAGTACCCGACGTCGTCCAGCACGATGTAGACGACGTTGGGCGCCCCCTCGGGCGCCTGGGGCGGCGCGAACGGCACCCAGTCCTCCACCGAGTCCCGGATGTCGACGTTGACCTTGCCCTTGAATGGCACGCTCACGGCTCCTCCATCTGATCGCTGTCACGCATCCGGCAAACGACCGTGGCGCAGGGCCAGCCCACCGGATCTGCGTGGTCCTCAGACAAGCCCGCTGGCAGCCGTCCCGCCTCATCCGCCACGGGCGAGATCGCCCCGCTTGTCACTCTGTTTGTCGCCGCGCTTGGCACTCTTGCTTGTCACTCTCGCTTGTCACTCTCGCTTGTCACCGCGCTTGTCGCTGCGCTCGTACCAGGCCATGACCTCATCGGCGTCCCGGCCAGACCGAAGGGCCGCAGTCATCACCCGCATCGGCGGGCCGACACGCCGGAAAAAGTCCTGATAGCTCTGGCACAGGTAGTGCAGCCCCGGCTCGCCGTCGGGCGTGGTCGTGAACCGGTCCTTCGGACAGCCGCCGTGGCACGCGAACCGGACATCACACTGACGGCAGCATGCCGGCAGCGAGTCACGTTTGGCGTTGCCGAAGGCCCGCTGCTGCGGCGAGGCGATGAGCTCGAGCATGTGACGCTCGCCGATGTTTCCGACGCAGGAGTACAGGTCCCCGTTGTGCTCCAGGGCCACGGCCGTGCCGCATGTCTCGGGGTGCCGTTCGTCTGCATCGTGTGCTCGACCCGCTGATCGGGCCGGGCAAGCTGGGCGACCAGGTCCACGGCCCGCCGGAAGAAGTCCAGGCCCATCATCGTCGGCTCACCGCCCTGCCACGCCACTGTCACGTCGGGAGTGCGATGTGACTCCAGCAACTGCCTCAGATACTGGGTCAACAGGTCGTCGCGCATCCGGAGCTCACTGCCGGGGTAGAGCTCCTCCTTGGACAGGAAGAAGCAGTAGGAGCAGTCCAGGTTGCAGATCGCACCGGTCGGCTTGGCAAGTACGTGGAAAGACGGCGGTGCTCCCGGGACGTCGCCGGGACGTGGCGGCCCGGCAAGGCGGGGGAACCCGAGATCGACCGTATTCATCGCCACAGTCTCGGCCCTGATGCGCGACAAAGCCAGAACTGGAGATAGACAAATGACCCGTTCTGCTGCTTTGTGCAAGGACCGTGAATGGTCTGGCTACTGGCAGTCACACGTGCCAGTCTTTAGACGCCACCCTCCCTGGGTGCAACACCGGATGGCCGAGCGTTCGGCCCGCCAGTCTCAGGCAATCCAGGCTCAGCAGGAGTCGTACATCAAAGACGTGGCGGGCACCAACTCACCTGCTGACCAGATCGCTCAGGCGAAGAAGCTCCTGGACTCCGGGGCCATCACGCAGGCCGAATACGAGTCCATGAAGGCCAAGGCGCTCAGTTAGATGCAGTGACCTTCGCCAGAATCTCGGATGACCGGCGCGGCCCATCCCCCTTGTAGGGTGGGCTACCATGCGTCGGCGAGCGCGCCAAATCGCTCGAGGGAGAGTCAGATCGAGATCACCGGCATCATCACGGCCATCATCGTCGGCGCCATTGTCGGCGGCCTCGGCCGCCTGGTCGTCCGCGGCAGACAGAACATCTCACTGCTGATGACCCTGGTCATCGGCATCGCCGCCGCCTTGATCGGCACCTTCATCGCCCAGCAGCTGAACGTCGGCAACACCGCAGGCGTTGACTGGATCCAGCTCCTCATCCAGGTGGGTCTTGCCGCCGTCGGCGTGACCCTGTACACCGGAGGCGGGCGCAGCCGGGGACGCTCGCGCACCAGGTAACCGAGACGAAGGTGACCGAGACGCAGGTAACCGTGACACAGACAGTGCCCAGCGCCACCTACCGGCTCCAGGTCACCGCGGGGTTCAGCCTGTTCGAGGCTGCCGCACTGACCGGCTACCTCTCCGAGCTCGGGGTTGGCGCTGTTTACGTCTCCCCCCTGCTGCGATCGACCACCGGGTCAAGGCATGGGTATGACGTGGTCGATCATCGGCTCGTCGATCCCGGCCGGGGCGGTGATGCCGGGCTGGCCGCGTTGGCCCAGGCGTGCCGCGCGGCCGGTCTGGGCCTGGTCGTCGACATCGTGCCCAATCACATGGGTGTGGCCGTTCCGCCGGAGAACCACGTCTGGTGGGACGTACTACGGCTGGGCCAGGAGTCGCAGTACGCCCGCTGGTTCGATATCGACTGGCAGATCAACGACGGCAGGATCCTGATCCCGGTACTCGGTGACGACGCTGACCCGGCGGCCGATCTCACGGTCGAGGAGGGCGAGCTGCACTACTACGAGCACCGGTACCCGATCGCGCCCGGGACCGGCGAGGGCACCGCAGCCGCGGTCCACGACCGGCAGCACTACCAGCTGGTCAGCTTCCGGTTCGCGGACACTACGCAGAACTACCGCCGGTTCTTCGCGGAAACTGAGCTGGCAAGTCTGCGGGTCGAGGACCCGACGGTGTTCGAGGCAACCCACGCCGAGATCCGGCGCTGGGTGACCGACTATGGGGTGACGGGTCTTCGCATCGATCACCCGGACGGACTGGTCGACCCCGGCGGTTACTTCGAACGGTTGGCTGCTGCCGTTCCGGACTGCTGGATCACGGTGGAGAAGATCACCGAGCCGGGCGAGCAGCTCCCCTCAGTCTGGCCGGTGGCCGGGATGACCGGCTACGACGCGCTGGGCGAGGTCAACGCGCTGCTGCTGGATCCCGCCGCTGAAGACGCCATGACCCATCTCTACCTCGAGCTGACCGGCGACCACCGCAACTTCGAGCAGCAGATCGCCGACGGCAAAAGGATGGTGGTCACCACCATCATGCAAGCCGAGGTGCGCCGGCTGGCCCGGCTCGTGCCGGAGGTCGGCTCCGTTGACGACACAGTGGCTGCCCTCGGCGAGCTCGCGATCGCGTTTCCGGTGTACCGCTCCTACCTGCCGCTCGGCGCGGAGTACCTCGCCGAAGCCGTCCGCCGGGCCACCGTTCGCCAGCCACAGCTGACCCCGGTCATCGAGGCGATCCTCCCCCGGCTGTCCGACCCTTCTGACGCACTCTGCATCCGCTTCCAGCAGGTGACCGGGGCGATCATGGCCAAGGGCGTCGAGGACACCGCTTACTACCGCTACACCCGGTTCATCGGGCTGAACGAGGTCGGCGGGTACCCAGGCACCTTCGGCTCCGGGATCGCCGAGTTCCATGCTGCCCAGCAACGCCGGGCCAAGGCATCGCCAGCCGGCATGACGACCCTGTCCACCCACGACACCAAGCGGGCCGAGGACATCCGCGCCCGCCTGGCGGTGCTGGCCGAGCTGCCCGATGAGTGGGGCGATACGGCACGGCGGCTGATGGCCCTGGCACCTGTACCGAACGCCGCGTTCGGGTATCTCCTCTGGCAGACCGCCGTCGCACTTCCGGCACTGCCGGCCTTTGCACTACATGCGGTGCCCGAACAGACATCGACGGCCAGCAGCGACGTTGGCGACCCGAGGCGGGCCCGTTTCCATGCGTATGCCGAGAAGGCGATGCGGGAGGCCGCGGACGGCACGAGCTGGGTCGATGGGGACGAGGAGTTCGAGGCAGCGGTGCACGCAGCGGTCGACGCCGCCTACGACAAACCCGAGATGCACGCGCTGATCGCCGCCATGTCCGCCCGGATCGAGCCACACGGGTGGGCGAACTCGCTGTCGCAGAAGCTCATCCAGCTGACCATGCCCGGGGTACCGGACGTCTACCAGGGCAGCGAGCTGTGGGATGACTCGCTGGTCGACCCTGACAACCGTCGGCCGGTGGACTTCGCCTTCCGGTACGCGGCGCTGACCGCGCTGACCGAGCCGCCAGTCCTGGATGACACCGGGCTGGCCAAGCTGTGGGTGGTCAGCCGGGCACTGCGAGCCCGCCGGGACCACCCTGAGCTGTTCACCGGCTACACGCCCTTGTTGGTCGACGGGCCGAGGCAGAAGCACCTGGTCGCCTTCGACCGCGGTGGCGCGATCACCCTGGCGACCAGACTGCCGGCCGGCCTGTCCGACGATGGCGGCTGGGGCGACACGGTTCTGCCCCTGCCACCAGGCCGGTACCGCGACGTGTTCACCGGCTCCAGCTGTACGGGTGAGCTGTTGCTGGCCGATGCTCTCGACGAGTACCCGGTGTCGTTGTTGCTGGCTGAGAAGTCCTGATGCTTACCGAGAAGCCCTGATGCCCGAGGTGAGTGTATGGGCACCAAACGCCGATCGGGTGCGGGTCGCGATCGGCGAACCGGGGCTCGAGATCGGCGAACCGGACAGGCGGGGCGAGCCCGTCGAATACCCGCCGTCCACGACGACGGACCTCCAGCCGGCTGGTGGCGGCTGGTGGCGCGCAGACGTGGCCGAGGCACTTCCGGGCCGCGAGTACGGATTCCTGCTGAATGACGACGAGCAGGTCCTGCCCGACCCGCGATCCCGGCGGCAACCCCGTGGTGTGCATCAGCCGAGCCGGTTCTACGCCGACGACTTCGCCTGGACCGACGCCGCCTGGCCAGGTCATGGCCTTCCCGACTCTGTCATCTACGAGCTACACATCGGCACGTTCACCGAGGCCGGCACCTTCGACGCCGCGATCGAGCGACTCGACCATCTGGTCAGGCTGGGCGTGACCCACGTCGAGATCCTGCCGGTCAACGACTTCAACGGCGAGTGGAACTGGGGCTACGACGGCGTGCTCTGGTATGCCGTGCACGAGGCCTACGGCGGCCCGGACGGTCTGAAGCGGCTCGTCGATGCCTGCCACCGCGCAGGCCTGGCCGTGGTGCTCGACGTCGTCTACAACCATCTCGGCGCTTCCGGCAACTATCTGCAGCGCTTCGGTCCGTACCTGCAGACCGACCGAAACACGTGGGGCGACCTGGTCAACCTGGACGGCGAGTCGGCGGGACCGGTCCGCGAGTACATCCTGGACAACGCCCTGACGTGGCTGTCGGAGTTTCACGTCGACGCGCTGCGCCTGGACGCGGTGCACGCGCTACGGGACACCTCGGACGTCCACCTGCTGGCTGAGCTTTCTGCCCGGGTCAAGACCCTTTCGGCGGAACTGGGCCGACCTCTGGTCCTGATAGCCGAGTCCGACCTCAACGACCCGATCATGTTCACCGATCGCAGCGAGGGTGGGTACGGGCTGGACGGTCA
>DASRUA010000232.1:0-2674 GCA_035655615.1 Dermatophilaceae bacterium
CTGGGCGGCACTGTGACTTCGGTCGGGCTGCTCTACACGACGCTGTCGACCCAGGACGGCGTGCTGAATATCCCGAACGGTGCACTGCTGGCCGCGGCCGTGGGGCCGCTGCCCCACGACAAGGAGCCGCCTCAGCAGCCGCCTCAGCAGTTGGTCTTCCAGCGCCCGTAGGCAGGCCACACCCCCGTACGGTTCTCGCGCTCGGCACCTGATGACGTCGACACGACCTCGACGCCGCGCACAACGCCCTTTTCGTCGCAGTTGGGGATCCGCATACGGACCGGGGCTTGGCTCGGATACGTCCGGGATCCTTCCCGCTTCGGGATGTGGGGACCTTCGTCCCTGGCGCTGCACGTGAGGCTGTTTGGAATGATTGATGCAGCGCGTCCCCGTTCCCCGCTCCCCCCGAGCAGGGTTGAGCGGGGACACGCCTCACATACACCAACGCCCGGCATCTCCTGTCGGGCTTGTCGGTGAGTCGTCGGGTCAGTCCACAGGTGGCAGGTCAACCGCCCGGCCCCATAATTGCCATCGCCCGTCGCCGCGATGCTGCCAACCGTCCGTGATCATGGCCTGGTCGAAACCAAGGTCCTCAATCCGAGTGACGAGCTGTGCACACCAACCCAGAGCACTAAACTCGCGCTCCGGATCGACGTCGGGATTGACCGCGCACCCGTAAAATATGTCGCCATCATCAACCCCCGCGACAATGAAGGCGTCGAGGTCGGACCTGTTCTCGAAGTACCCGCGGGCGTCATCCTCGAGTATCAGGTTTTCAATCTCCATGTGCCACCAGCTCGTCAGTAGCCATGGCCCAGACGGTAGTCGGACCCGAGTGTGGGCACCTGATCTGACACACCCACGCTCGGCCGCTGTTTCGTGCCGGCGGTCCGCGC
The DNA here is from genome assembly GCA_035655615.1 of Dermatophilaceae bacterium. GTDB lineage: Bacteria > Actinomycetota > Actinomycetes > Actinomycetales > Dermatophilaceae > UBA4719. Next base: position 897 of record DASRUA010000232.1, read on the forward strand.
AGGTGGCGCCAGCGGACCCCCTCTTCTCGGGTCCACGACCGCCTTCGTTCGGTCCTGTTCGTGCTCACTACGGGCACGGTGACGATCACGAGAACTGCCAAGCTGTCCCCCAGGCCGTACGCTAACCACAGTCTTCGGCCGGAGAGAAGATCTACGGCATCAGGGCAAAAGACCGGCTCCGATGAGGCCGGTAGTAGCGACCACGGTGACGCTTCGCCCGAACCTGTCGGTGCTGGGGCTCAGCATGAGAGTAAGACGGCACCGCCATGGAAGTGGCCGCTGGACGATCGGTGACCGGTCACCGGTCGTGCAAGCAGAAGCGGCCAAACCGCGATAGCGCGAGCACGATCTGCTCGCTGGTGTCGATGAGATCCGACCTCGGCGACGCCATCAGGCCATGCATGCCGCGGGGCCCGATGAGCACACCGACGAAGTGGTTCGCGAGCTCTCCCTGCCGGGAATGTGGGGTTGTCATCTGGCTGGCGTCGGCGTCGATGCCCGATCGATCGCGGCGAACTCCTCGTCGCTGAGTTCCAGCGTGAGGGCGCGTGAGTTCTGCCGGACGTGATCAGGCCTGGTGGCCCCTGGGATCGCGATCACGTGGTCGTCTCGCTTTAGCAACCAGGCGAGTGCCACCTGAAGAGTCGTCGCGTCCTGGGCGGCCGCCACTTCTTGCAGGGCGTCCACAAGGGCAGCCGGGCCTTTGCTCTTGCGGGAGCCAGCGCTGACGGCACCGCCGGCCAAGGGTCGGTAGGCGATCAGTGCCACGTCCATCTGGCGGCAGGCGTCCAGGACACCGTTGGTCTCGGGCGCGCGATGCATCAGGCTGTACTGGACTTGGTTGGCCGCGAGCGGAATCCCGTAGCGGGCCAGCACGTCGGCCGCCTTGCGCATTTGCGCCACGTTGCAGTTGCTGATCCCCGCCGCCCGGATCTTCCCAGCCTCGATCGCCTTGGCCATAGCCTTCATCCAGGTGTCCACCCCGCGCAGGGAGTAAGGGAAGTGCAGATAGTAGAGGTCGAGCGATTCCCGGCCGAGCCGTTTGAGTGTCCTGTCCAGCGCGGAGTCGAACTGGACGGCGGTTAGCCGGGCAGGCAGTGGCGCGAACTTGCTGGCCAGCACGACCGGCCGGCCGTCCTGCCGGGCCGCCACGCCCACGGCCAGCTCCGACCGGCCGAAGCCGTAGACCTCCGCAGTGTCGAAAAAGCCCATCCCCACATCGACCGCCGCCGCCAGCGTCTCGTTCAGTCTTGCCTGGCCCGGCTCGCCGGTATTCCACCGGTTGGTGCCAACCCCGAGCGCAGGCACACTCACCCCCGACTTGCCCAGCGGCCGCTCGGTTCCACTCATCGCGCTCCACGCCTTCCCTGTGCGGCCGGATCAACGGGCAACCGGGGAAAAGCGCCTCGGCATTTCCCCTGTCGATCTGAGGCGCAGCCATCGTCAAGACCAAACTCATGGCCCACTCAGAGCTCAGGTGACTCGGTGGGTTGCACAGATCAGACCGCGATTGTGACTCGGTCGATGGTCTCATACTCAAGTGGCGTGAAGCGGCCGAGCGCCGGCCGGTGATGGGTCCGTTCGATCCTGGCGATTATCGGCTACCGGACGCCCGCGGCCCGGTTGACCTTCGTCCCACGGACACCGAGGCTTGGCTTCGATGCGTCCGGTCATTGTTCGTCAGGCGCGAGTCGGTGCTTCGCGAGGCGGTTGACCTGGTGGGGGTGTAGTGAAGCCCTCGAGTTGCAGCCAGCCCCCGCGACGATATGCGGGTGTGG
>DASRUA010000233.1:0-6384 GCA_035655615.1 Dermatophilaceae bacterium
AGATCTTCGGCGAGGGCCGGGTGACCGTTGTCGACAATCTGCCCGACGCCCTCGACCGGGCCGCTGAGATGGCCGACGAGGAAGGTCTTGGCGGGGGAGTGCTGGCGACCGGCTCGATCACCACCGCAGCGGAGATCCGAATGCTTCTGGGCGTCACCAACGGATGAGCTGGATGAGCGCCCTTACCTTCTCTGGCGTGCCGGGCACAATGACCCGGCGTCTGCTCGGAGTCGTCATCGGCACGCAGGGCCTGGCCGTCTTCTTCGGTGCGCTCGCTGCCCGGGGCCTGGCTGCGGCCAAGGGCTCGCACGCGTCCAGCTCGTTCCTGCTCGTCGGTTCGCTTCTGGCGCTCCTGTGCATCCTGGACGCGGGTCTGCTGCGTCGGCCGTGGGGGATCACGGGGGGCTGGGTCCTGCAGATCGCGACCCTTGCCTGCGTGTTCATCGTCCCCGTGATGCTGCTGGTCGGGCTGTTGTTCGGAGCGCTGTGGCTGACTGCCCTGGTTCAGGGACGAAAGATGGACGAGCACACCAGCGTTGTCGACGCGCAGTGGCATTCTGCCCGGGCGAAGTCCGCGCCACAGACGTCGGGGCCACAGACGTCGGGGCCATCGACGTCCGCCCAGGACGGATAGGGTTGCGCACTGTGACGACACAGACAGAACGTTCGCTGGTCCTGGTCAAGCCCGACGGCTTCACGCGTGGTCTCTCCGGGGAGGTTCTGCGCCGGATCGAGGCAAAGGGCTACACGCTGGTGACCCTGTCGATCTTCACTCCCGACCGTGAGCGACTGACAAGGCACTACGCCGAGCACGAGGGCAAGACGTTCTTCGAGCCGCTCCTGGACTTCATGTCCAGCGGCCAGGTGACCGCCGTGGTGATCGAGGGAGAGCGTTGCATCGAGGGCTTTCGCGCACTGGCCGGCGCCACCGACCCGACGTTGGCGTTGCCTGGCACGATTCGCGGCGACCTCGGCCGTGACTGGGGCCTGAAGGTCCTGCAGAACATCGTTCACGGGTCGGACTCGCCGGAGTCGTCCGCGCGCGAGATCGCTATCTGGTTCCCCGAGCTGGTCTGACTCAACTGACTCGTCGGGTACGTCTGCCCGCACGTGCCGAAGACGACCGTGTATGAGCGGGTGGCTGGGTGCCTTTGCCTGCGCCTGTCCGAAGACGACGAGGTATGGCGGGTCAGCCGGCCGGTCAGCCCGCTGCGGGTTCGTCCAGGCCCTTGATCAGCAGCTCGAGGAGTGAGGCGAGGTCCTCGCGCTGATGGCGGGACAGCGGCCCCAGCACGTCGGACTCCACCATGTCGGACTCGCGTACTGCTGCTTTGAAGGTCTGCCATCCCTCGTCGGTGAGCGTGATCAGCACGCGCGTGCGGTTGTCCGGGTCGGCGGCCCGGGCGATCAGGTTTCGCTGGGCCATCCGGTCAAGACGGTGGGTCATCGAGGACGGCGCCACGCAGCTCACCTCGGCCAGCTGACTCGGAGTGAGGGCCTCATCCTCGTTGCTGCGTGCCAGTTGCGACAGGACGGCCCACTCGCCCGCGGAGAGGTCCAGGTCGGCCAGCTGTCGCGCGTACCACTGGTCGAGCTTGCGAGCCAGCCCGTGAACGGCGGTGATCACCCGCTGCACCGACTCGTCACCACCAGCCGCGACGTACGCCGCAACGTCTGCGCGGTACTCCTGCTCGGCGCTCCGCACGGCGCGTTCGGGGGGCTGCACGGCGCGCTGCCTGGTGCTCCGCGCGCCTCGCCTCGCCGCTGACCTGGGAGTTGTCATGGGGGCATCCTGTCATGCTAGAGTTTCGATATCGAAATATTCGATATCTAAGATTACTAAGTGCAAGACTACGACATTCAAGGTTAGTGGAGGATCCGATGAAGCGCGCGCGGTTGTTGGTGTTGGCGTCGACGGTGAGCATGCTGGGCTGGGGCGCCATCCTGCCCTACCAGTACGCCTACGCGGCCAATACCCGCCACTGGGGTGGGCTCGTCGCTGCCGCCGCCTCCAGCCTGTTCTCCATCGGCGCACTCGTGGCGGCCCCGATCGGTGGTCGGCTGGCCGATCGTTTCAACCCTGCCCGGGTTGTCGTGGTCGCACAGATCGTTGCCGCCCTCGCGAGTGCGTTCCTCATCGTGGCCGGGACACCAGTTCTCTTCCTCATGGGCATGTTCGTCTTCGGTGCCGGTATCACCGCGGCGATTCCGGTTCAGACGATCCTGGTGCTCCGCTGGGTCGACTCCGCTGACCGCCGGCGGGTCTTTGCGCTCCTGTTCACCGGCTCCGCCATCGGCATGGCCATCGGAGCGTTCACCGCCGGATTCCTCGTCGACCTCAAGGCGGTCAACGGCATGTGGCCTGCCTTCGCGACGGCGGCCATCGGTTTTCTCGTCTCGGCCATCGTGATCGGCACCGCCGGTCGTGGCGCGCCTGTCGACGAGGTCGAGGCGCCTCAGGACACGCCGAGCGGCTCTGCCGGAACCGCGATCCGGATCATCCTGGCGACGCCGGCTCTGCGCTGGACCGCCGTCATCACAGCCACGCTGGCGCTCGGCTTCTATGCCCAGTTCGAGTCCGGTCTGCCGGCCTATGCCATCACCGTGCTCGGGGTCTCGGAGCGCACGATCGGCACGGCTGCGGCGGTCAACTGCCTCGTGATCATCGCGCTGCAGATGGCGGTGATGAAGTGGACCGCCAAGCGCTCGTCCCCGTCGCTGCTCGTGGCTGTCGGCTCGATCTGGGTGTTCTCCTGGTTGCTGCTGGCCGCTGCGTCCTTCCTGCCGGCGTTGGCCGGGGCGATGTTCGTGGGTGTGTACGGCGTCTTCGCCGTCGGCGAGACGATGTACGCGCCGGTGCTCAACCCGCTGACCGCCAGCCTGGCTCCAGCCGGCATGGTCGGCACCACGCTGGGCATCTTCGCCGCACTCCAGACCGGGGTGTCCGCGGTGGGTCCGCTGCTCGCGGGCGTCGCCCTCAGCGCCGGACACGGCTCGCTGTTCGTGGCCGTGCATGTGGGCATCAGCCTCATCGCCGTATTCGCGGCGCTCCGGCTGCGTGCCCTCCTGTCGCGCTCGCGGGCGAGCGAGCCGGGCGGCATGCCGCAGCGTGGTAAACCAGCGAGCTCTGACGAGTCAGCGGCAGAAGGCGAGCTACGCGGCCTGACACTGCCACAGGCCGCGTAGCGCAACCGACCGGGCTCAGGTGATGGCCCGCTGCCTACTCCACGCTCGACGAGGTCGTGAGGTCGGGCCATGCCTGCCATCCGTATCCCAGCCACGCCGGCGCGCGGTGGCGCCGTGGCAGCTGAACGCCCTGTGCCGCGAGGGTCTCTCGTATGAGATCCGGCCGGTCGGTGCACACCCCGTCCACCCCGGCTTCCAGCAGCTCGCGCACCCGTGCGGGCTCATTGATCGTCCAGGGGATGACGGGCAGCCCCTGCTCATGTGATCGCGCCAACAGCTCGGCAGATACCAGCGAGTCTCCAGGTGCCACGGTGGTCGCCTCGAACTCGATGGCCAGTGCCACGATGTCGCTGGGCGAGAAGTGCTCGCTCACGGCAAGGGAGGGTGGGACGTCGTCGGCAACCCGCCCGACGAGCAGCACCCGACCCAACAGCGGGCACTGGGAGCGGGCCTCGTGCAGGACCTTGACGTCAAAGCTGCGAAGGCTACATCGCTCGATCGCTCCGTGGGCCCGTATCTCACTCAGCACCCGCTCGACGATGTGGGCAGCATCCCAGTCCGGGTCACTATGCCGCGTGCTCTTGATCTCGACGTCCAGCCGGACGTCGGTGGCGGTGAACAGCTCGAGCAGGGCCAGCGCGCCGCCCAGTGTCGCCATACGCTCACCAGGCTCGCCGCGGAAGGCCTCTACCGCGTTTGTCGCCGGCTTCCCGGCCTCGCCCAGGTCGACGCGGCGCAGCTCGGCCAGCGGGAGCTGGGTGACCGGGATGGGCTCGGCCGGCGAAGGGACCGTCCCGTCGTGGCTGAGAACCACGGCGTCATCGACGCTTAGCGCCACGTCGCACTCGATCGAGGCGACGCCGATCTCAAGGGCGCAGGCAATGCCCGCGAGCGTGTTCTCCGGACGCAGACCCCTCGCCCCGCGGTGGCCCTGCACCTCGAAGGGCCGGCTCCGGTCCCAGAGAAGTGGCGTTATGGCGTCGGTCAGCAGTTCTGGCATTGTCCTGTCGGCTCTGAGAGCGACACGGATCCTCCGGCCTGAGAGTGAACCACGATGGGTCTTGCGCCTAGAACGCTATAGTCGGTCGGCCGAACGGGCAACAAGGGGTTCTGATGGGCCCTCGCCGGTGCCGAGTACCGCGATCGTGGCCGTTGTGTTCAAGATGGGCGCCTCAACCGGGTCACGCCTGCACGGTCTCGTGGTCGTGTCACCCGCTGATGTTGGAAGCCATGGCTCTGTCGCGCCAGCCCGACTGAATGAGTCGTATTGTCGACCCATGGCCCGGTACTTCGACGTCCATCCGCTGGACCCGCAACCGCACAGCATCGCGCAGGTGGTGGCTCTGCTGCGGGATGACGCCCTCATCGCCTATCCCACCGACGCCAGCTACGCCCTGGGCTGCCAGATGGGAAACCCGACGGGCGCGGACCGCATCCGCCGGCTCCGGGGCCTGGACGACAGGCACCATTTCACTCTCGTATGCGCGGACTTTGCCCAGCTCGGCCAGCTGGTCGACCTGAACAACGCCGCGTTTCGCGCCATCAAGGTGGCGACCCCCGGCCCGTACACGTTCATCCTGCCGGCGACCAGGGATGTGCCACGACGGCTGGCGCATCCGAAGAAGCGGACTGTCGGCGTGCGTATCCCGAACCATCCCGTCGTGCGGGCCCTGTTGCGTGAGCTGGGCGAGCCGCTGTTGTCCAGCACCCTCCTGCTCCCTGACGCCGAGGAGCCGATGACCGACGGCTGGCAGATCCAGGACGAGCTCGGCCAGGTGCTCGACGCCGTGGTGGACGCCGGCGAATGCGGCAAAGAGCTCACCACGGTCGTGGACTGGTCCGAGGGATACCCGGAGGTCGTGCGGGTCGGGATGGGAGATCCTGCGCGGTTCCAGTAGAGGGTGCCGGTACTACCGTGGCTACCGTGGCTGCCACGGAGTATTCGTGAGGCGAGAACGGATCGTGGGCAGACTGAGGTGATGACCGACTCAATTCAGACAGGCGGCCGTCGGCCTTTCGTTCGCAGGCGAGTGAGCCCGTGCTGACAGCCCGGGACGTCCTGCCCTCAACGCCCCGTCGAGTCCTCGTGGCGGGTACTTCCGGCTCGGGCAAGACGACACTCGCCGGGCGGATCGCCGTCACGGTGGGTGCGCGGCACACAGAGATTGATGCTCTCTATCACGGGCCCAACTGGACGCCGCGCGACAACTTCATGCTCGATGTGGCTGCCTTCGTTGCCCAGCCAACGTGGGTGACCGAGTGGCAGTACGGCAAGGCGAGGCCGTTGCTCCTGCGGCGTGCGGACCTGCTCGTGTGGCTCGACCTGCCCCGCGTAGTGGTGATGCGGCGTGTGGTTCGGCGCACCGCGCAACGCCGGCTCAGCAGGACGGTTCTGTGGAACGGCAACCTCGAACCGCCGCTGTCGACGTTCTTCACGGACCGCGACCACATCGTCCGATGGGCCTGGCGGACCCATCACGAGAACGCCCAGAGGGTGGCCGCCGCCGTGACCGCGCGAGCAGATCTCAGCGTGGTTCGGCTCAGAAGCCAACGCGACGTGGATGCATGGCTGGCGGGTCCACTCCTCGACTCCTTGCACCCGGACAGCTACGCCGGCAACACAAGCTGACCCGTCTCAAACACGCTGACCTGCTTCAAGACCCTCGATGTCTATTGGATTTCGACTCGGTACGTCTCCAGGCGGTCTGCAAGCTCCTGCGGCCGGCTGAGGGCGATGAGGTGACCGCCGGGCATCTCATCCGGCCTGATCCCCAAGCGGTCCCGAACGACTCGGCGCTGGAACTCCACGGGGAAGAAACGGTCATCGCGTCCCTGGAGGAACCTGGTGGGCACATCGGGCCATGCCTTCATGGGCCAGGGCTGCGTAAAAGGGGCTCTTGTGACCTACCCGTGGGTGTCTGACGAGGCCTGAATCCACGACACGCCGTTCCCCGTCTACGGTTCCTGCTGTCGAAGGCTGGAATCGAAGGGTGAGGGGAACGGCGTGCGTTCATCAAGGCTATGGGCTCGGATGTTGGGTTTGGGCGAGGCGGTCGTGGAAGGCGTCGAGTTCGACGAGGTCGAGCAGCTGATCGTGGTGTCAGTGCGGCCGCGGAAGGCCACCAAGCGGCGCTGCGGTCAGTGCGGGAAACGCTGCCCCGGCTATGACCAGGGAGCGGGCCGGCGGCGCTGGCGGGC
>DASRUA010000234.1:0-2148 GCA_035655615.1 Dermatophilaceae bacterium
CCCAAAGCGCAGCTCCCCCTGCCCGACTAGCGGACGGCCTCTCACGGACCAAGGAACGACGGCATCGGCGGGCAACCACGACCCCATTTTCGCCCCGGAATGGGCGCCCCGGAAGGGCACAAACGACTAGCGGGAGTTTCCCCGCTATCTGATTGGTGAGCGTGTTTCCCGTGTTGCTGGTGGGGTTTTGGCCGTGAGTGGTGTATTACCTAGTTATGGCTTCGATCATCGGGAAACGGCAGGGCAACCAGACGTACTACTACCTGGTGGAGTCCGCGCGGGTGGACGGCAAGCCGCGGATCGTGTCTCAGCAGTACCTGGGCAGCGCGGTCGAGGTGATGGCGAAGCTAGCCGGTTCCTCGGCGGGTGAGCCGGTCCGTACCCAGCACAAGAGCTTCGGCGATGTGGCTGCGGTGTGGTCGGTGCTGGAGCGCCTGGATGTGGCCGGGGTGATCGACGCGGTGGTGCCGCGCCGTAGCGATGCGGCGGCGTCGGTGGGGACCTATATCGCGTTGGCGACCGCGAACCGGGTCGTGGCGCCGTGCTCGAAGCTGGCGTTCGCTGACTGGTGGGCCACCACCGCCGGCCCACGCTGGGTCAAGCTCAGTGATGCGGCGCTGGATCACCGCCGGTTCTGGAAGGCGATGGACCGACTGGATGAGTCCGACCTGCGCACGATCGAGACCGAGCTGGGTCGCCGGGTGGTGCGCGAGTTCGGCCTGGACCTGTCCGGACTGGTGCTGGACATGACCAACTTCGCGACCTACATCGACTCGACCAACGACCGGGCCCCGATCGCGGCTCGGGGTAAGGCCAAGCAGAAACGAACCGACCTGCGCCTGGTCGCCCTGGCCTTGGTGGTCACCCGCGACGGCGGGGTGCCACTGGTCTCCCACGCCTATGCCGGGGACCGCCCCGACGTCACCCAGTTCCCCACGGTCATCGCTGAGTTGACCTCGCGCTTTCGTGAACTGGCCGTGAGCGTGGAGTCGCTGACCATGGTCTATGACGCCGGGCAGAACTCACACCACAACCACGCCCTCATCGAAGAGGCCGGGATCGGGTTCGTCGGGTCTCTGCCACCTTCGGAGCACGCCAAGCTGATGGCCATCCCCGCGTCCCGCTACCTGCCTGTGGACGACGAGCGCTACCCCGGCCTGACCTGTGTGGATACCACCGTGACCGCACTTGGGGTGAGGCGCCGCGCGGTCCTGACCCACTCACCGACTCTGCACACCGCGCAGTCACGCGGCTTCGACCAGACGCTGGCCAAAGCCCGCCGGAAACTCATCGAACTGCAAGCCACCCTGGCCCGCGGCCACACCCGCCGCGACCGGGCCGCGGTCGAATCCGAGATCGCCGCGATCTGCAAGCCCCGCTGGGTCAGCCAGGTTCTGACCACCACCCTGACCGGCAACACCCCCGCTGAGCTGCGCCTGACCTTCCACACCGACACAGGTGCCCGCAATCGACTGGAAAAGAAACTGTTCGGCAAACGGATCCTGTTCACCAACCGCGACCACTGGCCGGTCGCCGATGTCGTCGCGGCCTACCGCTCCCAATCCGAGGTCGAATCAGGTTTCCGGCAGATGAAAGACCCCCACGTCGTCTCCTTCGGCCCGATGCACCACTGGACCGACTCCAAAATCCGCGTCCACGTCTTCTACTGCGTCCTCGCGTTGACGGTCGCCCACCTGATGCGCCGCCAAGCCAAAGACGGCGGCCTGGACCTATCCGTGCGCGAACTACTGACCACCCTGGCCGGCGTCGGCGAGACCGTCCTGCTCTACCACGACGGCGGCAAAGGCCGCCCGCGAGCCCGCAGAATGCTCACCGACATGGACCCCACCCAGAAGCGACTCGCCAAGCTATTCGACATCGACCGCTACGCACCCACCCGCTGACCACCACTTAGGTAATACACCGCCGACCCGAAAACCATTGCAATACAAGCGAACACGAGCCAAGACCTCGCTAACGGGGAAACTCCCGCTAGGGGGCGGCCGACGTTGGTGACAGGTGCCTCAGGGTCGGGTAAGTCGTTGTTCGGGATGGAGTTCCTGGTGCGGGGGGCCCGCGATTTCGGCGAGCCGGGGGTGTTGCTGTCGTTTGAGGAGTCGGCCGCTGACCTGAGGGCGAACGTGGCCT
>DASRUA010000235.1:0-5664 GCA_035655615.1 Dermatophilaceae bacterium
TCCTACATCCGGAACTCGGTCAAGGCCACGGTCGATGCCTACGACGGCACCGTGACCCTGTACGAGACGCCGAACAAGTCCGCCGATCCCACCCAGCCGGCTCCACCGATCGATCCGGTGCTCAAGGCATGGGAGGGCGTGTTCCCCGGGCTGGTGAAGCCGGCCAGCGATGTCTCGCCGGATCTGCAGGCGCACTTCCGCTACCCGCAGGACCTGTTCGAAGTGCAGCGCTCGCTGCTCGTTCGCTACCACGTTGACGATCCGGTCGACTTCTTCCAGAGCTCCGGATTCTGGAAGGTGCCCAATGACCCGACCGTCAGCGAGGCCGTCCAAGCCCCGCAGCCGCCGTACTACCTGCAGGTCAAGCTTCCGCAGAACGATGCCCCGAGGTTCGAGCTGACCAGCGTGCTGACCGGCTATCAGCGGGAGTTCATGAGCGCTTACGTGGCTGCATCGTCCGATCCGGCGGACTACGGAAAACTGACCGTGCTCCGACTACCCACGTCCACGCAGACTCCCGGCCCGACTCAGGTGCAACAGCTTTTCCGGACTACCCAGGAGGTCAGCCAATTGGTGACGCTGTCCACCCAGCAAGGTGGCAGCCGGGTGATCTTCGGCAACTTGCTGACGTTGCCGGTCAACGACGGTCTGCTGTACGTCGAGCCGTTCTACATCCAGGGCCAGGCGTCCAGCACCTCGTTCCCGCAGCTCAACCGGGTATTGGTGTGGTACGGAGGCCGGGTCGGGGTCGGCACCACGCTCACCCAGGCGCTGACCCAGGCTGCCCAGAACGCGCCGGTGCCGGTGACCGACGGCGGGACCGGAACGCCGTTGCCGACCAACGGTGCCACGGTCTCGCAGGTTCCCACGTCGCCGACGTCGTCAGCTGCGCCACCACCAGCCGACCAGGCCGCGGCCCTGGCGGCCATGGACACCGCGGCGAAGGCGCTGGACACCGCGAAAGTCTCGGGTGATCTGGGGGCGATCGGCAAGGCCAGCCAGGACCTGGAGACTGCCGTGAACGACTACCTCAAGCTGGCCGGCGGGAGCCTGACGGGAAGCGCAACGCCCACCGGCACCGCACCGGCGGTGAGCGAACAACCAACCGCCGGCGGGTAGCCGACCGACCGTGATCGGCGGGGTGGTCCCCGCTGCCCTGCCGATCACGGTGCGCCCGGCACAACCGTTGTCCCACAGGGAATTTGGAATCACCGCCACAGGCTTGTTACACTGGTGTCACCTTCAACGCGGGGTGGAGCAGCTCGGTAGCTCGCTGGGCTCATAACCCAGAGGTCGCAGGTTCGAATCCTGCCCCCGCTACTACCGTTACCAGGCCAAACAGCCCCCGGACAATGTCCGGGGGCTGTTTGTTTCGTGGTTTGTGACCAGATTTGTGACCAAACCCTTTGACTACCCGGTCACGAGTGCTCGGTTCGAGCCGTCTCGCGGTGGATCAGACCACCGCTTCACCGGCGTCGCCCAGCTCGACGGCGACCGAGACACGATGGATGGCAACATTTGTCGGGCCGAACGCGGTCCATCCGTGGATGGCATCCTCGCCGAGCATCCCGGCCAGGCGATCGGCCTGGTCGAGCCTGGCCCAGGCTTCGGCGCGCTGGGTTCGCCGAGCAGCGACGATCGCAGCAATGAGCCATAGTGCGCCGGCAGCAGAAACGAGACTCGGAGCGTCGGGACGTGCTGCGATCGTCAGACGATCGGCCAATCGCAGCGTCAAGTCCTCAGCGTCCTCGGCCTGGTCCGACCGCAACAGAGCGCAGGCGACCTGGTAGCCGGCCAAGCCGGAGGCCATCAGGGATTCGGACGAGTTGGCCACGTTCACTGCGCGGTCAGCTGCCAGCATCGAAAGATCCGAAACACCGAACTTTGTAACCAGTTTCGCAGCCAAGACGTAGACAAACGCTGAGTCACGCTCGTCTTCGGCCGAGTTCAATCCCTGACAGCGGATCCGCTCCGCCTCTACAACGAGACTTGGCAATTGCTCCACGACGCGGCTGTGCCGAGCCGCCTGATAGTCAGCATGGCCGTTGTGCACCGCCCGGCGCAGGGTGTCCAGGGAGACTGAAGCGGGTGCTGACGTGCCGCGCAGGTGCTCGTAGCGTGTGAACGTTCGCCGCACTTCGGACAGCGACTCCACGTGCACGCCACCGTTGGGTGCGTACTGCCAAGGCCGCCCGGTGAGGTCCTGGACGTCGACGTTGAGGACCCGCGCCATCTCGGCGACCACGGAGAGACGGTCGACCGACCGCACCCCTCGCTCCACCTGCGACAGCCATGACTTGGAGCGGCCAACCAGGCCAGCGAGCGCAGCCTGACTCAGCCCGCGCCGCCGCCTGTACGCACGGACTCGCTCACCGATACCGCCTCGGGCCACCCGTCAATACTCCCAACACGGGACAGACAGAGCGGGTGAACCGTACCGCGCCGAGGGCCGACCTGCTGCTCCAGAAGTGAAGCCCCACGCCGAGCACCAATGGCTTGGGATTGCCTTCCTCAGCCACGTGTCGGCTCCGGTCGGTAGATTCCCTCGGATGGGGGGCCAGATCTTGCCACAGCAAAACCCGCGTCAAGCGCCTGCGCATCAGCGGCTCCTCTCGGCACGATCCTCGCGCCGTCCGTAGCGGCAACGAACCGTGAGGACTTTCTCTACTCATTCAAGGTAGTGACCGGCCACGGCGACCACACCGTCACCTCCTCCGGCGGCTTCGCCCGACGGGGCAGACGAGAACCGCGCGCAGGTTTCCTTGGAACCAATTCCCCTGGCGTTGACAGGGAATGGTCACGGACCAGCTAATCGCTGACGATGTCCCGGCCGTGGAAGGTCAGCGCCCAGATGACCACGAAATCAAAGGCGATGATCAACACGGACCACCACGGGTAGTACGGCAGCCACAAGAAACTCAGGATGATGCTGATCATGGCCACGATGACGGCCACCGTGCGGGCCAACACCGAGCCGGTGAACAACCCGACACCTGCCAGCAGCACGACGATGCCGCCCAGCAGATGTAGCCAACCCCAGGTGGTGACATTGAACCGAAACGCCCAATTCTCGCCGACCGCGTAGAAATCGTTGTTCGTCAGATCAACGATTCCCTGGGCGATGTGGAAGAAGCCCACCAGCACGAGCAGTAGTCCCGCAGTGGCAGTTGTGCCCACTGCGATGCCGCTGCGCTCACGATTTGCCATTTCAATGACCTCCGGTTGTCGACGCGGCCGCGGTTGGCGCGACCGAGCCGAAAGTAGCTCGTTGGCGGCCTTGAAAGCTCGCCGTCGCGGCAGCCCAGAACGCACCTGCTGCCACTGTTCTTAGCGTAATGCGGTGCCTACGGCCTGGCCGCGCGACCCCGGGTTCCTTCGCCGTCCACACCTGGCCCGTGAGCGCGGCATCAACGGTGACCATGGGCCTCGATGGGCAGGATCCGCAGACGGTCACGCATCCACAACCCCCGAGTGGTGACACAGGATCCTCGAAGGCCTCGACCGCCGCCTGTTGGTGCAGCGCGGCCCGAGCCTCCGGCAAGAAGACCATCGTCGATCACCGTCACATGGGGCTCAGAGGGGCGCAGGTTTCAAGTCCTGCCATCCCGACGCGTCGCCCCTCACCAGTTCCCGCAGGTGAGGCGCACTTTGCTTCATCGCTCCGATCGGAGCGTCGCCCGCTGCCCGGCCGGCTGGGAACAGCGGGGCTGGCTTGCGGCGCACCCGCGGATGCGAGATAGAGAGCGGTCGGGCAGCCGCATAACAGTGGTCCCGCTTCCAGCACCGGACGTTGTACGGACCATCGCGCTAGTGACGTCGGCCTGTCGCGGTTTGTCGAAGGCGGTCCAGCGCGAGTGCGGTCAGCACGCCCGCAACCGAGGCCACGACGACGCTGCCCAGACTCGTGAGCACGGCAGCAATGGGTCCGCCAATGCCGAGGACCATCACCACGGCAGTCCACGGCAGGCGGTAGCCACCGGCGATACCCGACGCGGCTCCCGACGCGCCCGCGAGGTCACTGGAGATCCCAAGGTGGGGGGCAAACGAACGAGCCGCCAGATCACCGATCGCCAGAAAGGGGACGAAGACGCCGCCGCAGCCGCCGGCGGCGACCGCCGTGGTGGTGGCGACAGCCCGGAGAACGGCGACAACAAGCAAGACCATTGCCGGTTCCGAGAGCCGGGCCGGGCTCTCGGCCCAGAGGATCGCCCCGCCTCCGGGGCCGAACCCGGCTCGTGGGTCTGCGGCGATGAACAAGGCTGCCGAGGTCGCTGCCATGGCGGCCGCACCGACCATCAGACGACGCCAGGGGCCCGCCCGCCAGTCCCTGGCCCGGTAGATCGCCCACCCGGCAGCAGCCGTCAGGACCCCCGCCGCCACGCCGACGTACAAGCAGGTCTGGATCGCCTGCAGGACATCGGTGGGCGGTTCATTCGGGACGATGAGCCGGATGAGATCAAGTCGGAAGACCGTGTTGACGACCCATCCGACGAGTCCGCCGACGAGGGCGGCGGCGACCCGGGGCGCGCTGAGTGGGACGCGGCGGCGGCGGCCCAACTCGAGCATGAAGACCGTGCCGACCAGGGCCACGCCCATCAGGGCGGAGACCCCGGCGGCGCCGCCGGCGATGGCCGCTCCCCGCTGCATCCGGCGCAATGCCGGCCGGGTCTGCCCGATCCAGGAACCCGTGGCGACGCCGAGATGCGCGGCCGGTGCCTCCGTCCCCATCGGTGCACCCAGTCCGACGGTCAGCACGATCGCCAGCGCCCGCAAAGGTGCCTGCCGCCAGGGGAATCGCTCCTCGGAGCCTGCGCTCGCCACGACGTCGCCGGTCAGATCGGCGCGCGCGACGTCAGCCGGAAAAGTGGCCCACGCGTCAGGGATCCGAGGGAGGCGTCGGGTCCAGCGCATCCATCGCAGCCAAGGCCTTGGGGCGGCCGGTGCCGTCGGATCTGCGAGGGCGTGGTCTCGGGGTTCAAGGCGTTGGACCGGCTCCCCATGGCCGATGACATTGAGAACGAACGTGGACAGGGCGACTCCGATGACGGGGAGCGTCAGCAGGAGCCAAGGTTCTGCACCAGACGTGACAGCCAGGGCCTCCTTGATGATCGTCGTGACGACGACCACCACGGCTGCGCCGGCAGCGCCGCCCAGCGCAGCTCCGGCACAGTACGGCAGGAGCGGCCGCATACCGCGGTCGGGATCTACGGCGGGTGTGACCGAAGGACTCATGCCGTGACGACCCATTTCGCGGCGGCAATGATGAGGCCGGTCGCGGCCGCAACGACGCCCCAGAGCGCAGCAAGGCTGCGGCTCGAACCGCCCCGTCGACCCTCTGCGCCGACGATGAGGCCCAGGAACACCGCGGCGCTTGCTCTGGCGCCGAACCGATCGAAGTCCCCCTCAGCGGTGAGGACGACGACTGTGGTGGCGAGAGCGATCACCAGGGCGATCGCCAGTTGGATGGCCAACACAGTCCCGAGGTCGACGGTGTAGGCCGGATCACGGACCAGCCGAGCCGCGAGGAGGAGGGCGAAACAATGGGTGAGCACCAGCCCCACCGTGGTGGCCCAGACGATCGAGAGGACATCCCATTTGGAGTGCGGCTCGTGGTCATTGCCGGCGGTGAGCGCGGCGAGGAGCACCAAGCACACGGTCAGGGCC
>DASRUA010000236.1:0-5697 GCA_035655615.1 Dermatophilaceae bacterium
ACTTCCGGGTATCTCCGGTCCCGGTGCATCCTCACTTGGTGGCCACAACGCGGCGATCAGCGTCTACTCCAAGAACAAGGCCACCGCGGCTGACTTCCTGAAGTTCCTGACCACCACCGAACAGCAGACGGCCTTCGTGACCCAGGGGTCCCTGGCCCCCGTCTTGACGGCGCTGTATGACGACCCCGCGCTCGTGGCGAAGTTTCCTTACCTGACACCCTTGAAGACCTCCCTGCAGAATGCTGTTCCTCGCCCCGTCACCCGTTCTACCCGGCTGTATCGAAGGCTGTTCAGGACAATGCCTACGCCGCCATCAAGGGCGAAGTGCCAGTGGACACTGCAATGTCCAACATGCAGAAAGCCATCCAGGCTGCTGGAACCCAGTGATCTCAGCTGAGTGATCTCAGCTGAGTGATCTCAACACCGCTGTGACTGCTGTGGGTGGGCTCCGGCCCACCCACAGCAGCAGATACAAGAGTCCAGACACAGAGGGCGACAAAGCCCCGGCGGCAAGGAGTGGGCATGTCTACTGAACCGCAGTCCGGCGCGGCGGCCAAGACCGACCAACCCAGTTCCCGCAAGGATGAGAAAGAGGTTAGTCACCGGAAGGAGGCCACGCAGGGCAGAGCGGCATCGATGCTGATTGCCCCGAGCATCATTGTGCTGACCATTGTCATTGTCTATCCGGTCATCGCTGCTGTGTTCCAGTCCTTCCAGAAGGACGCCGGATTGGACAAAGCGACCGGGTTGTTCGTGGCCGGTGGGTTTGCCGGCTTGGCGAACTATAAGCACTGGATCCTGCAGCAGTGCACCGCCGGCGGGGTCACAGTCCCCTGCCCTCCGGGGACTCTGGGTGCCCAGTTCTGGAGCTCTATCGGCACCACGTTCTTCTTCACTGTCGCGACGGTGGTTCTCGAAACCGCAATCGGCTTCGGGATGGCAGTCATCATGGCCCGCACCTTCCGCGGCCGCGGTCTGCTTCGGGCCTCAGTCCTGGTGCCGTGGGCCATCCCTACGGCGGTCACCGCCAAACTGTGGTTCTTCATCTTGGCCTTTGAGGGTATTGCCAACAAGATCTTTGGGACCACGATCCTGTGGAGCGGTAGCGCGAACCCTGCCCGAGCGGGGATCATCATCGCCGACGTCTGGAAGACGACACCGTTCATGGCGCTGCTGATTCTTGCCGGCCTGCAGATCATCCCCGGTGACGTCTACGAGGCGGCCAAGGTGGACGGAGTGACGGCCTGGCAACGCTTTGTGCACATCACCCTTCCGCTGGTGAAGCCGGCGCTGATGGTCGCGATCCTCTTCCGCACCCTGGATGCTCTGCGCATGTACGACCTGCCGCAAATCATGACCGGAGGTGCGAACAACACAACCACCCTGTCGATTCTCGTCGTACAGGAGATCAGAAGCGGAAACTTCAACAGCGCTTCGGCCCTGTCGACCATCACGTTCATCGTCATCTTCCTGGTGGCTCTCATCTTCGTGAAGTTCCTCGGAGTCAACGCCGTTGAAACGACCACCGTGAGCGGGAAGGGGAAGGCCAAATGACCACCGCAACGGCAACCCAGGACACCAAACCCGACACGCATGTCAAAACCAAAGCCAGGAACCGTAAGCGGTGGGAGTCGGCCAGAACGTACGTCTTCGCTGCGCTCATCGTCTTCTGGTGCCTGCTGCCCGCCTACTGGATGGTCGTCACTGCGTTCCGCGACGTGGGTTTCACCTACGACTCGACCCCCTTCTTCAGCCACGTCACCCTGGACAACTTCCGCGCGGCGTTCTCCACAGACACGGGCAACCACCTGACTCGGGCCCTGATCAACAGCCTCATCGTCGGGGTTATTACCACCGTCATCTCGCTGCTCTTCGGCATCTTCGCGTCGTATGCGCTGGCACGCCTTAACTTCCGCGCCAAGTACCTGGTCCTGGGGTTCATCCTGGCCGCCTCGATGTTCCCCGGCGTGGCGTTGGTGACTCCGCTGTTCCAGCTCTTCACCAACCTCGACTGGATCGGCACGTATCAGGCTCTGATCATCCCGTATATCTCTTTCGCCCTCCCGCTGACCATCTACATCCTGGTCTCGTTCTTCCGGGAGATGCCCTGGGAGCTCGAGGAGTCGGCTCGCATCGACGGGTGCACGAAGTCGCAGGCGTTCCGCAAGATCATCATGCCGCTGGCCGCGCCGGGGGTCTTCACCACGGCGATCCTGGCGTTCATCAGCTCGTGGAATGAGTTCCTCATCGCCAGCCAGCTGTCCAATCAACAGACCCAGACCGTCACGGTCGCCATCGCTTCGTTCACCGGGTCGCAGCCGCACCAGGAGCCGTATACCGCGGTCATGGCGGCCGCCACCATTGTCACCATTCCGTTGGTGATCATGGTGCTGGTCTTCCAGCGCCAGATCGTTGCCGGGCTGACCGCCGGAGCGGTCAAGTAGTGGATCCGAATTCGTCAAAGCCTGACCCGCGCAAATCTCGCTCGGCGGAGGACTTCGATATCCTCATCGGTTTTTTCGGGTTCTGGGTCCTGATCCTCTTTGTCGTCACCCTGTTTCTGGAGGTCACCGGCAAGCCGGCCCTGCTTTCCGCGATGATCCTGCTCGTGGTTGTGCTGGCAATGTGGGGCCTGATCCGGCTGCGCAGACGCCTGCCCGCAAGGACGGCCAGGCGTCGACAGTGAACGTCGTCGCCCGCGGCGATCAGGTGGCGCTCTGCCCAGACCCTGGCAGCTGACCGCGTTCAGTTGTTCGTGGGTCAGTACCTCGGTGGTCAGCGCAGGATGTGCGATGTCTTGACTTCAGCTGGCCGACCTGTGCGGGCTCAGTCTGGACGGGGTGTTGGGGCGCGGTCACTGAGGCGATGTACTGGAGCCGCCGAACTGCGTCAGGTTCGCACACCGGCAGTGGCGCGATCCGCACCCCCACCCGGTTGCCGCTGGTGATGTCACCCCCCAGGTCTCGCAGCGAAGCCGCCACCGAGACCATCAGAACCAGATTCGGCTTCAGCTCACCGCGACTCTCCAGAAGACGTCGCGCACCGCCGGCCATCGCTGCGAGCACTACGTCATTGACCTTCGCGCCGTGGGCGCGCGCTGCCGCCCTCGCGCCTGCGAGATCAGCTCGCACGAGGATCAGCCGTCGGTGAGAGCCGACCGGCCCGTTGAGCGACACCCGTGGCGCGAAACCTTGACGGGTCAGCCGGCGCACCTGAATCAGCAGCGACGTGAGGTGACGACCTGCCGTGCCGGGCCGGCGCAGCTGGGACACTGCGCGCCATACTGCGGCGCCCTGTCTGCGCAGGTGGTCTGCATACAGCTCCGGTGCGCGCGGCTCGGGTCGCGGCTTCGGAGCTGAGGCAGGTGGGGAGGGGCGGTCGGTGTTCTGGTCGAACAGCGCGCCGAGTATGTCGAGGGCGGCGATACCGTCGGTGACCACGTGGTGCATTCGGATCAGCAGGGCGACGCTGCCATTGTCACGCCCGGTCAGCAGCCACATCTCCCACAGTGGACGAGACCGGTCCAGCGGTGTCTCGTTCAGCTTCGAGCACACTCCCAGCATCGACGCCTCGTCCGCCGGGTAGCTGAGATCGAGGACTCGCACATGGTTGCGTATGTCGAACGCCGGGTCATCAACCCACACCGGCGGTCCGGCGGCCAGGGGGGCGCGGCGCAGTCTCTGGCGCAGGCGAGGGGAGAGGTGAGTACGGCGCTCGACGTGCTCCCGGATCGTCTCCACCCGAAGCCGCCCGGACGAGTCGTGGAGAGCTGCACCGTCAACGATGGTCAGCGCGGCCACGTGCATCGGCATCCCGTGGTCCTCAACCCGAAGGTTGCTGGCATCCAGGGCGGTCAGCCGATCGAGGTGGGGTTCCCCGAGGTGGAGCCATGCCTCAGTCACGCGCTTCCTCCACAGGTCAGTACATCTAACCTACGTGGGAGACCGGATGGACACGGGCTGCAGTCCGCCGGCTTACCGCTTAGCGGGAGTCATCCCTTTCGTGAGTGGCGTCGGCCTGCGTCAGCTCTTTCGCGATCCGGTAAGCCCACTCCTGAATCTCATCCCAGTCCCGGAAGTCGCCTTCCGGCAGGATCGCGCGGGCGGCCGGCAGCCTCCGGAACGACCGCTCGGTGAAACTCAGCCTGTCTGGATCAAGAACACCGAAGAAGACGCGGTGCTCTCGCGGGTGGATGGCCTCCTGGAACTCGGGGAGCTCCTTCGGCTCGGCCGCCGTGTGCAGGTCAACCCCTTTGGCGTCAGTGGCTTCGGTGCCAAGTGGACCGCTACTGAACAACCACACCGGCCGCTGCGCCAAGAGGTCCTGGTTGCTTCTCACGAACGCCGCCGCGTCCTTCAACCAGTGCCCCAGGTAGGCGGCGCTGCCGAGGACGAACCCCTCGTAGTCGCCCAGATCGCCGGCCTCCTGAACAGGCCGCGCATCGGCATCCTGGCCCGCCTCCCTGAGATTCTCCGCGATCCGCTCGGCGATCTCGGCGGTGGCACCGTGTTTGCTGGCATATGCAACGAGAATCGACATCTGAATCGCCTCCTGTTCCACCCTGGCTCGCCGTTGTCGAATGGCCATAGGGCCAAAGGTCCTCCTGGGCTCGCCCAGCCCGATTCATGCACTGATCCGATGTCGCTGAATCCTCTATTCTGATCTCGAAGACCTCCGAACCGTTGAAGGTCTCCGCACTGTGGTGGAGGGTCGGCGGTGAACTTCGAGATCGTGCCGGGTGATGCTTCCTCGCCGTATGTGGTCCATGTGCCCCATTCGTCCACGGGGATCCCGGACGACGTGCGCGCCCACCTCATGCTCGATGACGACGCCCTCGCCGAGGAGCTGCGCCTGATGACCGACGCGCGCACCGAGGAGCTTGCCCGGCTGGCCATCAGTCAGGTCAAGCCCCGGCCGTGGTTGTTCGTGAACCGCCTCTCGCGCCTGGTCGTGGACCCCGAGAGGCTGACTGATGAGCATGAGGTGATGTACGCCGTCGGCATGGGCGCCGTCTACACCCGTACCTCTGGCGGGGGGGGTGCTGCGAGAGGATGATGAGCGGGTCCGGCAAGCACTCTTGAGTCGATTCTTCACCCCGTACGCGGAGGCGATGGCCGACCTCGTCGATGAACGGATCTCCGCTACTGGGAGTGCCATCGTGCTTGACCTCCACTCTTACCCGATGAGGGCGCTGCCCTACGAGCGGTACCAGGACGCCAGGCGTCCTCCCGTGTGCGTCGGAGTCGACTTCGACCACACACCCGCGGCTCTCGTGGAACGCGTGTCCCGTGCCTGTTCGGTGTTGGGTGACGTCGTGGTGAACGAGCCCTTCGTCGGCAGCTACATCCCCCTGCGGCATTTCGGCCGCGACATCTATGTGACATCGGTGATGGTGGAGCTGCGACGGGACATTTACCTGCGCGGCGACGGGAGCCTGGACCCGGAAGGAGGCGGCAAAGCCGTCGAGGCACTGGTGGCCATTCTTGAAGGCTGAGCAATCGGGGCGGCTGAACCGGGAATACACCCAGACCGATGACAAATGTCCCGGACCAAGGCAGCGCCCTCTGTAGCGACTTTCGTGACAACGTGAACAGTGCTCGTGCTGTCCGTGTTGGGTGCTGGTGCCGTCCTGTTGCACGCCGCGATCAGGCGGCGTCTGACGGCTGCGTTCGATAACTCTTCGCGGGATTCACGCTC
>DASRUA010000237.1:0-14105 GCA_035655615.1 Dermatophilaceae bacterium
CGCCGCGTGTGACGTGAGTTTTCCGCTCATTGGTCGGCTTCGACGAGCATCGGCTATGCCGCGATCTGGAATCCAGGCACCCGCTCAGTGGGTGCCTGGATCTTGGCTCTGACGCGACAGCCAGGCAGTTGCGGAGACGACGAGTCCCACCACCAGCACGAGGAGGCCAAGCGAGACGATCAGGTATCCCGGGCCAGGTAAGGGGATCATGATGAGCCCGAGGACGACCAGCAGTCCGCCGGCGACGAAGATCGATCTCGATGCCATGGATCGAGGATCGCACAGGGTTACTGCTGCTCGGTCAGTACATCCGAAACTAGCCGCAGCGCACTTGGGGTTGTCGTCATATACTGCTACCAGTATGATCATGGTATGGATGCGGCGACGTTGATACGAGTGACGCGGGAGAGCGCTGGTCTGAGCCAGGGGGCGCTGGCTGCCCGGGCGGGCACGTCTCAGCCGGCGGTCTCCCGGTATGAGTCCGGAGCGTCGTCGCCGTCGGTGGAGACCCTGGACCGGCTGCTTGCGGTCATGGGTGCCCGGCTCGACCTCGTTGCCGTGGGCTCACCTCGGCGCCTTGACGTGCGCACGCCGAGGATGGTGAAGCTGCGCCAGAACCGGGAGCGCATCCGTCGGGCAGCCCACCGGCACGGGGCGAGGAACGTCCGGATCTTCGGGTCGGTCGCGCGTGGGGCGGACCGTCCCGACTCCGACATTGATCTCCTGGTCGACTTCGATGTCCGGTCCCGTGGTCTGTTCCCTCTGGCCGGGTTGCAGGACGAGTTGGCGGCGCTGCTGGGGGAGCGGGTCGAAGTCGTCCCTCAGGACGCGCTTGCTCCGCACGTGGCTAAGAACGCCCTCGCCGAGGCGGTGCCCTTGTGAGCCGCTCGGACCCTGAGCGCCTTCGCGACATCTTGGAGTGCATCGAAGCGATCGACCGTGCCGAGGTGACTGTGGCGCGCTATCCCGGCGATCCTGATGTCGCGAAGATAGCGCTCGACGCCGTCCAGAGCCGCGTCTTCACGATAGGGGAGGCCGTCAAGGGCTTATCGCTGGGTCTGCGTCAGCGCTACCCGGACGTGCCTTGGTCCGACATGGCCCGTATGCGAGACCTGATCGGCCATCATTACTACAAGCTCGACCCCCAGATCGTTCGCGCCACCATCGGTGCGCCCGTCGAACGGCTTCGGGCCGCGTGCAAAGTGATCCTTGCCGAACCTGTAGGGGAGGCTGAGGACAACGAGTAGGCAGGCCTGGAAGCGACCTGAACTTTCGGCTGAGATGTTTGGTGTCAGAGGGTGGACGCCGCACGCCTCCAAGTTTGTGGGTGTTCTGATCACTCATCGTGTGCAAGTCGTCACCGAGGATGACGGCCGAATCGCGTTCACCATCAACCCTTTTTCGCGTGGTTGACATGGCGGCTACTTACCAGCGTTGCAGAACAGCCTCTCGAGCGGTGCGCTGCGGAAGCTGACGCGTGAGCGCGATCATCCTGAGGGC
Organism: Dermatophilaceae bacterium; assembly: GCA_035655615.1. Lineage (GTDB taxonomy): Bacteria > Actinomycetota > Actinomycetes > Actinomycetales > Dermatophilaceae > UBA4719. The sequence continues at coordinate 1,501 of DASRUA010000237.1, forward strand.
TCTTTGGGCCTGGAGGGGGCAGGCCGCGGCGCGGCGCTTGGCTAGAGTCTCTTCGCTGCTAGCGCTGTCGTTGCTGTCGTTGCTGTCGAGTTTCGTTCTGGCGCAACCGTGTTGGCACTTCCTGGTGAGACGACCATCTACGACTCAGCTATCCCAAGGTGGTGGACGCCCGGGTTGCTGAGGCACTGGAGGATGCGGGGGGAAGACCTCATCAAGTGAGGGGCCCAGCCAAAAAGCGTGAATAAAAGGTGATTGTGTGAATAAAAGGTGAGTGGCGGCCCTCCGTGAAGGAGGACCGCCACCCTGCAGGTCTGTGACCTGCACTTATAGTGCGCCGTCAGGGACTTGAACCCCGAACCCGCTGATTAAGAGTCAGCTGCTCTGCCAATTGAGCTAACGGCGCAACGATGACAGAGGCTAGCAGCAGCGGTGGGGTAGCGCGCAATCCGGGCCCCATTAACGCCTTTTGCACCGGCACCGCACCACGCTCGTGATGCGCCCGAGAACCAGTTTCTCATTATTTGGTCGCACGATTGCGTCGGCTCGGACCTCCGCGTTCTAATCGTTGAGTGGTGCAAGCAACTGGCTGCACGAAGGACGACGACGAACTCGCAGGCGCCCTCTACGCGGTGGTGCTGCGGTTGTCCCGGCTGCCCGTGGATGAGCCGGTCGACAAGGCCGGCCTTGCGGTGTTGCATGAGACACGCCGGTTCGGCACGGTACGCCCATCCGATCTCGCCGCGCAGATGCGCCTGGACCTGTCGACGATCAGCCGCCACCTGCGGTCGCTGGAGCAGCAGGGCATGGTCCAGCGGACTGCTGACCCTGATGACGCTCGCGCCCTGCGGATCAGTATCACCGCGTGCGGCGGCGACGTCATCAACCGGGTGATGGATCACCGTGCGGCAACGATCCGCGACGCGATCGTCCACTGGCCGGAGGACGATCGGCGCGCCTTGCGCCAGCTCCTGCGTCGGCTGGCTGACGATCTGTCCTTCGCCGGACCGTGTGCGCCTGCTGCCTCTGACGAACCTGCACGAGCCGAAGAGATGATGGAGAAGTCGTGACCGAACCCACCATCGAACCCACCACCGAACCAACCGTCGAGGCACCGGTTCAGCCCGGCGGTGTAGTGCCCACCGTCTTTACGCACCGTCAGATCATGGTCATCCTGTTCGGGCTGATGACCGGCATGCTGCTGGCCGCCCTCGATCAGACCATCGTGTCCACGGCACTGCCGACCATCGTCGGTGACCTGGGCGGACTCCAGCACCTGTCCTGGGTGGTGACGGCCTACCTTCTGGCGTCTACAGCGTCCACGCCGTTGTACGGCAAGATCTCCGACCTCTACGGCCGCAAGCCGGTATTCCGTTTTGCCATCATCGTGTTCCTCATCGGCTCGGCGCTGGCTGGCCTGTCGACGCAGATGTGGCAGCTCATCGCTGCCCGCGGCATCCAGGGGCTCGGCGCCGGTGGCCTGATGGCGCTGGCGTTCGCGATCATCGGCGACGTCATCCCGCCTCGGGAGCGGGGCCGTTACCAGGGCTACTTCGGGGCGGTGTTCGCCATCTCCTCGGTCGCCGGCCCGCTGCTCGGCGGCTTCTTCGTGGAGCACCTTTCGTGGCACTGGATCTTCTTCATCAACATCCCGCTGGGCTTGGTGGCGCTGGTCGTCACCGACCGGGCGCTGCACGGGCTGCGACACGTCCGCCGCGAGCACAGCATCGACTACCTCGGCGCTGGGCTCCTGGTCACCGGTGTGAGCAGCCTGCTGCTCGGCCTGGTCCGGGGTCGCGAGGCTGGCTGGGGCTCCCCGGAGATCATTGGCTGGCTTGGCGTCGGCCTCGTCCTGTCAGTGACGTTCGTCTGGTGGGAGTCGCGGGCTGCCGAGCCGATCCTGCCGCTGCGGCTCTTCCGCAACCGGATCTTCTCGGTCTCAAGCGCCATCGGCTTCTCCATCGGCTTCGCGATGTTCGGGGCGATCGTGTTCCTGCCGGTGTATCTGCAGATCGTCCGGGGCGTCTCGCCAACCCAGTCCGGTCTGGAGTTGCTGCCGCTGATGGTGGGCCTTCTCATTTCCTCTATCGTGTCCGGGCGGCGGATCACCACGACCGGCCGCTACAAGCGCTTCCCCATCGCCGGGACAGCCATTACGGCCGTGGGCCTCGGCCTGCTGTCGACCCTTGGCGCGGACACTCCGTACTGGCGCACCGCGCTGTTTATGCTGACCCTGGGCGCCGGGATCGGCCTGGTCATGCAGGTCATGGTGCTGGCCATGCAGAACTCGGTCGACCCACGCGACATGGGGGTGGCCACGTCATCGGCCACATTCTTCCGGTCGCTCGGCGGCACCTTCGGCACCGCGCTCTTCGGCACCATTCTGGCCAACCGGCTTGCCTCCGAGCTGGGTCAGCGGCTGCCTCCGGCCGCGTTACACGGGATCGACCCGTCGAAGCTGACCGGGTCTCCGCAGGTGATCGCCGCTCTGCCGCATGCAGTGAGGGAGCCGGTGGTCTCCTCGTTCGTATCGGCGCTGAGCACGGTGTTCGTGTCCGCCGTCCCGATTGTCCTGGTCGCGTTCGCGCTGACCTGGTTCCTCCAGGAGATCAAGCTGCGCGGGCGCGATGACAAGGCCGCAGAGATGGTGGAACCTGCGGCATCGATCTGAGCCCCGGCGGCCGGGTGCCACTACGGCTTGCGGGCCCGGATGAACGCACTCATCACGACGCCGTCCAGCTCATCGACGGTGGCTGCCACGTCAAGGTCCGGCGGGATGAGGGCGGGGTCGAGCTCGCTGGCCATGGACTCAAGATCTGAACGGTTCATGACTTTGGTGGGCTCGATGGCGACGTCCTGGAAGCCGGCGGTCGCCAGTTCGTCACGGCATACCGCTTCGGGCAGTGCACCGGCGATGCAGCCGGTCCACAACCCCATGATCTGAGCTACTTGCGGTGGTATGGGCCGGCTCAGCACGATGTCGGAGATGGCCAGTCGGCCGCCTGGGCGGAGCACCCGGAACGCCTCAGCGAAGACAGCGCTTTTGTCTGCGGCCAGGTTCACCACGCAGTTGGAGATAATCACGTCAACCGACTCGTCGTGAAGCGGGATGTCCTCGATGGTGCCCAGCAGGAACTCGGCGTTGGTGACACCGGCCTCGACCTGGTTGGCCTGGGCCAGCTGGTGCATCTCGGGGGTCATGTCCAGGCCATAGGCCTTGCCCGTGGGGGCGACCCGGCGGGCGGAGAGCAGCACATCGATCCCACCGCCGGACCCGAGGTCGAGCACGACCTCGCCTGGGCGCAGCTTGGCACGCACGGTGGGGTTCCCGCAGCCCAGCGAGGCGACCAGGGCTGCCTCGGGCAGCAGCTTCCGGTCCCCTGCGTCGTATGCCGAGCGACCGAGCGAGTCAGGCACCGTGCCGGCGTCGCTGCAGCAGCTGGCGTTCCCAGCCTCCCGAGCCGCCTGTCCGTAGTGCTCCCGCACTGCTGTGCGGAGCTCGTCTGCATCGTTGAGGGTCATTTCATGCTCCAGTCGTCAAGGAGTCGGTCGGATCTTTGGTGAGGGCAGCCAGCATCTCGAGGGGGTCTGCGACAGCGGCGCAGCACAGCGAATAGACGTTGCTGCGGCCTTGGGCGGTCACCGAGACGAGCCCGTTGTCGCGAAGGCTCTTCAAGTGATGGCTGACCAGGGTCTGGGTCAGGCCCGTGGCAGCCGTGAGCTCTGTGACAGAGCGAGCCCGCTCGGCAACCGCGAGCAGGATCGCCAGCCTGTTCTCGTCGGAGAGGGCCTTCATCACAGGGGCAAGGCGTCTGGCCAGCTCAGTCGGGTCGCTCACCTGACCATCGTAAATACCAATACTCGCTGTTGTCAACAGTCGTGACTGTTGATTAAGTCAACGTCTCGAATACGGTCGCGCTGCCGAATCGATTGCCGCCGGCTGGAGGCGACTTGGACGGCCAACGAGGTGAGAGGCTGGCAGGGAGCCGACTCAACTTGGGAAGGATCTGACAATGCGCAAACTAGTTGTGACCACCAGCGTGACGCTCGACGGGGTGATGCAGGCGCCGGGCACGCCCGACGAGGATGTCCGTGACGGATTTGACCGCGGCGGCTGGGCCGTGCCTTTCAACGACGCAGCGATGGCACAGAAGATGGGCGAGGGCATGGCGAAGACCGGCGCGATGCTGTTTGGCCGCCGGACCTACCAGAGCCTCTACGAGTCGTGGGCGCACCGCCCAGACGGCAATCCGTTCACCGAAATGATGAACAACGTCCAGAAGTATGTCGCATCGAACACGCTCACTGAGCCGCTCCCGTGGGTGAATTCGACCTTGCTGGTCGGCGACGCGGCCGACGCGGTCGCCGAGCTGAAGGAGCAGCCGGGCCTGGACATCGCCATCATTGGCAGTGGCGACCTGGTGCATTCGCTGGCACGTCGTGGACTCGTGGACTCGTACACGCTGCTGATCCATCCGCTGGTCCTCGGCTCAGGTAGACGGCTGTTCCCTCACGGCGCTCCGCCCGCGAATCTACGTCTCGTCGACTGCGTGTCCACCGGTACTGGCGTCATCATTGCGACGTATGCACCGGCGATCGAAGACTAGGGGAGTCATGTCGAGTACGGAGATCGTCCGCGCGTCGTTTGACGCGTACCTCGCTCAGGACCGAGAAGCGGCCGAACGGCTCCTGGCAGAGAACTTGGTCTTTACGAGCCCGCAGGACGATCACATCGACAAGACGGCATACCTCGAAAACTGTTTCCCCACCGCGGACCGGCTCAACTCCCAGGAGATCTTGGAACTCGTGAGCGCAGACGAAGAAGGTGTCTTCATCCTGTACGAGTACGAGCTGAAGACTGGAGCACGTCATCGCAACACCGAATTCATCACGGTCCGCGATGGACAGATTGTCGAGATCCAAGTGTTCTTCGGAGGTCAGATCCAGTAAGGCCAACCGCCTCCAACACCCCCCTACTACCCGCAACGAGGGGGCAAGAGGGGAACGAACAAACCCCCGGCCTGCGTTTCCGCAGGCCAGGGGCTCGTTCACTTGGGGTGAGTGACGGGACTTGAACCCGCGACATCCGCCACCACAAGGCGGCGCTCTACCAGCTGAGCTACACCCACCACGCCAAACGACCACCATGACGATGGCCAGCACTCAGCGGCGCTTATGCTACCTGCTTTTCACACTCTGTCCGGACCAATGGGAGCTGGTGAGCCGGGAGCGTACGGGCGGCAGACGGCATACCGCGACACGACCTCTTCAGGAGATGGTCGGCTCGACCTTGTAACGGGCCGCGATCGCCTTTGCGGTCTCGGAGTCCGGACCTGGCGGTGCCACGAAGATCGCCTCCCGGTAGTAGCGAAGCTCCGCGATGCTCTCGCGGATGTCGGCAAGTGCCCGGTGGCCACCCTCCTTCTTGGGGGAGGCGAAGAAAGCCCGCGGGAACCACCGCAGGGCCAGCTCTTTGATCGAGGAGACGTCGATGATCCGGTAGTGCAGGTGGGCCTCGAGGTCGGGCATGTCGCGGGCCAGGAACCCTCGGTCCGTCCCCACCGTGTTGCCGCCCAGAGGTGCCTTCACGGCCTCCGGTGCAAACTCGCGGACATAAGCCAGCACCTGATTCTCGGCGTCCGCCATCGTGATGCCCGCGTCAAGCTCATCGAGCAGACCGCTGGTGGTGTGCATGTCGCGGACGAAGTCGTCCATCTGCTCGAGCGCTTCGGCGGGCGGCTTGATGACCAGGTCGATGCCCTCGCCGAGCTGGTTCAGCTCGTAGTCGGTCACCAGTGCTGCCACCTCGATCAGGGCGTCGGTGGTCAGGCTGAGACCGGTCATCTCGCAGTCGATCCAGACGATCCGGTCATTGGTCGCGCGTCGGTTGATGTTCTGTGCCACGCACTCCACCTTAGACGGCGGCAGCACTGGCCTGCGGCGAACTGCGCCCCCGGCAGGACTCGAACCTGCGACCTAGAGTTTAGAAGGCTCTTGCTCTATCCAGCTGAGCTACGGAGGCATACACCCGCGGTTGATGCGGGCAACGCGTGAATTGTAGGGGAGCACGCGGCGTGCGCGCATGGGATGGGTATTGTTATCACATCGGCCACGCCGGACAAGTCCACGTTTGTCAGCCCGCCTTGGAGGTTGAGCTGCGGACATTATGGAAGGGCAGGCTGCGGCTTGTGAGGGTCGGTGTTGATGGCAAGGGGCTGTTGAGCGCTGTCGAGGAGCTCCGGAGCGAGGTTGACGACGCCACTTTTCCCCTCGACATACCTGGCGTCGCCGGGGTTCGTTCGACCCAATCCGCCCTGATCAAACAGCTCGACGACTACGTCATCCCGCGTCTGAGCTCACTGGATGCCCCACTGCTCACGGTGGTCGGTGGCTCGACCGGCGCCGGCAAGTCCACCCTGGTCAACTCTATGGTTGGATGCGTCGTCAGCCAGCACGGCGTGATCCGTCCGACCACACGTTTGCCGGTTCTGGTGCACCATCCGCGGGATACGTCCTGGTTCGACGGGAGTCGGATCCTGCCTGACCTCGTTCGGATCACGGGGGGCGAAGGCGTCCCCGGCGGGGCTGGCGACGACCACAACGCGGTGCGCCTCATTTCGTCCGAGACCCTGCCTGCCGGTCTGGCCCTGCTCGATGCTCCTGACATCGACTCGGTGGTTCACGCCAACCGCGATCTGGGCAGCCAGCTGTTCATGGCCGCTGACCTGTGGCTCTTCGTCACCACTGCGGCGCGGTATTCCGATGCCGTGCCCTGGGACTTCCTCCGTCGAGCCGCTGACCACGGGACGTCGGTGGCGATCGTTCTGGACCGCGTGCCCCCTGAGGCCATGGAGGAGATCCGCACTCACCTGGCGTCGATGCTTCGCGAGCGAGGCCTGACCAGTGCGCCCATCTTCACCATCCCAGAAACAAGGGTGACGGTCGATGGCCTGCTCTCTGAACGTGACGTCGCACGGCTTCGTTCGTGGCTGGCGGCTCTGGCGCGTGACGCCAAGGCACGTTCGATCGTGGTTCGCCGGACGCTCACCGGTGCGCTGAAATCAGTACCTGACGTCGCGCGCGTCCTGTCGGGTGCCTCAGCCGAGCAGGAAGATGCCACGGCTGCGCTTCACCAGGAGGTCAGGGCCGCGTATGACGATGCGATGCAATCGGTGGAGCGCGCGATGGCGGACGGGACTCTGCTGCGTGGGGAGGTCCTCGCCCGCTGGCAGGAGTTCGTCGGCACCGGGCAGTTCCTGCGTCAGGTGGAGGCTGGGATCTCGCGTCTGCGCGATCGGATTGCCGCTGCTATCAAAGGCAACTCGCCGCCCACCTCAGAGCTGGGGGGAGCACTGCAATCCGGAGTTGCCGAGCTCTTGGCCGCTCAGTCGCGCGGGGCTTCGGCGACCGTTCTCAGGCGGTGGCGTCAGCTGCCGGGGGGACCGGCACTGGCGGCGGCGCACCCCGAGCTGGCCGACCCTGAGCCAGAGAGCGCAGGCAACGTCGAGCGGCTGATCCAAGGCTGGCAGCGCGAGGTTCGCGACATGGTTCGCGCCGAGTCGGGCAACCGGCGCACTACAGCGCGGGTGCTCTCCTTTGGTGTCAACGGTGTTGCCGTCATCCTCATGCTCCTGGCGTTCAGTCAGACCGGCGGGCGCTCTGGCGGCGATGTGGGCATGACGGGCGGTTCTGCCGCCCTGGCCCAGCGCATCCTGGAGGCCATCTTCGGTGACGCGGCAGTTCGTCGCCTTGTCGCCCAGGCTCGGGGCAAGCTGATGGCCCGGGTGCAGGAGCTGTATTCCGGTGAGCAGACACGTCTGCACGCGGCCGTTTCTGCGCTGCCGGTCAGTGCAGGGCAGGCTGCACGGATCAAGGCTGCGGCGGCAGATGTCGGGGCCGCACTATGAGTCCGCGAGAGATTCGATGAACCCAGAAGTCGTGCGGTCCTGGACAGCTTCGGCAACGGAGCCGTCAGCGAGTGCTTTGGCTGAGGTTTCGGCCGAGTCGGTCGAGGCCCGGGCCGCTGCCTTGACGTCCGCGCTGGAGTCCGGCGCAGGTTGCCTGCCTGTCGAGGGCGTTGACCGGGCACATGCAGCCATTGCCAAGACAGCCGTGCGCACCTCGATCTCCGAGGGACGCGCCGTGGTCGCCTTTGCCGGAGCCACCGGCAGCGGCAAGTCAAGTCTCTTCAACGTCTTGTCGGGGGCCGATGTCGCCCAGGTCGGGGCCCGCCGGCCGACCACATCGAAGCCCAGCGCGGCGGTCTGGGGAAACGACTCGCCATCGGCACTTCTTGACTGGCTCATGGTCGGGGCACCTCACATGGTGGACGACGAAGTCGAGCTTGACGGGCTGGTGCTGCTGGATCTGCCCGACTTCGACTCCCAGACCACTGCGCATCGCATCGAGGCTGATCGGGTTCTTGACCTGGTCGACGTCTTCATCTGGGTCACCGACCCCCAAAAGTACGCCGATGCCCGCCTGCACGATGACTACATCGCCAAGCTCTCGGCCCACGACGCCGTCACCATCACTGTCCTGAACCAGTCCGACCGGCTGACTCCTGAGGCGCTCGCCGCCTGCCGCAGCGATCTCCTTCGGCTGCTCGGCTCAGATGGTGTCGCCGGCGCCGAGGTGATTGCCACGTCGGCCATGGACTACAGCGGGGTCGACGATCTGCGTGATCGGATCAGTGCGCTCGTGGCAGGTCGCAACGCGGCAGCACAGCGTCTCGACTCCGACCTCCGCTCTGCGGCAACGGCCTTGCGCTCCAGCGTGGCCGACTCTGAGCCCAGCCTCGAGGGTTTTGCCGACACGGGACTGGTCGATGCGCTCTACCGCGCTGCCGGCATACCGGTCATTCTCGACGCGGTCGAGCGGGACTACCGGCGCGAGACTGTCATCTCGACAGGCTGGCCAGTCACCCGCTGGGCCAGAGCCCTGCGCCCTGCGCCGCTCAAGCTCCTCGGCGTGAACAAGGACGAGTCAGACCGACCCCGTGTCATCTCGCAGTCCGATGTCCGCTCGGTGCTCGGTCGGTCGTCGCTGCCGCCCGCGACCCCGGCTGCCCGTGCGGCTGTGGCGCTGGCCACTCGAGAGCTGGGGGACCGGGCCGGCCGTGAACTGCCACAGGCATGGACCGATGCGGTGACTGATGCTGCGATGCCGCCAGGCGCGGACCTTACCGACGCCCTGGACCACGCAGTGGTGGGCACCTCCCTGCGCGACCGCGATCCCTTCTGGTGGACTGCTTTCGGGTTTGTGCAGTGGATCCTCGCGATGGTCGCCGCGGTAGGCCTGAGCTGGTTCATTGTCCTTGCGGTGCTCAGTTGGCTCAAGGTGCCGGCAATTGAGACTCCTGGTCTCGGGTCGCTGCCGTATCCGACCCTGTTGCTGGTCGGCGGCTTGTTCATCGGCTTCCTGATATCTCTGATGACAGACGCCATCGGCCGGGTCGGCGCAAGGCGCCGCAAGGTGCTGGTGGCTGCCCGTCTGCACGACTCGGTCACGCAGGTGGCGCGAGATCACCTCGTCGCGCCGGTCCAGGCGGTCCTTGACCGACACCGTGCGACGCGGGAGCACCTAGACGAGGCGTGCCAGCCGGCCTGAGCTCAAACCGGTCAACGATGGAAGCGATGTCCGGTTCGTGCGGTCCGTAGATCGCCCCCGAGTTGCATTCGGCTGCAGGTAAGCCAGCCGCGACCCAGCCCGATCAACAGACGGATCCTCTTGCGCAGGATGGTCAACGACGTTCCGCTCATGCGCCTCTCACCCATCATGGGTTAAGGGAGACTGTCCTGGAAACGTCCGTCCAACTGACGTTGTCAGGCGCGCTTCCTGGCATGGAGATCCGGGGCCCTGACCCTGCGCGCTGAGGCGGAGCTGCTCGGCCGGGTGGACTTCGATTCGTGGTTCGTTGTGGTGTTCGTGGTTGCCGGTGGGTACGTTCTGGTTGCGGGCGGGCGGACACCGGCCGGCGAGTCGAGCAGCACTGCTTAAGACACCCATTTGGGGTTTCCGACAAGCAAAGCGACAGCACTAGTCTGCCGTGCATGCAGACCGCAGACGTCAACTGGATGCTTGGTGCGGTCGTTCAGTCGGGGGCCGCGCTAGTTGCCATCGTGGGCGGGCTTCTCGGTTCACGTTACGTAAGTCTCGACGCCGAGCAGCAGGCCGCTCAGCGACGGGTCGACGCCGCCGGCCTACGCCTGATTTCCGCCCGTGAGCAAGCGCGGCAGGCGGAACAGGAAGTAACCGACTTCTATGTCCGAGACATTATGGATGATTGGGTTGTCTATGATGCGATCGCGAAATCTAGTTCCGACGCCAAACTGGACGAGGTTCTTGAAGCAACGAAAATCGACGACAGCGGTGTGCCCCGCGGAGCACTAGAGAAATATTTGGAGTCCCTATCGACGGAAATATCCAAAGCGGTCACGAGTCTGGCAGACCTCGTTCCCCACGACGAATGGCACGTAGATTGGGACAGGTTCAGGAGGGAGAATCGACTCCATCCGCAAAACGACCAGGTCTGGGAGTGGGTTTACACGGGCTTGGTGGACGAGCTCGAGGAGGCGGCGCGAAACGCGCGTAAGAAGTCTGTATCCAAAAAGTATGGGGGTTTAATAAACGTGCCAGAGCCCCACTCCCTTAGCGCTCGAACTCTTGCGAGCATGTCGAAGGGAAGAAGCTCTGGTTTGCGCACGGCCACTATCAGTCGACTCATGTCGTCGCGCGACGACTCGACACGAGCAAGGCTTCAGCTTGAAGCAGAGGAAGAGGCCGCTCGCATTCATGTAGCTGAGGCGACTCAGCCTGAGCCTGGATCCACCACGGAAGTATTCACGGTGGGTGGTGAAGAGTTCTGAGCCGCTGTAGGCGAGTAGGCGTGGAGAGGCCGCCGGTCTGTCCGGTTCTTCCACTGGGGTCCTTGGTTGGGCCCTGTTGGGGCTGGGTGGTCAGGTCGTTGCGGGGGTTGGTGGGCCGCAGACCGCGTTGAAGAGTCCTTCCCAGCTGTCCTGCCAGGGCCAGTCCTTGGGTAGGTGGATGACCAGTCGCCGCGCCGATCTGGCGAGGCGGCCGGGGACCGTGATCAGCTGCCGTCGGATGGTCGCGGTGGTGGCTTTGGCGTGGAAGACCGACGCGATGGTCCCGGCGGCGCGGGTGAGGTTGAACGCGATTGCGGCCATGACGAGCCAGGCCCCGTTGGCTGCAAAAGACCCTGAAGGGACGTGTGCGAGGGCGCTGCCCTTCAGATCGGCGATGACCTGCTCGACGATCGCGTGGGCGCGGTGGGTCTTCTCGGCTTCCAGCATCGTCAGTGGGGAGTCGGTGAACACCCCGTGGTGGCGGTAGGCCGCAAACAGCTCACCCTGCCCGTCCGCGACGGTTTTGGGGTTGAGCCGGCGGACGCGGCGCACGATCAGCCGGGCGCTGATGTGGTCGCCTTTGGGTCGGGACGTGAACGCGGTGAAGGGGACCTCGGCTACTTCGGCGTCGGAGACCAGGCGTTGTTCGTCTTCGTCCCAGATCGCGTTCGGGTAGTGGATCGGGACCCATGCCGACTCCTCGATCTCCGAGATCGCTTTAACGACAGTGCGGTTCATCCGGACGGTGATCGAGAACCTGGCCCCACCACGGCGAGCCGCAGCGACCACATCGTGCCCGTAGTACGCGGAGTCGGCGCGCACGGTGACCAAATCGCCCGCCCCGCACGCCTTGGCGGTGACCAGGGCGTCGGCGACGATCCGGGCCACGCCCCGGGCGGAGTTCGCGGGTCCCCGACGCAACCTGGTCGCGGCAATCACCGGCACCGAGATCGGCGTGGAGACGATCGCGACCAACGCGTTCAAGCCCTTGACGCCGTTGTACCCGTGCCCGGCGCCCTGCTTCTGGTGCCCGTGGGTGGCTTTGATCGTGTCGTCGATGTCGACGTAGCAGCCCTGGCCGACGCCGGGCAGGATCGGGGCATTCTTGGCCAACGCGATCAAGAACCTGGAGGCGACTGCGTCGAGCTGGCGGACGTGCCCAAACGTGAAGCTCCTCAGGAACGTGCCCAACGTGGATGGGGCTCGGATCCCGGTGAAGAGCCGGCCCATCCCACCGTGGCGCAGCAGGTCCATGTCATCGATCGAATCCGCCCCCGCGACCATGCCTGCGACCAGCGCGGGGACCTTCAAGTGCGCGTTCACACCACCGACGGCCTTCAAGGTCAGTATGGAGGACACGAGGTCGGTCAGGCCCGCTCGCTGCGCCAACGCCATCGTCGGAGCCAAACCCGCACACGACACCAAATTCGGGTCATCGAAGGTCGCGGAGATGGCCGGGAAACTGTGAGAAACTCGCATCGCGTGGATGTCCTTCTGTCTGGTTGAAAACGACCTTCGCTAAGCCGTATTCTCCCAGGTCAGAAGGACATTCGCGTCTTCCGACCCGCTGTCGTGACCTATTGCATCGGTGGATCCGGGCTCATACGATGCTGACCCCAGACCTCGATTCAAGGAGCACCATTTCATGACTTGGCGCAACCGCGCTGCCTGCCTGAAAGAGAACCCAGAACTGTTCTTCCCGACGGGGAACTCCGACCCCGCGTTTCACCAGATTGAGAA
>DASRUA010000238.1:0-7105 GCA_035655615.1 Dermatophilaceae bacterium
AACGAACATTGAAGCCAGGGCGAAGGACATCACCATCACGAGCCTGCGTAGGTGAGTCATAGATGTTGCTTGTCGGCATGCGTTGGCCAATTCTGCTCAATGTCTGTCATTGGGCGACCCTAGGTGGGGACACTGGCTATACCAAATCCGGACAAGTCGGGCAGGACCGGATCCTAGGCTGCGAGACGACGACCGCACCCGGTCCATCATCGACGCCATCTTCGGCGCTTCTGCGGACCAGGTGCGGACTGACGGGGTGCTCTGACTGCGCCTGTGCAGGTCAGAGACCGGAGAGACTCATGCTGCCTTCTTGGTCTCCTTGGTGGCCACGCTCAGCGGTACCAGTTGGCATTTGATGGCAAACAGTCGCTGATGCGATGAAGGAGCGGGGCCTCCTCCCGCTCCCAGTGGCGCCTCCCAGCGTGATGATTGGGAGTATCCATGTGCCGTGCGAGAGGGCGAGGAGGCCCCTAATGGAAGCGTATGCAGGAAAACAGTTCGTGGGAATCGATCTGCACCGTCGTCGGACGGTGATCGTCCGGACCACCGCGAGTGGTGAGGTTCTCGAGGCGGTGCGGATCGTCAATGACGTGCAGCGGTTGGCGTCGGTGATGGCCCGAGCCGGCCAATGCCCCGAGGTGGTGCTGGAGGCCACCTACGGCTGGTACTGGGCTGTAGACGCGTTGCAGGCCTGTGGCGCCAGCGTGCACCTGGCCCACCCGTTGGGCGTCAAGGCCTTTGAATACCGCCGGGTCAAGAACGATGTTCGAGACGCCCAGGACTTGGCGGACCTGCTGCGGATGGGACGCCTGCCCGAGGCGTGGATCGCGCCCCCGCCCACCAGGGAGCTGCGTGAGCTGGTGCGGCACAGAGCCAAGCTGGTCGGGTTACGTTCACACTGCAAAGCCGAGGTGCACGCCGTGCTGGCCAAATGCGGGGTCCAGGTGCTGATGAGCGACCTGTTCGGGCTGGCCGGTACCGAACTGTTGGACGGGCTGGAACTGCCGGCCCCGTACGCGGCCAGGATCGCTTCACTTCGCCGGGTGATGGACGACCTGGACTTTGAGATCACCCTGTTCGCCGGCATCATCCGCGGGCGAATGGCCCAGGAGCCGGGGTACACCGCGGTGCAGAACATCCCCGGGATTGGACCGACCCTGGGTGCGGTCCTAGTCGCCGAGATCGGCGACGTGAGCCGGTTCGCGTCGGCGTCGAAGCTGACCTGCTGGGCGGGTCTGACCCCCAAGCATCATGAGTCGGACACCCACGTTCGTCGCGGGCGGATCACCAAGCAGGGCTCACGTCTGGTCCGCTGGGCGGCGATCGAGTCGGTCAAGACCGTCTCCAAAACCAGCGAGGTCGGGGTGTTGCGCGAGCGGGTCGCCGACCGCCGTGGCCGCAACATCGGCTCGGTGGCTGCCGCCCGGCGCCAGCTGGAGCTTGTCTTCTACGCGCTGCGCGACGGCCACGTGCGCGCCCTGGAACACCTGCCGAGGGTGGCATGAACACCGCCTTCGGCTTTCCCCTGGTCGGCGCGGGTCGTGCAGGTCATGACCCCCAACACCTGGCGTGGTCGCCCGTCTGATTGACCCCGCCGGCCAGTACGCACCGCGAACCCCATCATGCCGCTCCTGCCGCGGCGTAGGGATGACCGGCAGCCCACCGGGCCTGCCCCCCAGCCGGAACCTCGGCCCTGACGAGAGCACCATCAAACACTTCTGACTTCTGAGGAACCGCCCAACTGAACTGTCTCCGCCGCCCACATTGTTCGTCGACCAGGCGCCAGCCTCAAGGCCCTCCGGCCGCTACGCGGTCGGGCTCCGCCCGAGCCTTGACCCCGACGCCTATTTCGACGTGTGCGCCGCGGTCGAAGACAGCCCAAATCTGAGGTCACCAAGGCCTTGACACGGCCCCGCTCCTTCAGGGATGACCTGCGGAAACGCAGGGCGGGGGCCCCTTCATGTACCCGGCTGGGGTATCCAAAGTGGGGTGAAAGATGCGGTCACCACGGTCTTCGGCCCATGCCTGTGAGCAGTGCAGACGCGCGAAACGGAAAGGCAAGGCTGACGTCCGCGGGGAATACGGTGGGAAGCTCGGGTCCACGCCACCGTGGCGGCCGGACTCATCCGCACGCTGACCTGTGCCGATGTCGAGGGTGGGGGTATGCAATGGTGGTGGACTTTTGCACCATTGCGATTGAGCAGCGGTCGTGGGGGTGGGGTCTGGGCGCGGAACCTCCCGTAGCGCTGTCACATCAGCACGAACCAATCGCGGCAGGGTTGGACGTCTGGGGCGTGCGGCAACGTGATTGCACCGGTGGAGTGACAATGGGCTGGTCGTTGTCGTCGGCCAGGACGTGCCCTGTTCACCCAGCGGGTTGTCAGGACTCGCGCCGGGCGGGTCCTCCTGCGGTGACGGCGAAGCAGTTGGGTGCACTGAACCCGTTGTCGGCGAAGGCATGTGTGACGGCCGAGGTCACCTCAGCAGTTCTTTCGGTGGGCAGCAGCGCGATGGCTGACCCACCGAATCCGCCTCCGGTCATCCGGGCGCCCAGGGCGCCGTGGGTGGTTGCCGCCTCGACCGCGACGTCGAGCTCGGCGCAGGAGATCTCGAAGTCGTCGCGCATGGAGGCATGTGAGGCGTTGAACAGTGAGCCCACCTCGGGCAGGCGCCCTTCGAGCAACAGGGCGACGGTCTGGCGGACGCGTTCGATCTCGGTCACGACGTGTCTGGCTCGCGCCCGAATTCGATGGTCCGAAAGCTGATCGAGTGTCTCGTCGAGGGCGTTGGAAGGCACCTCGCGCAGTGAGGTCAGACCCAGCTGCCTTGCCGCTTCCTCGCAGCTGGCGCGCCGCTGCGCGTACTGCCCGTCGTCCAGTGCGTGCTCGACGCGCGTGTCCATGATGAGTAGCGACAGACCGTGGGCGGACAGATCGAAGGGCACCTGGGCGATCGAGCCGTCACGGCAGTCGAGCAACAGCGCATGGCCGATCTGGCAGCGCAGCGCGGCGGACTGGTCCATGCCGCCGGTCGGGGCCTGGGCGATGGTGTTCTCGGCATTGACACAGATCGCTGCGAGCGTTGCGCGGGCATGGTCATCGCGCAGCAGTCCCAGGTCAAGGAGGTCGGAAACGGCTGCGGCGACAGAACACTCGAGCGCTGCGGAGCTGGAGAGCCCGGCGCCCAGTGGCACGTGGCCGTCCAACATCAAGTCGATGCCCCGGACCTGGTGACCGGCTTCCTGCAGGGCCCAGAGAACCCCAGCGGCGTAGCCGCCCCAACCCGGAGGGTTGCCGGCCCTGACGTCATCGAGGTCGAGCTCGTACTGCTGGCTGGACTGCATTGAGCGCAACCTCAGGCGGTGGTCCGCGCGCAGCCGCACCGCGGCATACGTTCGGTGTGGGAGTGCTATCGGCAGGCACAGGCCGGCGTTGTAATCGGTGTGTTCGCCGATGAGGTTGACCCGTCCCGGCGCGGACCAGACGCCGGACGGCTCTGATCCGAACGCCTCCAAAAAGGACTGCCCGACGGTGATTTCGGAGGATGCGGGCAACTCAGCCCACCTCCCGCAGCCGGGATGCCACGGACTCGGGTGAGACGTCGTTGATCCAGGCGCCGACGCCGGACTCGGAACCCGCGAGGTACTTCAGCCGGCCCGGCGCGCGCAGCACTGACATGACCTGCAGGTGCAGGCGGGAGACGTCACGCCCGCGCCTAACCGGCGCCTGGTGCCAACCAGCGATGTAGGGCAAGACGATCGGGGCGCCGTCCGGGGCTTCGTAGTAGCGGTCCAGGCGGCGCAGCAGATCGAGATACACCTCGGCAAGCTCGTCACGTTCATCGTTGTCCAGAGCGACCAGATCAGGGACATCACGGTTGGGGACGAGGTGCACCTCGACCGGCCAGCTCGCGGCATACGGGACGTAAGCCGTCCAGGCAGCGCCCCTGATGACCACCCGCGAGGCGGCCTCCAGCTCGGCGGCAAGCAGATCCGCACCCAGCAAGCGGCCGGTGGCCTGATGGTGCTCGGTGGCCGCCCGCAGCAAAGACGCGGTACGGGCGGGCACGAAGGGGTAGGCATAGATCTGTCCATGCGGGTGGTGCAGGGTGACGCCGATCTCCTCGCCACGGTTCTCGAAGGGGAACACGTGCTCGACGGCGTCGAGCGCGGACAGCTCGCGGGTGCGGTCGGCCCAGACGTCCACGACCGTGCGGGCCCGGGCCGGCGACAGGGACGAGAAGCTGGCGCCGTGGTCGCTGGTGAAGCAGACAACCTCGCAGCGGCCCAGCGCAGGAGCATGGGCCAGCAGGGGGTTCCCGGACGGCCCGACAGGATCAGAGGACCCGGCAACAGTGGTTCCATCAGCGTCTGCGCCGGAGGCGAAGGAAGGGAAGCGGTTCTCGAAGACGACCACGTCGTACTCGTGGGCAGGGATCTCCGACGGCATCGTGCCACCGCCGCTCGGGCACAGCGGGCACTCGTCGGCCGGGGGCAGGAAGGTGCGGTTCTGGCGGTGGTCAGCGATGGAGACCCAGTTCCCGGTCAGCGCATCCAGACGCATCGTCCCAGCCGTCGGACGATCATGCAGCGGGCGTTCGTCAACCACCGTGCGGGTCTGTGCGCCACTGAGATAGGGCTCGGAGTCGTCGAAATAGATGAGCTCGCGGCCGTCGGCCAGGGTCGTGGTCGTGCGGCGAACCCTCGGGGGAGTCGCGGGGCGCTCGGTCATGAGTTCTTCACGGTCCGGATGCTTTCCTCCTGTCGTCGTGCCGACAGCTCGTGGCCATATGTCTGTCAGCCTGGCCTCGATCCGATCCTGCACCTAAGCGAATGATATCCAAAGCCGGGTGGATGCTGCCGAGACTGGTCGATTCGTCCGCACCGACCCGGCTGCACGGTGGTCGCGCCGCCAGTTCAGTTCGATCGTACGAATCATCTTCACCCATAGCGCTCACGGGCTCGGTCGTGTCAGACTCGTTAGTCGTTGAGCTTTTCTGGCCATCAGTCCGGGGCGAACGGTTGACTGTGTGCACCGCGAGCCTCGCCGACGGGGGGTTGCGCGCAGTGCTTAAACTCGATGTGAACTTCTTTGACTGGACAATCCTGGCTATTTATTTCACCTTGGTTGTCGCGATCGGGGTGATGGCCAGGCGCGCGATCGCGACCAGTGAGGACTTCCTGCTCGCTGGCAGGTCGTTGCCCGCGTGGGTCACCGGGATCGCCTTCATCTCCGCCAACCTCGGCGCCATCGAAATCCTCGGCATGGCGGCCAACGGCGCCCAGTACGGCATGTCCACGTTGCACTTCTACTGGATCGGCGCTGTGCCGGCCATGGTGTTCCTCGGACTGGTGATGATGCCGTTCTACTACGGCTCGCGGGTCCGCACAGTTCCGGAGTTCCTGCTCCGGCGGTTCAACCCGGCGACCCACCTGTTCAACGCGGTCAGCTTCGCCGCCGCAGCGGTGCTGACCGCCGGTGTGAACCTTTTCGCCTTGGCGCTGGTCATCAACGCCCTGATCGGCTGGCCGATCTGGGCGTCGATCATGATCTCGGCGGGCTTCGTCCTCGTGTACATCACCCTCGGTGGGTTGTCGGGCGCGATCTACAACGAGGTGCTGCAGTTCTTCGTCATCGTCGCGGGGCTGGTCCCCTTGGTGGTGATCGGGCTGCACAGCGTCGGTGGTTACGCAGGCCTGAAGGAGAAGGTCACCCACACCGCGCTGGGCCCAGACTCTTTCTCCACCTGGTCGGGCACCGCGGTCGGCAACTGGAGCAACCCGTTGGGTGACTGGATCGGAATCGTCATGGGGTTGGGGTTCGTGCTGTCTTTCGGCTACTGGACCACCAACTTCGCCGAGGTGCAGCGAGCCCTGTCCGCCAAAGACCTCAACTCCGCCCAGCGCACCCCACTGATCGGGTCGTATCCCAAGATCTTCATCCCTGCGCTCACCATCATCCCGGGCCTGATCGCACTGGTCCTGGTCCCCAAACTCGGCCAGGTGGACAAAGCGGGCAACCCGACCGGCCTCACCTACAACGACGCGATACCGGCGCTGATGAACAAGTTCCTGCCCAACGGCACTCTGGGCATCGCGCTGGCTGGCCTGCTCGCCGCGTTCATGGCCGGGATGGCCGCCAACATCAGCTCGTTCAACACGGTCTTCACCTATGACATCTGGCAGACCTACCTGGTCAAGGGCCGTCGTGACGGCTACTACCTCAAGGTCGGCCGCATCGTCACTGTCGTCGGCATCCTGATCGGTATCGGCACGGCGTTCATCGCCTCGGGCTACGGCAACATCATGAACTACATCCAGTTGCTGTTCTCCTACTTCAACGCCCCGCTGTTCGCCACGTTCATCGTGGCCATGTTCTGGAAGCGAGCCACGCCGTGGGCCGGGTTCTGGGGGTTGGTCGCGGGCAGCGTCGGCGCGGCCGCAATGCACTTCGGCGGGTATCACATCGCCTATTTCGCCCGGGGCGGTCTGACCAACGACCAGATGCTCAACTTCTACGGGGCGCTCACGGCGTTTGTGGCCGACGTGGTGGTCACCGTCGTGGTGACGATGGTCACCAGATCAAAGCCGGAGGCCGAGCTGGCAGGTCTGGTGTGGGGCGTGCCCGACCCGAACGCGCCCGATCCCAGCACGGTTCCCAAGCCGCCCTGGTGGGCCTCACCCAAACTTCTGGGTGGCACATCGCTGGGAATCGTTCTCGTGTTGTCCGTCATCTTCATCTAAGGGAGCCCAGCCATGGTTGACCCAGCCTCAGATGCCACATCCGCCGGAGCAGACACCCCACAGTCCGCCGCATCCAAGCTTTTCGACATCCGGCTGCTCATCGGCGGGCTCTTCACGGTGTACGGGGTCATGCTCACCGTGGCGGGACTGTTCACCTCCGATGCCGACCTGCACAAAGCCAGCGGGATCAACATCAATCTGATACTCGGCATCGGGATGCTGCTGCTGGGTGGATTCTTCCTTGTGTGGCACCGCCTTAGCCCGACGCGGGTCGAACCACCAACTGACCCGGACGACCGGACGGACTCGCCATGACCAGCGTTCCGGTGATCGTGGTCGGTGTGGACGGCTCGCCCTCGAGCC
>DASRUA010000239.1:0-7582 GCA_035655615.1 Dermatophilaceae bacterium
CATGGATGTCCGAGACCAGCAGGAACCGGGCGGCGGCCGGCTTGCTGATGTCCGCCGGGACGAACTTCGCCTGTAGCGCGGCAGAGAGCGCCAGCAGGTTCGTCACGTACGGCGTGGCCTCCCTCGCGCGCGACTCCACTCCGGCCAGCAGCCCCGCGTTGCTTCGAACCGTGCCGAGCAAGCCGGTCGTCGTGAAGCTCGTGAGCTGGTCAGGCTGGTAGGTGCCCAGAATCCCGATGCCCGTGCCGCCGATCGCCAGCAGAGCCGCAATGCCCACGGACGCAGCCTGCCGCGCGGTGGGGCGACGACGGCGTGCATAGGCAATCAGGGTGATCGCCCCCACCCCCACGACAAGAACGCCGCCGGAGAACTTCAGCCCGAGCTGGGTGACCCCCGCGCCGAGCGCGTCGCTGATCTCCTTGCCCGAGGGCTGGAGGGACTCGATCGACATGCGTCGGTCGTCGAACAGCGAGGTTATCGACTCGCGGACCTGAACGGTCGCATCGATTCCGGGCGCCAGGTAATGGCTGGTGAACTTGAGGTCGAGATCACCGAAGGACGTCGGACTGTGGATTGTCGAGGTGAAGGTCGGGAGCGCCGAAAGTCGCACCTCGGCTCGGTAGTGGTTGGTCTCCACCGTGGTCGGGAAGAGGCTGGTCGCGCTGACCCCGCCGAGAGTGACCGCGAATACCAGAACCAGCAGCTCGATACCTCGGGTGAGCCACAGCCGCCACTCCCAAGTCCCCGCGATGCGGCGGAAGGTTGCCTGAGGCGTCTCGTCCGGGGGCGTCTCGTCCGGAGACGGGCCGTCATGAGGCGTCCTGTCGGGCGCTGCCTTGAATACGCGCATGGTCTAACCAATGCTAGGCGGGCCCAGGGTGAAGATCTCGCGAACTTCATGACGAGCCGTGCCGTTGCGACCCTGCCCGAGGTACGAGGCGATCAGCTGGACCTCGCGCGCTTGCCACGACGGACCGGCGTATGGGTCCAGAACGCGCAACCAGCGGGTGACGTCGGCGGGTGCCGACAAACGGGCCAGGGTCAGGTGCGGGTGATACCGCCCCCCGCCCACTTCGATGCCGGACTTCGCCCCGGCAGCCCGGACCCCGCCGGCAAGTCGCATCAGCTCTTCCCCATCATGCTCGACACCCGCCCACAGGACTTTCGCGTTTCCGGGGTGTGGGAAGGCGCCCGCTCCGGCCAGCCGCAAGTCCAGCGGCTTGCGTCGCGACGCGGCGCGCTCGCAGCGCTCGAGCAGCTCATCCGTATGCCGGTCAGCAACCTCCGGAAAGAAAGCGAGGGTGAGGTGCCATTGCTCGGGCAGGGCCCAACGCAGGCCATGCTCCTGGCGGCCGGCCTCCTGGCGAGGCTCGAGGAACTCGGCCAGGTGCTCCTTGACCGCTTCGGGCAGCGGAAGCGCTATAAACATTCGCATGGGCATACATGGTTCCACGTGAGTGCCTCCCCGCGTCGGCCGGGAACCGCGTACATTGGCCAAACGTCAACAGGGGAGCGGGCACTTGTGCCTGCACCGCCGCATGGGACGCGGGGTTCGCACAGATTAGGGGTCAGCGATGACAGAGCCGGGCACTTCGAGTCAGCCAGCCAGCCAGCCTCTCCAAAAACCGGCGGCGGCCGAGTCCGTGCTGACGCTGACTGCGCCACCACCGCCCCAGGCGATCACCACGACCGCAGCACCCAGACTTGCTCCGGCCGTGGAGGCTTCGGCGTTGCCGGGCCTGGACGCCAAGGTTGAGGGCTACATCGGGTCGTTGATGGCTGCCGAGCCTCGCTCACCCGAGTTCGCCGCAAAGGCGACGGACGTCCGCTCGATGGGCGGCGAGGACATCCGCAAGGCGGCCGAGAGCTCCAACCGCCTGCTGAAGTCACCCGTCAGGGCGCTGCAGGAGGGGGGCCTCTCCGAGGGCTCCAAGGTCGGTTCAACCCTGCTCGAGCTACGCCGCACGGTTGAGGATCTGGATCCCAAGGAAGCCACCGGAACCAAGAAGTTCCTGGGCATGATTCCGTTCGGCGACAAGCTGACCGACTACTTCCACAAGTACCAGAGCGCCGAGAGCCACATCGACGCGATCCTGCACGCGCTACGCGATGGCCAGGACGAGCTGGGCAAGGACAACGGCGCGCTCAACCTCGAGAAGCAGCAGCTGTGGGAGGCGATGGGCCGGCTCAACCAGTACGTCTACGTCGCCGAACGCCTCGACTCGCGCCTGGCCGCGGGGATCGCCGACATGGAGCCCATCAATCCCGAGAAGGCCAAGGCGCTGCGGGATGACGTGCTGTTCTACGTCCGCCAGAAACACCAGGACCTGCTGACCCAGCTGGCCGTTTCGATCCAGAACTACCTGGCCATCGACATCGTCATCAAGAACAACATCGAGCTGATGAAGGGCGTCGACCGTGCGTCCACCACGACGATCTCAGCGTTGCGCACTGCCGTCATGGTGGCCCAGGCGCTCGGCAACCAGAAGCTCGTGCTCGACCAGATCAGCGCGTTGAATACGACGACGTCCACCATGATCGAGCGCACTTCGGAGATGCTGCGGGACAACTCGGTGGCCATCCAGCAGCAGGCCGCATCGGCCACGATCGGTCTGCCAGAGCTGCAGGCCGCGTTCCAGAACATCTACGCCACGATGGACGCGATCGACTCGTTCAAGGTCGAGGCGCTGGACAACATGGCAGCCACGATCGGCACCCTGGAGACCGAGGTCGGCAAGTCCCGTGAATACCTCGACCGGGTCCAGCGGCAGAACCCGCAGGTCACCCGCGGCTCGCTTGATCTGGGAAGCGCTTCTGGCACCGACCGCGCTGGCCGCTGACGGTCAGCGACGGTCGCTGACAGAGGTGGGTGAAAATAGACACCATGGAGCTGAGTGACCTCTTCGCCCGGATGACGGGTCGCCGCCGCGAGCCCGAGCGCCCTGAGCTGCCAAGGGTTCCCACCAGCGACGACCTGCTCGCAGCCCTTGACGGTGTCGAGGCGATGGTCGCTCGTGGTGCGGTCCCGGCCCCGGTTGCCTCCAGGGTCTCCAGGGTCTCGCGAACCGTGCGGGACACCATCCCGCGGTTGTCGAACCTGGGCGCGGGCAGCCTTCAGGCCTACAACGTCATGGCCACCGCCACCGACTACCTGCCCGAGGCGATCGGTGGCTACCTGCGCCTGCCTCGTCAGTTTGCCGACAGCCGCCCGGTCGACCGGGGCAAGACGTCGCTGATGATCCTGATCGACCAGCTGGACCTGCTGGCCGCCACGATGGACAAGGTCTTCGACGCCGTATGCCGCGCCGATGCGGACGCTCTGGTCGCACACGGCCGGTTCCTGGCGGAGAAGTTCGGCAACGCCTCGACCGGTGGTGCTCTGTCGCTGGGGCCGAACGTCACGATCGCCCCCGACCCGGCGACCGCGCCGGACAGTCCGGGCCGGCTGCAGCCGCCGACCGGGACGGGTGCGCCGTGACCACCACGCACACCCTGACGCTGGACCAGGCGCTGGAGACGCTCGTTGGAGTGGCCGAGTCCGCCGGCGTGCAGCCTGACACCGCTCGAGGAGAGGGTTCCGCCCTGGCCGCGGCCGTGGCCGAGTCGGCTCCCCGGGCTGCAGCTGACTGGTCCAAGGCCGTCGGCGGCGGGACCACCCAGGACTTCTTCGATGCCGCAACACGCGGTCGACGCTGGCGGGCGGCCCCCACCACGACCCTGGGCGCCCTGGTGTCGCAAGGATCCTCCCTCAGCGTGCCGTATGCCGAGGCGCTGGCTGGGGTGATCTCGGCGGCATGCAGTCTCGGCGAGCCGACGATGAGAGTCATCGGCAATGCCTCCGTGGCCGCGGCCGCTCAGCTGACGGCAGCCGGGGCACGAACGGCAACACCCTTCAACGCCTCACCCACCGCTCCTTCACCTGCTGCTGAGAGCTCACCCAACCCCCCTACATTCCCGACTACCACCTCGGATGCAGGGCCGACGCCAGACGGTGAGCTCACGAGGGCTGCGGGTGAGAAGGTGGCCGCGCCGGCACCTGCAGAGCCCGTGAAGCGCAAGAGCGTGAAGGAGCTGCTGGCCGAGCTCGACGCCCTGATCGGTCTGGAGCGCGTCAAGCGTGAGATCCACCGTCAGGTCGAGATCCTGCGGGTCGAGCGGCTGCGCACGGACGCGGGGTTGAAGAGCCCCACGATCACCCGGCACCTCGTGTTCACCGGCAACCCCGGGACCGGCAAGACGACGGTGGCGCGCCTGGTCGGCGGGATCTACGCCGCGCTCGAGCTTCTGTCGAAGGGCCAGCTGATAGAGGTCGACCGCTCCGAGCTGGTGGCCGGATACCTCGGCCAGACCGCGGTCAAGACCGCAGAAGTGGTCGCCAAGGCCGCCGGGGGCGTGCTGTTCATCGATGAGGCCTACAGCCTGACCGGCGACCAGTACGGCACCGAAGCGGTCGACACCCTGGTCAAGGAGATGGAGGACCGGCGCAACGATCTCGTGGTCATCGTCGCCGGGTACCCCGCGCCGATGGAGACGTTCGTGGCAGCGAACCCCGGTCTGGCGAGCCGTTTTCGGACAACCATCGAGTTCGACGACTACACCGACGACGAGCTGATCGAGATCTTGAAGCTGCTGGCCGCTGGCTCCGACTACGAGCTGACCCCGGAGGCGCTGGCGCACTTCCGGGAGCTGTTGGCGGTGACGGCCCGCGGCAGCACCTTCGGCAACGGTCGCTTCTCCCGCAACACGCTCGAGGCTGCGATCGGCGCCCACGCATGGAGGCTGCGTGACGTCGAGGCGCCCACGAACGATCAACTTCGTCAGCTGCTGCCGCAGGACCTCGACCAGGACCCTGACCAGGACCCTGACCCTGACCAGGACCCTGACCAGGACCTTGACCAGCACCCAGACCAGCACCCGCACGAGAACCTCGGGCAGAACGGGCACGAGGACCTCGGGCAGGACGAGCAGGGAGACCCGGCGTGAGCCAGACAACCAGCGCGAGCCAGGCCACCGGGGTCAACCCGGCAGCCGGGAGCCAGACAGCAGG
This sequence comes from Dermatophilaceae bacterium, assembly GCA_035655615.1. GTDB lineage: Bacteria > Actinomycetota > Actinomycetes > Actinomycetales > Dermatophilaceae > UBA4719. The sequence continues at coordinate 5,048 of DASRUA010000239.1, forward strand.
GAGCCAGACAACCGGCGCGCCGACCGTCGCAGGGCGAGTCGTCGACGCCAGGGCCTCCCTCCGCCGCTCTCTGTCCGGGACCCCGGGGCGGCTACGGATCCTGGCCCTGCTGGCCGTCGCAGTGTCCCTGATCTTTGGCCTCGGCGCCTACTCCGCCTTTGGGTCCGCCGAGGCGGCGCTCAGCCGCGCCGGGGCGAACGCCGCCCAGCTGGTCCGGATCCAGGCGATCCACACGAATCTGGTCCGCGCCGATGCCGACGCCACCAACGCATTCCTGGTCGGGGGGCTCGAGCCCGCGGACCAGCGCACCAGCTACACCTCATCGATGCAGCAGGCCTCGCGCCTGATCGCCGAGGCGGCCAAAGCCCAGCCGGCCGACGGACCGGCGCTGGGCGCCCTGAACGACTCCGTGCTCACCTACGCCGGCTTGATCGAGCAGGCGCGGGCCACCAACCGCCAGGCACTCCCGGTGGGTGCGCAGTACCTCCGGGTGGCCAGCTCCGGGCTGCGCAGCAGCGCCCTGCCCATCCTGGATGCCCTGGTCCAGGCCAACGACGCCCGGGTGCGCGCCGAGTTCGACGCAGCCAGGGGGGCGTCGGCCGTCCTGATTGCCAGCGGGGTGCTCGCCCTGCTGGTTCTGATCGGCGGCATGATCTGGCTGTCGCGGCGTACCCACCGCTACCTCAACGTTCCAATGGCAGGGGCCACCGTGGCGATCCTGGTCACCCTGGTGGTCGGTGTCATCGTGCTCGCCTCCATCGGTTCGACGGTGAGCACAGTGCGCGATGGCTCGTATGCCGCCACGCTCGCCACGGCAAAGGCGCGCATCGCCGCGTTCGACGCCAAGTCGAACGAGAGCCTGACCCTGATCGCCCGCGGTTCCGGGTCCGCGTTCGAGAAGGCCTGGGTCAGCTCGTCGAAGGTCGTGACCGAACAGAGCGCCGCTGCGACGAAGCTGAGCAACGACGCCGCGAGCATGGGTGAGAAGTGGAAGGGGTACGTCAACGCCCATGCGCAGATCCGCACGAAGGACGACGGGGGGCAGTGGGACTTGGCGGTCAAACAGGCGATCGGCAGCGATCCCACCTCGGCCAACGCAACGTTCAATGCGTTCGACGTCGCTTCTGGGGCGGCCCTGACCTCAAACAGCAGCGCAGCAGCTGACAGCCTGGACGCGCCGCGCACCTGGCTTCCCTTCATATCCTGGCTCGGGCTGCTGGTGGGGATCGCAGCCGCCGTGTCAGCCTGGTGGGGCGTCTCGCTCCGGTTGGAGGAGTACCGATGAGCCGGCACGCTGCTACCTGCAAGACGGATACCTGCAAGGCACGTACCCACAAGGCACGTACCTCTGAGGCACGTACCCACGGGGCACAGGCCGCCAGGGCACACACCTACAAAGCGGTGCTCGGGTCCATCGTTGCCGGTTTCGCCATTCTCGTGACGGCCGGCTGTTCGGGCAGCGGGGTCTATTCGACGACCCCGGTGCCTGCAGCCAGGCCATCGAGCACGCCAACCTCAGGTGCCACCTCCGCCCCACCCGTCAACTGCGGGAACCCTCTTGCGTCCTTCGCCCCCACAGGGCCGAACCCGGCTCCGGGCTCCCCGATGCCCGCAGGAAGCTACATGAAGACGATCCAGGATCGCGGCCGGCTGATCGCCGGGGTCTCCGCCGACACGTTGCTGCTGGGTGCTCGGAACCCGCTCAACGGGCAGATCGAGGGTTTCGACATCGACATGCTCAAGGCCGTCTCCAAGGCCATCTTCGGCGACCCCAACAGGATCGAGTACCGGGTCATCACGACGGCACAGCGCATCCCGGCGCTGGAGGACGGCAGTGTCGACATCGTCGCCCGCGCGATGACCATCAACTGCGCCAGGTGGCAGCAGATCGACTTCTCGACGGAGTACTACCGCGCCGGCCAGAAGGTCCTCGTCGCGAAGGGCTCACCGGTCAACAGCATGGCCGACCTCAAGGGCAAGCGGGTGTGTGCCCCCAACGGGTCCACCAGCATGGACAAGCTCCGCACCTTCCCCGGTCTCATCCCGGTTGGCTCTGACACCCATACCGGCTGCCTCGTGCTGTTCCAGCAGGGCAAGGTCGACGCGATCACCGGCGACGACACCATCCTTGCCGGGCTGGCCGCCCAGGACCCCTACGCGTACGTGGTCAAGGCTCCGGCCTTCACTGCGGAGCCCTATGGCCTAGGCGTCTCCAAGACCCATCCCGAGTTCGTCAGGTTCGTCAACGGCGGGCTGGCACAGATGCGCACGGACGGGCAGTGGAAGGCGGCCTACGACTCCTGGCTGAAGGCCGCCCTCGGTCCGGCACCGGCACCACCGGTGGCCGTCTACGGACGGCAACCGTGATCGCAGCAACCGCCACAGCCGTCACCCCGACCCCTCCGGGGCGAATCGGCGCCGCGATCTCACCGCAGGACGCGTTGCACTACCTCGAGGCGCTCGGGACCTGGCGCGACCAGCGCAAGGTCGAGCTCGACCTGCTCGACGAGGCCGCCCTGAGTCAGCCGGACGGCG
>DASRUA010000240.1:0-2625 GCA_035655615.1 Dermatophilaceae bacterium
CGCCGGACCGGCTGACAGCCGGACCGGGGCTTGGCCCTTACCGAGGGTCGAGCGGCCCGCGTTGCAGGACGGGCACAGCGCCACGGCGCCGTACCGGACGGTCGCGCTCAGCGTGCACCACGGACGCCCTTCTGTTTGTCAAGCGGCTGGGGCAATCTGGTGGATGGCTCGTTGCTGGTTGCGCAGGAGGTAGTAGACCTCGCGGGCGATGTAGCGCTTGAGGCAGCGCAGGATCTCCGGGTTGGAGTGCTGCTCGGTCTTCTTCCTGGCGACGTAGGCCTGGGTGGTGGGGTCGATGCGCCAGCGGCTGATGGCGATCATGTGCAGGGCGGAGTTGGCGGCTCGGTCGCCGCCGCGGTTGAGTCGGTGCCGGGTGGTCATCCCGGATGAGGCGGGTAGTGGTGCCGCGCCGCAGAGCATCGCGAAGGAGGCCTCGGAGGCGAGGCGTTCGGGGTTGTCGCCGGCAGTGATGAGCAGCTGGGCGGCGGACTCGTAACCGATCCCGACGCGGGCCAGCAGGTCCGGGGCGAGTTCGTCGACCAGGGCGTGCATGGGGACCTGCAGGTCGGCGATCTCGTCGTGCAGCTCCAGGTAGCGCCGTGCGAGGGACCTCAGCGAGATCTTCGTGGCGGTGACCGGGTCGCGGTACCCGCTCAGGTCAGGGCGCCAGGAGGCCAGGGTGCGGATCAGCTGCATGCGGGTCATGTTCCGCAGCTGGTCGCGCAGTTCTTCGGGGGCGGAGATGATGGTGGCGTGGATCAGCTGGAGCGCGACCCGGCGCGCGCTGATCGCGCTGGAGCGGGCAATCTTCAACGCCCGCAACGATTCGACCATCCCGTCGTGCGCGCGCGGGGTGACGGTCCGGACCCGGGCGTAGGCGGCGTGGGCGGCCTGCTCGGCGTCGATCGTGTCGTCCTTGCCGCGCTTGCGCCGGTCGGCCTTGTCGCCGGCGGTGACCTCCAGGACGTCGATCCCGGCCGTGTCCAGGTGGCGCATCAGGCCGGCGCCGTAGGAGCCGGTGCACTCCACCCCGACCCGGGCGATATCACCGTAGGTGCGCATCCAGCGCACCAGCGCCCGGTAGCCGGCTCGGGTGGTGGAGAACGACTCGGTACCGATCACCCTGTCGTGGGCATCGACGACCGCGACGACGTGCAGCTCCTTGTGGGTGTCGACCCCGCCGACGACGATCGGTGAAGTAGTCGTGGTCAGGTTGCTCATGTGGTGCTCCTTCGGTCGTGGCAACGGTTGTCGCCCCGCGGCCGAACCAGACACCTGGACAAGACAGTAAAGAGACGAAGACCGTCAGGCCCTTCTTGGGTCACATGGCACCGGCGAGACCGTGGGCCTCGCCGAAGGTGTCCCCGAGCAACCGACAAGTCCGAAGGAATGACACCAAGGGGCGGGTCGATCGGAGTGCGGGTCAGGATGCTGCGAGAACACCTCCGACACCACGGTAGCCCCGAGAGTCGATCGGCGTGAGAGTCACGAAGCCCGGGAACACCTGGCACCTCACATACTTACTGTCTGAGTGGAAGATCGCCCCACCAGCGAGCTGGCTGGGCGTCGCGGCCATCTTGATCGCCCCGAAGACCAGCTCGGCGCGCATGTGATCAGTCATCGCGTAGCCGACCAGCCTGCGGGTGCAGAGATCTATCACGCTGGCCAGGTACAGCCAGCCCTGGCGGGTCGGAAGGCAGGTGATGTCGCCGACCATCTTGATCCGCGGCCTCACAGCGGTGAAGTTGCGGCCAACCAGGTCCGGCGCTGGCGGCGCCCTCTTGTCCTGCTTGGACAACCGCGGCGCCTGCGCCGGTGCACTCCCACCAGGTCCGCGGCGGCCATGAGGGCCGCGACGCGCTTGGGTGAGACGGCCACACCGTGCACAGCCACGAGTTCGGCGTGCACCCGCGGCGAACCGTAGACGTCATTGGAGTCCTTATGGATCGCTCGGATCGTCGCGGTCAAGGCCATGTTCGCCACCTCCCGGGCCGATGGCCCACGACCCAGCCAGTCGTAGAAACCCGACGATGAGACGTTCAGCAGCCGGCACATCATTGCCACCGGGTGGTTCGTCTTCTCCGCGTCGATGAACCGAAAGCGGCTCACCTGGCTGTTTCCTTCGCGAAGAAGACCGCTGCTTTTACCAAGATCGACCGTTCCTGCTCGAGCTCAACAACCCGCCGGCGCAGCCGGGTGAACTCCTGCCGCTCGGCAGTGGTCAACGCCCCCACCGGGCCCTGGCCCTGGTCGATCTTGGCCTGCTTCACCCAGTTCCGCAGCGTCTCAGGGTTCACCCCGAGATCACGAGCGCCCTGGGCTATACCGATCTCGGTCGTCAGGACCAACGCAACCGCGTCGGCCCGGAACTCTTCGCTGTACTTCGATGGACGCCCCACTCGGGACACTCCCTTCCTGGCCTGATGACCAGTGTCGGGTGTCCGTCAAGACGGGGGAACTTCACACGGCAGCCAGCGGACCTCGGCGGCCAGCCGGTCATGATGAGCCGCCGCCGCGCTGCCAGGCTCCTGCCCGTCGCCCATGGGTGAGGACATCGACTTGGCCAGGTACTTGGTCAGGTACCCGATGGTTCGATTCGCGTCCGTGGAGCCGGCCAGGATCCCC
>DASRUA010000241.1:0-9484 GCA_035655615.1 Dermatophilaceae bacterium
TGGCCGCATCGAGAGCGCCGCACTTTGTCGAGCCGGCCGAGGTCGACATCGAATCGTTCACGGCAGCCGTCGGCGCCAAGGCTTCCGTGCTGGACCCGGCCCGTACCTGGAGAGTCGAGTCCGCTACCGGGCTGGCTCTGATCGATGCCGGCCACCTGACCCAGGCCTGGCTGCAGCTGGCCGATAACGCGGTCAAGTACTCGACCCCCGGCGCGCCGATCGTCATCACATCCGAAGTGTCGGAGACCGAAACGGGTAGCTGGCTGAACCTGTCGGTGCGCGATGGCGGACCCGGTATTCCACGTGAGGCCCGCGAGCGGATCTTTGAGCGATTCAGCCGTCTCGAGTCCAGCAGGGCCACAGAGGGGTCCGGACTGGGCCTGTCCATCGTCGTGGCGATAGCCGAAGCCCACGGCGGCACCGTGCTTCTCTCGGGCGCCCCGGGCGAGGGGTCGACCTTCACGATCCGAATTCCGCTTGTCGCCGGCGCGCAACCATTGCAGGAAGCAGGGGTATGACGTGAGCAGAATCCTCATTGCGGAGGACGAGGCACGGATTGCCTCGTTCGTCGAGAAGGGTCTTCGGGCGGCCGGCTTCGCGGTGACCGTGACGGCCGACGGCCACGAGGCACTCGCCCAGGCGCAGACCGGCCAGTTCGACCTGATGATCCTGGACGTCGGGCTGCCCGGACGTGACGGCTTCGACATTCTGCAGACCCTGCGCGGTGAGGCAAACCCCATCGCCGTGATCATGCTGACCGCCCGGGACTCCGCCGCCGACACCTTGCATGGCCTGGAAGGGGGCGCGGACGACTACATGTCCAAGCCCTTCCGTTTTGACGAGCTGCTGGCACGGATACGACTGCGGTTGAAGGATGCCCAGCCCGGCCCCTCCGGGGCGCTGCAGGTTCGCGGCCTGGAGCTTGACCTCAAGACGCGCCGGATCAGCGTTGACGGCACCTGGCACGACCTCTCTGGACGCGAGTTCGCCCTTGCCGAAGAGTTCCTTCGGCACCCCGACCAGGTGCTCAGCCGTGAGCAGCTGCTCAGCCGTGTGTGGGGGCTCGATTTTGATCCGGGCTCGAACGTGGTCGAGGTGTATGTGCGATACGTGCGCGCCAAGATCGGCGCCGACCGCATCGAGACGATCCGCGGCATGGGCTATCGCCTGAAGTAATGGCTCTCCGCGTCGAGCGCCGTCGCTGCGACCCGCGCGCCGATGAGAACACCCTCATCCGGCTCTCCCTGTCAGCTCATACCGCGCGACGAGCACCACCGGCACCACGATGATGCCGACCGCCACCAGCACCACCGGCACCACTCCGACGCCAACCACGATGCCAACCGCCACCAGCACCACCGGCACCCCGATGATGCGGTAGGCAGCGGTAGCAAACACCTGCTTCGTCCCAGGCCGCTTGACTATTCAGGGTCCGGCGAAGTGAAAGTTGACGGCGTGTCGCTCAGCGACACGCCGTCAGTGGTTGAGGCACTGCACCAGGTTTCTACATCGTTTCTTCATGTTTCCTGACCAAGAACGCGACACCCGGGCGCAACGCTGGAGGTATCCCGTAACAGCCGGGCAGATACAGAAGGAGTTCACTATGATGGGTTCGTACGGAAACGGAATGGGTTCGCTCGGATGGCTTGGCATGGGCTTCTTCTGGCTCCTCCTGCTCGGGCTGATCGTATGGCTGGTCATGCGGTTGCTTCCCGGCAGCAGCGGCCGGACGTCCCGCCCCATCGGTGATTCCGCAGCGGAGATCCTCGACCGCCGGATGGCCAGGGGCGAGATAGACGTATCGGAGTGGCAGACCCAACGGGCCGCTCTTCAAGGCACCCAGGACATCAGGAAATGACCGCCGCGAGACGTCCCCTGTTGGTTGGCACGTTGGTCGCAGCCGTGACCGCACTTGTCGCCTCCGCAGCGGTGGCTGTCGGTGCCGGAAACGGTGGGGTAATTCCCGGCGGCATCGGATTTCTATCCGGCTCCTCACCCGCTGCACCGAGTCTTCCAGGGACCGTCGTGAACGTTTCCCTGGCAGATATGGGTGGATCAATGATGGGCCAGCGCGGCGGCATGATGGGCCAAGGCAGAGGCATGATGTCGGGCGGTTCTATGCGTCTGAGCGCGGACCACGCCACAGTGCCTCGCGGAAGCGTGTCATTTCTTGTGACCAATGGCGGCAGCATCAAACATGAAATGGTTATCCTCCCGCTTCCGGCTTCTCAAGCTGTCGGCGCTCGGCCGATTGGCGCCGATGCCAAGATCGATGAGGCGGGCAGCCTGGGCGAAGCGTCCAACACCAACGGGAAAGGCGCCGGCCAAGGAATCGTGCCCGGTGCCTCAGGCTGGATGACCGTCACCTTGGCGCCCGGGCAATATGAGCTGGTCTGCAACCTCCCCAACCACTACACCGCCGGGATGTTCACCCAGCTCACGGTCACCTAAGCCTCATCTCTCACCCCCGACATCTGGCCACGGCAATGCCACCCGTTGGCTTGGCTTGGCTCGGGCAGGCCAGACGTTGAACCTGCACGACCAGTGACACCGAAGGAACACAGTGACACCGAACGATGCGCAACCTGAGATGACACAGGGATGTGGGGCGGACTGTCCGAGGACGAACGCCGCGCTCTGAAACGCCGAAACGCCCGAGCCCATCGCGCCAGCTGAGCAACCGGGCGAACCCACACAGTGCGCGTCCTTGCCGGTGCGGGCCCGCCCTGAACACACGTGTGCGACGGCGAGCGATATTGGGCGAAGACCCCCGGATCCCCCTTGTGCCAAGTCATAGGTGCGCGATGAATACCTCCGTGTGCTGGGCGTCGCCTGGTTTGATCATCACAGAAGGGTGTGTCAGGTTTGTTCACCATGAACACCCTGACCGTCGCCGTCGCTCAAGACCTTCTTTTCCTCATCCTGTTGGCGGCGGCTGCCATCTGGCTCTTCCTCCCCCGACAGGACAAGATGGGCCTGGCCGTGCAGGCGATCGTGTCCCTGGTCGTCATGGTCGTGCTGATCAAGTTGGCTGCGGCCATCCACACAGACCCCCGACCTTTTGTCGTGGACCCGTCGATCAAGCCGCTGTTCGCCCACCCTGGGGACAACGGATTCCCTTCCGACCACACCGCATTGGGGGTGACGGTTGCCCTACTGGTGATGATCTACCGCAGGTGGCTTGGAGCGGTGCTGTTGGCCGCAGCCATCGTGGTGGGGGCTGCCCGTATGGCTGCGCACGTGCACCACGGGCAGGACATCATTGCTGGGATGCTGATCGCTGTCATTGCCGTGAGCATTGCCTCAGCTGCTTGGCGGTGGGTTGGACCCCGGATGCCGCAGCGACTGACCGAACCAAACTCGGCAGCGCAGAAAGCCTCTGCTCCTAACCACGAAGGAACGACATAGAAACGGTCAGATCCGAGTCCTTCCGACCGCGGCGAACCCTCATCAACATCCGAGTCGGTTGGGCAGGGATCGAGGTGACCGCTTTCTCGTCTCCTGCGCTGACTGCGCTCGGGCTCCGCAAATCGTTCGGCCACTGATGGTGCTCAACGACATCGACCTTGAGGTTCCGGCGGGATCGGTGTTTTCTCTGCTCGGGCCCAACGGCGCCAGCAAGACGACGACGGTGCAGATTCTGTCCACCCTCATCCCCGCCGACGCCGGGCAGGTCTATGTCGCCGGCCACGACCTACGCCGGGAGCCGGACCTGGTGCGCGCCGCAATCGGTGTCACCGGTCAGTTCTCGGCGGTGGACAACCTCCTCACCGGCGAGGAGAACCTGACCTTGATGGCGGACCTGCACCACCTCGATCGACGTGTTGGTCGGCGCCGTGCAGCCGAGCTTCTCGACCGGTTCGACCTGGTTGAGGCAGCCAAGAAGACGGCCGTGACCTACTCCGGCGGAATGCGACGGCGGCTCGACCTCGCGATGACCCTGGTCGGCGATCCGAGCATCATCTTCCTTGACGAGCCGACCACCGGCCTGGACCCTCGCAGCCGCCGCAGCATGTGGCAGATCATCCGCGACCTGGTCGCCGGCGGGGTCACGATCTTCCTGACCACCCAGCACCTGGATGAGGCCGACCAGCTGGCCGACCGGATCGCGGTCCTCGACCAGGGGAAGTTTGTCGCCGAAGGCACTGCCGACCAGCTGAAGGCATTGATCCCCGGAGGCCACGTCCGGCTGCAGTTCGCCGACGTCGGTGGACTCGAGTCGGCCGCCCGCAGCCTCGGTGCGGTATCCCGGCGCGACGACGGACTCGTGCTGCAGGTTCCGAACGACGGCAGCGTCGGCACGGGCATCACTCTGGTGAACGCCGTCCGCGCCCGCCACGGACTTCCCCCGACGACGGCGCGGAAGTTAGTCCGGGAACTCGCGGACCGCGATCAGCCCATCCTGTGCGGTTTCAGCCGACATATCGTCCCCCGGCCCGCGGACTGGCGGGGTGGACTCGACCTCACCGGCTTCTGGTGGCCGCCAGCACCCAAGGACTTCACGCCGCCGCCACACCTCGTGGATTTCCTCGCAGCGGGAGATCGACCCGTCTTCGTCGGGTTCGGCAGCATGTGGGTGAAAGACAAGGACGAAACGGGCTCGCTCATCCGAGCAGCCCTGCGCACGAGCGGAAAACGGGCGGTCGGGCAGGCCGGCTGGGCCGGTCTTGAGATCGACGACGAGAACGTCTGCATGATCGGCGACGTTCCGCACGCCTGGTTGTTTCCCCAGATGGCGGCCGCTGTGCACCACGCTGGGGCCGGCACGACAGCCGCCGCGTTGCGCGCCGGAATTCCGTCGGTGCCCATCCCACACAACATGGACCAGCCCTTCTGTGCGTCCCGGGTAGCAGCGCTTGGGGCGGCGTGCGCCCCGATCCCCGCCCGGCAGCTGACCGCGAGCCGGCTCGCGGCGGCTCTGACCGAGGTGACCTCTGTGCCGAGTTACCGGGCCAGGAGTCGGGAGCTGGGCGAACTGGTCCGCGGCGAGGACGGGCACGCGCGAGTGGTTGAACGCATCGCGGCGCTAGACGGGACGCACAACTACGCACGAGCCTGAGCCTCCATGCAGTCAGGAGAGCCCGCTCATCAGCTGAGTGCGTTACGTCAGCCAGTTGCCCCTTACGAGTCGTCCGGTATCCGGGCGTTGATCTGCTAGAGATCGAGGACGTGCCGAAGGCCGCGATCGATGTCGCGAAGCAGCGCCAACGGTGCCTGGCCGGCTAGTTCGGACAGATCCGCCTTGTTGAGAGTGATCACGGCGGTGACGTTCACGACCGAGTCTTTGGGTAGCCCTGTCACAGCGGCGGGCAGGAACACGTTGCCGGGCATCGTTGCCAAGTCGGTGTTGGATGTGATCACGACGGCCAGCACCGTCGCCAACCGGCTGTTGTTGTATGTCTCTGCCGAGATGACCAATACCGGCCGGCGCTTGGCTGGGCGGGAGCCGGAAGGCGCCCCCAGATCCGCCCAGTAGATACCACCGCGCTCGATCACCAGTCGCCCGAAGCGTCTGCCAGGACCCGACGCCCCACGGCAACGGCATCCGCTGCCGAGTCGTCTTGCTCTGCCAGTGCGGCCATGGCCAGGTCGATCTGGCGGGTCACCGACTCGGCATCGAGCTCGTCCAGATATCGCGCTGCAGCTCGGGAGAAGAACTCCGATCGGCTCATCCCCAGATCGTGCGCACGACGGGACGCCTTCTCGAACGTCTCATCAGGTACCGAGATCGCGGTCTTCATACCACGAGTATAACTAGGTATGACCGTCCTGGGGAGACCAAGGTATGGGCGCCAGGAGCACGCACCCTCACCCACCCGAAGCAGAGACACAGCCAGGGAGCAGCAAAGGAGCACCTCTATCTCGGCACCGGCTTTCCTGCCTCAGATGCGGGTCGGGTTGGGGACGACGCGGGCGGTCAGCGCGCGGATCCGGGCCTGGTTGGTGCGGTTCCAGGTTGCCCGACGAGGTCCGCCGCTGCCTGGTGCGCCGAAGTGCCGGTGCAGGAGCACGGCTGCGTCGCGGGCCGTACTCCCGGTGGGCCAATCGGCCGCGGTGTGTCCGGCGTTGCCCGCCGATTGGAGGAGTCGCCAGACGTCCAGGCGTCGTTGTCGCCGAGTCGGCCGGCATGCGCGTGGGCTTTCATGACCAGGGCGGCACGGACATCGGGAAGAGGCACCCGGACGTCAACGTGGGTGGTGTCCGTCAGGATCGCGCGGGCCGCGACATGCACGGGCGGCAGACGCAGGGCATCCAGGAGGCCGGGCATCTCGTCGACGACGAGGTCTCCGTGCGGCTGGTTGGAGATCAGCCGCCCAAGGTATGACGGGGCGAGGACGTCGATGACCAGGGCGCGCGTGCCCTGCGTGCGAATGAACCGGTTCCCGAACTGGCGGTCGTAGCCCAGGGCGGTCAGTGCGGGCGGCAGGCGTGGATCTGCGCAGACCTCAAAGCTGACCCCCATGTCCGCATCGGCGGTCGCGCGGTCAGGAACCTGTGAGTGCGCAAGGCGTCGGCTGCATCAGTGTTCCCCCGAGCAACAGTGTCCGCCCAGATCCTCCACGGGTGGGCGATCACGAGAACCTGCCGGACGGACGCGAACGGGAATCGTCACCGGGCGGGGCTTACGGAACACCACTTCAGGCGGCCACCCCTTACCTGCGACGTAATCGGATGACGTTCGTCTAACGCGACTCGCCTCTGCGGGACCGCGCCATGAAGGGCCTTGGCGTCAACCGCCTGTCGCGACGGCCGGGAGCAGTCGTGCGGTTGCCCTGGCGATCGCGTGCTCACGAAACAGCTCGGCGGCGGGTAGCAGCCGACGCTCTGTCGACCAGGTCAGGCCGATCCCACGGACCGCAAGGTTGTCAGCTATCTCCAGGTAGTGCAGCGGCCCAGCCACGGCATCGGGCGATCCCTCGCGCAGAGCCGGCACAATAGCGACACCGAGACCCGCAGCCACGAAACCGCGTACGGTTGGCAGGTCGTCTCCCTCGAAACCCAACGTTGGCCGGAATCCGGCGGCGTCGCACAAGTCCTCACACAGTTGACGCAGCAAAGATGTCGGCCGCAGCATGACGAACGGTTCCGAGGACACCTCGGCCAGATGGATCCGCGCTCGCCGTGCCAGCGGATGCACGCTCGGCACCGCCAACCGCAGCGGCTCGACTAGCAGCTGTCGCCGTTGCACAGTTGGGTCCGTGGGCCGGACGGTCGAGATCTGGAGGTCAACCTCCCCCCGGCCCGGCACTGACGACGCCAGCTCGTCGGGCACCACCTTGAGCTCGAACTGAACATGGGGATGATCAGTGCGGAAGCTGCTGACAAGGTCAGGAACCAACCATGTGCCCAGCGAGAGCTCGAAGGCCAGCGACACCGTTCCAGTCTCTGGCTCAATGAGCTGGTTCACGGCCGCGAGCCCGTCGTCCAGCTGAAACAACATCGCATCCGCGTGGCGTTTGAAAGCCGAGCCCGCGTGGGTCATCCGCAGCGTTCGGCCGGATCGGCGCAGCAGCGGGGTGCCGACCTCGGTCTCCAAACGGGCCAGGGCGCGCGATACCCCTGACTGGGTGACCCGTTCGAGCTCGCTTACCTCCGTCACCGTCATACCGTCGGCGACCTGCTGGAACCAGCGAACGGCATCGGTATCCACATACATGACGGTAGCGCATGGTTAGCATGCGATTCAGTCATTGGACGCATGGGTTGATTCCCTAGAGACTCAATCAGTGAAACTCATCGCCCAGAAAGGACCCGCAATGGCACACCGAATCTCGTTGTCGCCCATTTTGGCCGCAGCCCGTGACGATCTCCGCAGTCGCCGCGCCTCGCGCGCCGCTCGCATGACCCTGGTGCGTGAACTGGCCAGTTACTCCACCCCTGCAGAGCAGATCGAGCTGGACGCGATCCTCGATCGTGCGGACCCTGAGGCAGCCGACGAGATCCGCCACATGATCCACCGCGGCTGCGGCGCCTGACGCCGCGACGGCGACGCGCATCCCATACCCACTTGGCGACAGGATGCGCGCCCTCCCATGCGGGCGAACCAGTCGTTCCTCGGCTCAGCGATGAATCATCGCAGCGCCCTGGCGCTGGCATACACGGCCAACATTCGGGAGAGGCCGCCCTCCGCCTCCTCGATATAGATCACGTCGGCCTTCTCAAGACCCAACGACGGCCGGCCAGCCGCGGTGTCGTCCAGCTTGACGGCGACCACGGGGCCCCGCGGCGATGCGCCCACCCCGGTCAGGGGATTGGTGGCGGGAACGCTGGGTGCCGGCGGCTTGTGCCCCGCGGCCTTCGGGTGCATAACCGCCATCGGGTGTACTACGGCCTTTGGCGTGACGTGGATCCGCCCCCACACAACCACTACCGCCAGCACGGCCACCACCAAGGCCACCATCAGCCTGAAGGCCTTCGATCCCAGGACGTCCCTGTTTCGAGATCGAGTTTGAGCCATGCCGCCATCATCCACACTCTGGCCATGTCGACCTCACTGGCCCCTGCCCGTCCAGGCTTCCCCGCCGCGGTGCCGCCAGTTCGCATGGCGCCGTGAGGTAATCTCGCCGCAGCGCGGCAGCAGGAGGTCCGTGGCCTTCAAGCGCTGGGGACCGAAGGCCTCAGACTCCCGTGTCAACAACGGCCTTCCGGCAGTTGGTCCTCGTCCCAGTCAGAAGATGGAGATGGTGGGCAATAACTGCTGAGCTGCCATCAGCAGCCCCTCGGCGTCCTGGATGGCCTTCCGTGCCTCGTCATAGGTGGTGATCTCGCCGGGCCCACTGGGGTACTCGAGTTCGTTGCGTCGCCGTCGCATTGCCCCGAAGGGCCGGAACCCGTCGCCGAACTGGGCACGCAGAGCCACCTCTACTGCATAGTGCCCGCCTGAAGTTGTTGGGCGCAGGCCCTGGTTGGCAAGGATCGCGGTACCGGAGTACCGGGCGGCGTCGTAGGCAAGGACGTACGCGCTGTCGGGGTCCTGGTCGGCTATCTCGCCTGCTGTTTCCAGGGTGCGCGACGCCTTCAGGAGTAGGTGTGCACCGTTGGCCTGTCCCCCGATGACTTGCTGGAGCTGTTTGGTGGCGATCAGCTGCTCGATCTGGGCTTCGCCTCGGGGCCAGCGGCTCATGACGCGGCCTTCCCTGCTGGGGTGACGTCGACCGTGGGTGAGGCCTTGATCTGGAGGACCAATGAGTCGGCATCGTCGGCCCACTGCTCGGGCGTCCGGATGACTGGGTTGACCTGCATGCCGAGGCGCGCCTGAGCCCGGTCGGCTGCGTCGTAGAGGTCGGCCCGGTCGAGACTTCCGACGACCAGCACGTCGACATCGTTCGGTGGAGGACCGGGCGTGCCGTGATACCGGTCAGCCCAAGAGCCGTAGATCAGGACCTGCTCGGCGTTGGTCAGGTCGAACTCTTCACCGATGACCGTCTCGGGTCCGAAGGTGACCTGCAGGAGCTGGGTGAGTGGAGCTGCGGCTCGGTTGCTC
>DASRUA010000242.1:0-3160 GCA_035655615.1 Dermatophilaceae bacterium
CGCAGCACTCGGCGACTGAACTTGCCAACCACGCACAGCCCGCCTGTTCGGCTGGGCATGGCATTTCCGGCTCTTGTGACTCATCCGTGGGTGCTTTGAGCGTGTCTTGAGACGCACACGCCGTTCCTCTGGTGCTGGCGCCGGTGCCGGTGCCGCTGACGGAGTGCTGGCAGGGCCACGCGCACCTACCTCGGCGGCGTCTCTTGACGGGTTGCCGGTGTCGGTCGTCCAGGCTAGAATAGTACACATGTTCTGCATATCTGCTTAACTGAAGTAGGATAGGGCAATGAGCGTGAGTCCGGTTGGTGGCGTGGACTATCCGACGACCTACCAGCAGCTGCTGAAGTGGTTCCCGGACAACCAGGCATGTCTGGAATACCTGGCCAAGCTGCGCTGGCCGCGGGGCTTCGTCTGCCCGGCCTGCGGGGGTCTCGAGTTCTGGCGCACTGGAACCGGATTGTGGATGTGCCGCGACTGCCAGCGGAGGACATCGGTGACCGCAGGCACGATCTTCCACCGCACGCGGACCCCGTTGTCGACATGGTTCGCCGCGATCTGGTTCCTGACCTCGCAGAAGAACGGGGTGTCCGCGCTCGGCCTGCAGCGGGTCCTCGGGTTCGGCTCCTACGAGACGGCGTGGGCGTGGCTGCACAAGCTGCGTCGGGCGATGGTGCGCCCCGAGCGGGACAAGCTCTCCGGGGTCGTCGAGCTCGACGAGACCATGATCGGGGGTGTGGCCCACGGCGCCGGCGGCGGGTATGGCGACAAGGCTGCAGTGATGATTGCCGTGGAACGCAACGAGATTCGCCGGCTCGGGCGGGTCCGGATGGCAGTCGCCCAGCGGCCCGGCACATCCGAGCTGGTCCAGTGGGCGACCCAGGTCATCGAGCCCGGCTCGACGATCCGCACCGACGGCGCCCGCTCCCTGCGCCAACTCGCTCAGCTCGGCTACACCCACGAGTACACGACCGGCTACAACGCCGTAGACAAGGCCTCGGTGCTGCCCGGCGTGCACCGCGTCGCATCCCTGCTCAAGCGCTGGATCATCGGCACCCTGCACTACCGCGTCGAGGAGCACCAGCTGCCCTACTACCTGGACGAGTACACCTTCCGGTTCAACCGCCGCAACGCCAAGAGCCGCGGCTTGCTCTTCTACCGCCTCCTCGAGCAGGCCGTCGAGACCGACCCCCACCCGCTGCGTGAGCTCATCCGACCAGGTGAATCGCCCATACCGGACTTCACTTAAGCAGATATGCAGAACACATGTTCGACAAGTTCTCGCAGGCCCTGGCGTTGATGCGCGAGGCGTTCGCGGACGCGCAGGCGGGGGCCCGCTACCTGCCGTCGATCGACCTCGCTGCGGAGGTTGACGGCGCCCAGCAGGTGATCAACGCGGCGTCGGCCGTGCAGGCCGCCCGGGTCGCCCAGTACGCCGCCCGGGTCAGCGAGCGGGACGGCTGCGGCCGGTGGGTCGAGGTCGAGCACCAGTTGGGGCATGTGGGTGAGTTCGCGGCGGACTGTTTCGGGCCGATGCTGGCGATGGGCCCGGTCGCGGCCGGACGCAAGGTGGACACCGCGGCCGTGTTGGCCGCCCGGCTCCCGCTCACCCTGGCCGCGATGAGTGCGGGCGCCCTGGACCTGTGGCGGGCCACCATCATCGCTACCGAGCTCGGTGAGGCCAGCGGGGAGTCCTGCGCGGCGGTCGAGGCCCTGATCTACCCGGGCGTGCTGTCCGAGGCGCCCGGCCTGGTCACCAAACGGGTCCGACGCGTGTTGGCCCGTATCGACGCCGATGCGGTGCGGGTCAAGGCTGCCAAGGAGCGCCTCGAGCGGTTCGTGAAGGCCTACCCCTCCCGGGTGCCCGGCCTGACGACGTGGGTGGCGTCGTTGCCGGCAGCGGAGTCGGCTGCCTGCTGGGCCGCGATCGACGACCTGGCCCACCAGATGCGTGGGGACGACCCGACCCGCACGCTGGAGCAGTGCCGTGCCGATGCCCTGGTCGACCTGATGCTGGCGAACGTGAAGGTGACCACCACGGTCACCTTGATGATCCCGGTCCAGACCGCGACCGTCGACGAACCCGACGGCAGCCTCGAACGCGACCTGCTCGTCCGCCACGACCAGCCAGGCACCAGCAGTCCCGGCAGCGGTCCAGGTAGCAGCGGTCCAGGTAGCAGCGGTCCCGGTAGCAGCGAGTCCGGTAGCAGCGGTCCCGGTAGCAGCGAGTCCGGGGGCAGCGAGTCCGGGAGCAGCGGTCCTGGTAGCAGCGGTCCCGGGGGCAGCGGGTCGGATGGGATGGGGGCCGGGGCCGACCGCGGCACCTACCCGGCGTCATGCTTCCGGAGTCCGCTGGCCAACACCGACGACTTCGGTCAGCCGGTCAAGGACCCGAACCCGCTGATCGAACCCACCTGGCAGCAGACCTGCGCCATGGGCTACGAGATCCCCGGTATCGGGGTCATCGGCGGGGACGTGGTCGCCGCGATCCTTCAGAAGTTCGACACCCGGATCGCCCGGGTCCTGCTCGACGAACGCACCGGAGCGGTCATCGAGACCGGTATCGACACCTACCGCCCCAACCGGGCCATCCGCACGTTCGTCCAGCAACGCGACGGGCACTGCCGCTTCCCCGGCTGCGCGCGCAACGCCACCCGATGCGAACCCGACCACATCATCCCCTTCTCCCGGGGCGGACCGACCACGATCTGGAACCTCGTCGCGCTGTGCAAACACCACCACCGCGTCAAACACGACGCCGGCTGGAGACTGACCATGACCCGAGGCGGCGAGTGCCTCTGGACCGATCCCCACGGCCGCCAGTACGCAACCCACCCGATCAACCACCACGAAATGGCCGCCTGAGGCTTCGACCCGACGTGGAATCTGGCTCTCCCAGCATGAGCGCGTGGATCATCCGGTGCTCCTTCGTGAGGCAGGCGAAGCTCGATGGGTCCGCACGTGAGCATGACCAGGGAAGAGCGTGGCTTCTCGACCCCGACAGCGCACTCCACCCGCTGACACCCGCGCACACCATTCCTCCGCTCAGCGTTCCGGACCTCGACAACCCAGAACCGTGGAGGAAAGGCGTGGTGCATCTCAAGACGCTCAAAGCACCCCCGGATGAGTCACAAGAGTAGGAAGTCCGCCATTGGCGACACCG
>DASRUA010000243.1:0-3078 GCA_035655615.1 Dermatophilaceae bacterium
TTCATCGGCGACGTCAAATACAAGCGCGACACCGGGCCAGGACACAACGACGACCTCTACCAGTTGCTGGCGTACGCGACCGCAGCGCAACTACCCGTGGCGACCCTCGTGTACGCCTACGGACCACCGACACCCAGCACCCACACCGTTGTCGGAACCCCAATCCGCCTTGCCGCGCAGCACATGGATCTCACCAGGCGACCATTCGATCTGCTCGATCAAATCCGGGGCCTGGCCGCCCAGATCTCAGCTGATGTGTCGGTGGCTTTGCCCGCCTGAAGGGTGCCGCTAGGTCGTGACGGACGAGCACCCGGGACTCGCCTGCGATGTCCGTCAACAGCGCGATCTGGTCGAAGGTGAACCCGCCTCCGCCAACTTCCTGTCCAGGTCGGGCAGCGGCGGGACGATGGACCGCAGCACGTAGCGGTCCGAGGACCGAGACGCGAAGGGCCTGCAAGATCACGGCGCGTCCGATGGTGATGAGACCGCGCAGGCGCGGGAGGCAGAGCGCATCGCCCAGCAGCTGGACCTTTGATGATCCCGCCGGCGATCAGGAACCGACCGCGACTGCGCTCGGCGGGCGAATCTTGGTTGTCGCGCCGGCAGCGGCGCAAGGTAGAAAGAATACCCGTATTACCGGTATATATGGACGGCTGATTCGCTGCCATCGTCTTGCCCATGAAGCGTTCGACCGCGATTATTCGGCGGACACCGCTGGTTCACCGCTCCGCGATGCCTCACCGGCGTGCGCCGATCCGCCCCGTTTCTGAGCGGACGGCCGCACTGAGTGCCGCCGCAAACGTCGCCCGTGGGCTCGTCCGGGACCGTGACGGTTGCTGCATCCTCTGCGGCAGAACAGGTGTCGATGCCCATCACCGGCTGCCTCGTGGCGGGGGAGGAGCCATATGGGATCCGTCCCGGTTCGCGTTGTCCCGTCTGGTCTGGTTGTGCCGTTACGACCACCTGTGGGTGGAGAGCCACCGGCTGCTGGCCTACGGTCTCGGTCTGCTGGTCCGCCACGGCGTCACACCAAGCTGCGAGATCCCGGTGTTCCAGCCATGGTCGCTGGATGCTGCTGGCTGATGACGGCCTGGGCAGCCCGACTGACCTGACGGTCGTGGGCGGTTCGTCCGATCTCGGTTCTGGTGGTCCGGACAGCCGCTGCGCGGGCGTATCTGGGTCCTGGAGCTGCAACCGTTGGTTGCGGCTCTCGTTGATGGTGGGCTGATCGACGTTGATCGGGTCCCCGGAGTCGCGGCATAGTTGGGGGAGCGGGTCGTCCACTGCCGAGGAAAGTCTGGGGAATCTCGACTGATCGTTTCAACTCCTCCAGGTAGCGAGGGGCGACCGCTCTTGAACCTCGTCGGTGTTCGGCAGGCCGGCACACTCGTCGCTTCTCGATGACTGGGCTGTCAGTCGCCACCGGGCCGTTACACAGCGGCGTGCACGGCTGGGCACTGCCCAAACGGCGCCGTGGTCAGTGCAGATGAGGCTGGTCCGGTCAGCTGAAGTGTGCGATGAGGGGGGCGTGGTCGGAGGCTGGCGAGTCGCGTCGGGCGTTCGGGTTCACGCCGATGGTGGTCAGGTTGGAGACGTCGGAGTCGACGGATACCAGGGTACCGAGTAGGGAGTGGCTGATCAGGATGTGGTCGATCAGTTCTTGTTGGCCTTCGAAGATCCGGGAGAACCGGTGCTCGACAGGGATTTTCGGGGCGAGGGTCCAGAGCCGCCAGCCGTCGCCCTGGTCGGGGTGGTCGAATCCGCCTGTGCCGATCTGTGAGCCGGGTGGCCCGTACAGCAGTTGGGTGGTTGCTGCCTGCGGGGTGTCGTTCAGATCGCCGAGGACGATCAGTGGCCGGTCTTGGCCGTGCCCGTCGAGGACGGTGTCGGCATGGACCCGGACGGTCGTCGCTTCGGCTGCCCTGCGGAACATCGCGTAGGCACCGAACCGGGCACGTTGGTCCTCGTCGTCTGGGGCGAACCGGCCGCCGGGGAAGGTCAGGAGTTTCGATTTCAGGTGCACCGTGATCAGGTCCCAGTCCGTTCCGTTGACATTGACCTGCAGGTGCAGCCCGCCGCGGCCCATCGCGGCGCTGGTGTCGGTGGGGGCGTCGCCGTCCTGGATCGGTCGCAATCCGGTGGGGAAGTCGACGACGTCGGTGGTCGAGATCGGTGGCAGGGTGCTGATGAACCCGACCCGGATCCCACGTGGGTCGGGGTGGGTGGACAACCTGGTGTGCCAGGTTCCGCCGAGCAGGGCCACCAGGTCGGCCAGTGCCTCGGGTTGGCCGATCTCTTGGACGGCGAGGATATCTGGTGCCAATCGGGTGATGGTGGCAGCGAGGGTGGCGAGCTTCTGTTCGTACGCTGCCTGGGTTTTCGGGCCGAACTTGCCGCCCGGCCGGTACAGGTTCTCCAGATTCCAGGTCCCGACAGCAACCATGACCTACCCCCAGGTGTTTCTCGAATGTCCAGCATCTCGCGAAACACCGGAGACGAAAGTGATTTAATTTAAGCGGCCAACCGTGATAAGCGGTCGGCGACCAGCCCGTCCCGCCGCCGCGCGGCCGCACGTCTGCTCGTCGGTCCCGGACTAGGACTTCCCACAAACTGAGCCCGACACGCTATGGAAGCCTGCCCATCCCGTTCTGCTGCCGATGTAACTTGCTGTCATGGTCACAGTCACCCGCACCTACCTCGTTGACGATCTTGACGGGTCAGAGGAGGACGTTGAGAACGTCCTGCTTGCGCTTGACGGGACGAACTACGAGATCGATCTGTCCGCTTCCAACGCTGGAAGGTTGCGGGAGAAGCTGGAGCGGTTTGTGGCCGCAGCCTCCCCCGTGAAGGCCGCGAAGTCCGTGCCGGCTAGGCGTGGGCCCAGGGGCAAGGCAGCCACCTCAGCCAAGACGGCCCCTGTCCCGTCCAACCGTGACCAGGTCCAAGCGATCCGTGAGTGGGCCAAATCGGCGGGGTATGAGGTGTCCGCTCGTGGCCGGATCTCCAAAGCGATCCAGGAAGCGTTCGACGCCGCCCACTGATTCACCGTATTACCAGCATTCAGGGGCAGGTTGCATC
>DASRUA010000244.1:0-42385 GCA_035655615.1 Dermatophilaceae bacterium
CGAGCGCGTTGAGATCGACTCCCACCCCCGGGGTGAGGTTCATCCCTGAGATCATGTCGGCGATCTGGTTCTGGCCGTGCAGGCGCAGCATCGCTTCGGCCTGCTGCTGGGTGACTCCGGCCGGCAGCTGTTTGCTCACGATGCCGTTGAACAGGACGTTGGTCGCGTTGCCGAGGATCTTCGGGCCGGTCACCATGAAGGCGACCGAGACCACGCCCAGCAGCAGCGAGATCACCAGCTTGACCCGTTCGGGGCGCAACCGGCCAAGAAGCCGCCGCGCCGTCCCCGAGAAGTCTTTGGTCCGCTCCACGGGTGCCACACCGCCTCTGGCCATAGGGCCCCCGCCCATGCGGCCCCCGCCCATGCGCCCCCCGCCCATACTCATGCCGCGGCCTGTTCGCCGAGCTGGGATGTGACGATCTCCCGGTAGGGATCGCAGCCCAGCATCAGCTCTTTGTGCGTGCCCATCCCGGCGACCCGGCCCTCATCGAGCACGATGATCTGGTCGGCGTGCATGACGGTACTCACGCGCTGGGCGACGATCACGACCGCTGCTCCGCGCGTCTCATCCTTGAGCGCGGCCCGCAGCTGCGCGTCGGTCGCGGCGTCCAGCGCCGAGAAGCAGTCGTCGAACAGGTACAGGCTGGACTTCCTCACCAGGGCCCGGGCGATCGAGAGCCGCTGGCGCTGTCCCCCTGAGACGTTGGTGCCGCCCTGGTCGACTGGTGCGTCCAGCTGGCCGGGCATGGCCGCGACGAAGTCGCGGGCCTGAGCGACCTCGAGGGCATGCCACAGCTCCGCCTCAGTCGCCTCAGGCTTGCCGAAGCGCAAGTTGCTGGCGACGGTGCCGCTGAACAGGAACGCCGTCTGTGGCACCAGCCCGATCGAGCTCCATAGCTGTTCCAGCTCCTGGTCCCGCACATCGATTCCGTTGACGAGCACGCTGCCGGTGGTGACGTCAGAGAATCGCGGGACCAGGTTGAGCAGGGTCGTCTTGCCGCTGCCGGTCCCGCCGATGATTGCGCTGGTCTGGCCCGGCAGGAACCTGAGCGACAAGTCTTGCAGGACCGGCTGCTCGCTGCCGGGGTAGCCGAAGGTGAGGTTGCGGAACTCCACCAGGCCGCTCACCCGCTCAGGCCGCTCGGGGGTCGGCGGGTCGGTGATCGACGACGTCGCGTCGAGGACCTGCTGGACGCGTTCCGCACTGGCCATTGCACGTGGCACCAGGATCACCATCATCACCGCCATCATCACGGATATCAGGATCTGCATGATGTAGGTCAGGAAGGCGGTGAGGTTCCCGATTGGCATGGACCCGTCACTGACGAGATTGCCGCCGAACCACACGACGGCAACGCTGGACAGGTTCAGGATTGCCATCAGCGCCGGCATGGTCAGGGCGAAGACCCGGTTCACCCGCAGCGTGGTTGCTGTCAGGTCGGAGTTCGCCTTGTCGAACCGCTGGGCCTCGGAGTGGCCGCGGACGAACGCTCGGATCACCCGCACTCCGGTGATCTGCTCGCGCAGCACTTCGGTGATGCGGTCGATCTTGATCTGCATGGACCGAAACTGTGGCACCACCGTGATCATCACGACCCCGAGGACCAGGATCATGACGGGCACGGCGACAACCAACAGCAATGAGAGGGTGGCGTCCTCCCTGATGGCCATGTAGATGCCCCCGATGCACATGATCGGGGCAATGACCATCAGGGTGAGCGCCATCTGAAGGAACAGCTGGATCTGCTGGATATCGTTGGTATTACGGGTGATCAGCGACGCCGTCCCGAAGCGGTTCATCTCATTGGCCGAGAAGGCCTGGACCCGGGTGAAGACCGCGCTGCGAATGTCCGCGCCAGCCCCCATCGCCACCTTCGACGCGTAGTACACCGCCACGATCGCAACCACCCCAAGCAACAGGGCGATGGCCAGCATCAGCGCTCCAGTAGTCCAGATGTAGTGCACGTCCCCCTTGACGACCCCGTAGTTGATGATGTCGGCATTCAGGTTCGGCAGATAGAGGTTGCCGAACGTCTGGGCCGCCAGCAGCGCCACCACCACCGCAACCAGATTGAGGTACTGGCCCAGATAGGTGCGGAGCAGGCGGGTCAGCATGGCCCTGCCTTTGTCGAGAGTTGCTCTTCAGAGCTCGCCTTCCCTGCCAGCCGGAACGCACGCTGAAGAGCCGCGAGCCCCTCGGCTATGATCTCGAGCTCCTCATCAGAGCATGGCTGCAGCAGCTGGTCGATAGCCTGCTGGACCAACGCCGACCACTCGACGATGTGGCCAGAACCCTCCGGGGTGATGCAAAGCCGGACGAGACGACTGTCGTGGGAATCGCTTTCTTTGCGAACAACCCCCTGGGCGGCGAGGCCGCTCACCAGGACCGATACCCGACTCTTGGGCAGCCCGGTTAGCCGGGCTGACTCGTTGAGAGTGACGCCGGGATGCTCAGAGATCTCCTGGAGCAAGGCAAGGCTCGGACCGGCCAGCGGAAACGGCAGTCCATGATCCCCGGCCAGCGAAAGAAACTGCCGACGGAACTCTCGCTGCACGCTGCGTAGCATCGTGAAGACGTGCTCCTGAGCCTCCGCGCGACCCGACCCAGCGCCAGTCTCACCTGCGCAGTCCGTTCCACATCGAACGTTCATGAGAAAACGGTATTGCTCCCCCAAGAGAGTCGATTAGGGGCCAAAGTCCCGAGATCTCGGACGGCGGCGGCGCGATAAGCGGGACATGATCCCGGATCTGGTGGTCGGCACGTCGGCCGGCCCGCTCACCGGCGCGGGTGGCGGCCCTAGATCCCTTGCTCAGGCGAGCCCATACGGCAGGTCGGTGCTCGCGGCAATTTCCAGCAGCCGGTTGTACTTCGCGACCCGTTCGCCGCGCGCCGGTGCGCCGGACTTGAGCTGCCCGCAGCCGGCGGCAACTGTCAGGTCGGCGATGAAGCTGTCCGCGGTCTCCCCGGACCGGTGGGAGACCTGCTGGGTATACCCGGCCGCGCGGCAAAGTCGCATCGCCTCAAGGGTCTCGGTGACCGTGCCGATCTGGTTGAGCTTGATCAGGGCCGAGTTGCCGACCTTTCGCTCGATGGCCTCGGTGATGATGGCGGGGTTGGTCACGAAGAGGTCGTCGCCCATGATCTGCGTCGTGGCACCGAGCCGCGCGGTCAGCGCGGCCCACCCGTCCCAGTCACCCTCCGCAAGCCCGTCCTCGATCGACCACACCGGGTACGCCGCCACCATCGCGGCGTACCGCTCGATCATGTCGGCACTGCTGAGCGTCTCCCCGGCCACGTGATAGGCGCCATCGGAGTAGAACTCGCTTGCGGCCGGGTCCAGTGCGATCGCTATCCCGTCGCGGCCCGCGGTGTACCCCGCGGCCTCGATCGCCTGCACCAGCAGTGCGAGCACGTCCTCCGGGCGTGTGATGTCGGGGGCGAAGCCTCCCTCGTCCCCGAGGCCGGTGGCGAACCCAGCCCCTTGGAGCAGCCCCCGCAGCTTCGCGTAGACCGCGGCCCCGGCCCGCACGGCCTCAGACATCGACGGCGCTCCGATCGGGGCGACCATGAACTCCTGGAAGTCCAGCGAGTTGGGCGCATGGGCCCCCCCGTTGAGCACGTTGAAGTGCGGCACGGGCAGTCGCGGCGCAACGCCGCCCGGCGCCAGGTACTCGAACAGCTGTCCGCCCGCGGCCAGCGCGCGCGCGACCGCCATCGACACCCCGACCGTGGCGTTCGCCCCGAGGCGCGCCTTGTTCTCGGTGCCGTCGGCCTCGATCATCGCCGCGTCGACCTGCGCGAGCGAGGTCCAGGTCCGGGCACCGAGCAGATCGCGCAACTCTCCGTTGACGTTGGCGACGGCGTGGGTCACGCCCTTGCCGCCGTAGCGGGCCGCATCGCCATCGCGTAGCTCGACCGCCTCGCGACTGCCGGTCGAGGCACCTGAGGGGACCCCTGCCCGGGCGCTGACTCCAGAGGCCAGCGTGACGTCCACCTGCAGCGTGGGGTTGCCACGCGAGTCCAGGATCTCCAAGGCCGACAGATCAGTGATCGAAAAGGGTGCATCCACAGTTTTCATCGCACAACTCCTCCGTCGAGATCGCCGCCCACCCTGAACGACGGCACCAACACGAGGATCACCGGGCACGACCCGGTTCCTGAAGGCTGGTCGCGGTGAATCACGGCAGCCTCCACCCTCGCGTAAGACCAGGGACCGTTGGCGGCATCAACGCCGCGGTTGAAGGTGAGCCCCACCACCGTGATGAATTCACCCTACCAACCTGCTCTGCGCGTCACCGAGCCTACGGACGCTTGCAGGCCTGATCGGACGACGCAGCGGTGCACGTCCAGTTCGCGCCCTCCTATGCCCACGCGGGTCGACCGTCTCCACCATCACCCGGGCAGGCTCCAGCACCGCGTACCGACCCACAACCTTCAACGGCCACGAGGGCGTGATGGCGGTGACCTGGTCACGACGCCTTACGGGGCGACGCCCAGTCCCACCCCTACGACACTCCCGCCTCGGCACTCACCCCTCGGTTTCGAAAGGACGCTCAGGTTGTCGTGTCGGGTTCGTCGGTTCCAACTCGGCTCGAACGCCCAGCAACCGCACCGGCCTTCGTGAGGTGAACGTGTCCAGCGCAGCCAGGGCGGCCTGCCCGATCGCCTCCACGTCCGCGGATGGCGCTGTCAGCGCCCGGCCGTGGGTGAGGGTGGTGAACGGCGCGTAGCGCACCTTCACGACAACGCGGACGGCCCGACGTTGCCCGTCGGCGACGTCTTCAGCCACTCGCCGGACGAGGACGGCGACCTCGTGGCGTACGCGGTCCCAGTCGTCGAGGTCTTGCTGGAACGTCGTCTCACGGCTGTGTGAGCGGGCAGTGGACGGCGCGCTCACCACCGTCGAGCTGCCCCGGCCCTGTGCCAGTCGCACCAGCCAAGGACCTGTCGTGGGACCGAACGCCGCGGCGAGAGCCTGCGGATCGGCCTGCGAGAGCTCGAGAACTGTGGAGATGCCCATCCCGCTCAGCCGCTTGGCAGTCTTGGAGCCGATGCCCCACAGCACGTCCGTCGGCCGTTCGCCCAGCACTGCAAACCATGACGCGTGGGTCAGCCGGAAGATGCCGGCCGGCTTGCCGAAGCCGGTGGCCAGCTTGGCCTGCAGCCTGTTCTGGCCGATGCCCACGCTGCAGTCGAGATCGGTGGCCGCCCGGACGCGCTGCTGGATCTCCCGCGCCGACGCCTCCGGGTCGTCGGTCTCCACAGCAAGGAATGCCTCGTCCCATCCGAGCACCTCGACGACGGCATCGACTTCGCGCAGCGTGGCCATGACCTTGGCCGAGGCAGCCTCGTAGAGCTCCCGGTCGACGGCCAGGAACACTGCTTCCGGGCATCGTCGGGCCGCGGTCCGCAGCGGCATCCCGGAGTGCACTCCGTATTCGCGGGCTTCGTACGAGGCGGTGCTGACCACGCCCCGCTTGGTCGGGTCGCCATCACCGCCGACGACCACTGGGCGCCCGCGGAGCTCGGGACGGCGCAGCAGCTCGACGGCCGCGATGAACTGGTCCAGGTCGACGTGCAGCACCCAGTGGGTCACACCGCATTCTCGCCCGTCGCGCACCCCTCGCGCACCCGTCACCAATGGGAACGTCCAGGTCAGGATGCCGAATCAGCGGACCCCTGCATGCCGCCTATTTCAGGCGCCCCACCGCGAGGCCTTCCAGGGCGGCTCGGACCTGGTTGGTGAAGTTCACTGTGGACGTCATGGTGCTGGCCGACGACGTGCACAGGTCGTTTGCCCCGATCAGGAGCGTCACATAGTCAGGTTTCTGCGTCACCGCGGCCGACACCTGCGTCGACAAGCCGCTCGCCTTGGCGCCGCTCACCGCGTCGTTGAACCCATACCCCTTTATGGCGGCGTTCAGCGTGGCGATCCGCTCATATTGGCTGGTGACACCGTCGGAGGGGCTGTACCCGGTCGACCAGGAGTTGGCGGGGTGGTTGCCATACGAACAGCACACGTCGACGGCCTGGGTGATCGAGTCACCCAGAGCAGCCATTCTGTTCGGCAGCGGCGTTGTGGCGGAATTGGCAACAGGTGCCATCAGAAGCGACAGCAGCAACGCCAGCGGAAGGACCAGAACACGGACAACCTTGACCATTTGGACTCCTCAGTAACAGTTGTCAACTTCACTGACGTGGGGTAGCTGGTCGGGCCGGAAACCCAGCCGCGCGGTCGAGAACTGTAACGTGCGGCGCGTCCCTTTTGGGTGGTTCAGACCGGGCCTTTGACATCGAGGTCCGGCTCGCCGTTGCCCAGTCGCTGCCCAACGGCGTCGAACCCGACGGTCCCCTGCGAGACGCCGTGATCGCGGCCCTCATGCGCCTGACTCACGACGAAGAGTTCGAAGTCCGGAACTGGGCTTGCTTCGGACTTGGAGACGTGGGAGCCGCCTCGCCAGCCGCCACTGACGCACTGGCGGCACGGCTGGCCGACTCCGATAACGACACCCGCTGCGAGGCACTGCTCGCCCTGGCCAGGACCGACGACCCTCGGGCCGGCGCTGCCCTGCGACACCGGCTCGCCCATGACCCCGCAGACCAGGTGTTCCTTCTGGAGGTGCGGGCCGCGGCCGAGATCGCCGACCCCGGGCTGCATCCCCTGCTGCTTGCTCTGAGCCAGGACTGGGGCGACGACGATGACGAGTTCACGCCCGTGCTGGCCTTCGCGATGAGCCGTTGCCGCCCCGATGCGAAAGATCGGGCGATCGCGGTGGAACGCGAGCTCGTGACCCGAGTCAACACCCTTCTGGGCCCCCAGGGCCCGACCGCGACGTTGGCAGGGGAGTACCCACGCTCGGCACTGGCGTTCCACGGTGTCGAGAGCCAGACCGCGTCCCTCGTCTTCGATCCGATCTGGCCCGATGAGGACCCGTGGGACTACTCCCTCGAACAGCAGGCCAGGAGCATGCTCAAGCCGAAGGACGCGCTCACCATCGGCCACCCCTGGCTCAAGATCGCCCGTATGTCCGACCAGCCGAGGGGCGTCTGCTTGATGGCGTGACGGGCCAGTGCGTGGGCATAGCTTTCCGCCACCCAGTACACGACCACGGTGACGAGAACACTCACCGTGACGAACGAAAGATGTCCGCTGGTCGAGGCGGCAGCAAGCGTGGCGGAGCAGACAACGAGGCCGTATATCGCGGACGCGACTCCCCGCTCGTCGGGCGTTGCCAGGGGATCGCCGCCGGGTCGAAGTCTCTGATCGTCCACGTCGCTGAACCGACCCACGGATTGGGTGAGAACGCTCCCAAACGTTCGGGAACTGCCGACTTTCTGCTCCCGAACGTCGGGAACTGCCCTCCTTCTGATGTCCGCGGACGCGCGCGTAGGCTCCGGCGCATGCCCATCCCCGACTTCGTCCTGGCTCTGCGATCCCATATAGGCAAAGAGCTCTTGTGGATGCCCGGGGTCAGCGCAGTCGTCGTGCACGAGGACGGCAGGCTCCTGCTCGGGCGGCGCGCCGACAACGGCCTGTGGGCCGTCGTGAGCGGGATTCTGGAGCCGGGCGAGCAGCCCGCGCTGGCCGCCGTACGCGAGGTGCTCGAGGAGACCGGGATCGATGCCGTCGTGGAGGGTCTCGCAGCTGTCTCCTCGAGCCCCGAGCCGGTCCGGTACAAGAACGGCGACCGCGCGCAATACCTCGATCTCACGTTCCTTTGCCGCGCGGTGGGCGCTGGTGACCCGTGGGTGGCCGACGACGAGTCGACCGCCGTCGGCTGGTTCGAGGCCGGCGCGCTGCCCGAGCCCCTGATGAAGTCGTCCCAGGCACGGATCGCCCACGCGATGGCCTACCGCGCGAACCCGGAAGACGGAACCTGGTTCGCGCGCCCGTAGCCCTTGGATACAAGAGGACTTCGTCGCTGACGGCCTCAGCGGCCCAGCACTCACCGGGCGCTTGAGGCGGACTTGCCGTCGTTTGTCTGGGCGGCGGTCTCGGCAGCCAGAGGCTGAGGTCGGTCATTGGACTCGGCCACCTGTATCGAGGCTGGGTCCTGGGCGACCTGCCGGTGCTCTCGCAGCCACGCGCCTGTGCCGTCGACGCGTTCCAACCCAGCGGCAGCAAGTGTCTCCACCGCGGCCTCCGGGTCGCGGGCTCTCAGATCGAGACCGTCGATCAGAATCCCGTCCGCGCTTCGGGACTCGAAGTAGGACAGCTCGATGGTCTTGGCGCCCAGGACCCCCCACGGCGGAATACGTTGAGGTGTCCTGAACAACAGCTCAAGGTTCGGGTCCACGTTGGGGCTGGTCGTGACGGCATACGGGATGTTGACGGGCTCCTCGAAGACCCAGTCATCGACGGGGTCGTCGCCGGCGCCGGTTGAGGGCTCGGTATCCACGACAGCGACATCCCGGATGTTCAGGCTCCAGACCGTTCGTCCACCAAAGATGCCCGGAAGCCAAAACCGGATCGCCGGACCATCCAGCTCGATGTAGGGCCGGCGCGAGAAGAGGCGATAGTGGCGCAGCGGCACTCGTACGGACATGTCATTCCCCATTGATCGACGGCAGCGTCATCATGCCATCCGCTATCGCCGCCCCTTCGCCGGGCAGGTCGCGACAGCCCTGATCGAGTCTCAACCCAGACCGCAGACGTGTGACATACACCATACCCGGGGGGGTACGGGACTTAGGTCCCGTATTCCCCCCGGGGTATAGGCCTAGCCTCGGGCGTGCGGACCGATCTCGGTCCACTGGCGGGCCAGACCTGGACGCAGAGCACGACAATCGGCGCGCTATCACGCGCCCCATCAAGGAGAAATCACCATGACAGTAGCCACCGAAGACCTCGAGGGTCTGAAGTCCGACCTGGTCGTTGACGCCCGCGCCACCTCGTGCCCCGGACCGATCCTGGCAGCCAAGAAGGCCATCGGCCAGATTCCGGTCGGCGGCGTCATGGAAGTGCTCGCCTCCGACACCGGAACCTTGAAAGACCTGCCGGCCTGGTGCAAGAAGATGGGTCACGACTTCCTGGGTTCGGTCGACGACGCCGGCTACCTGCAGCTCTTCCTCAAGAAGACGAAGTGATCTGACCGTGTCCACTGCTACCGAGACCGGGTTCAAGCCGAGGATCCTCGTCTTCTCGACGAACAACATCTCCGATCCCGGCATCGACCTGGCCGGGAGCAGGCACATGCACTATCCGGCCCAGGTCTCGACCATGAGCGTCCCCTGCAGCAGCGGGCTCAAACCCGGATGGATCCTGCACGCGTTCGAGCAAGGGCTCGACGGTGTGTTCATCGGCTCCGACGGCGACGAGTGCGCCCTGCTCGACGACTGCGGAAAGCGAACCGGCTCGATCATCGCGCAGGCGCAGGAGCTGATGAAGGCCAAGGGGATCGCGCCCCAGCGACTGAAGATGGCTGCGCTGTGCTCGGTGTGTGCTGAGCCCTTCGTCGGTTACATGCGGGAGTTCTCGCAGACGCTGACGAAGCTCGGCCCCATCTCTGCTGTTGCACCCGTTGCTGCGGTGGCGTCGTGATCGCCGAAGAACTGGAGAAGGAAGCCGACATCGTGGAGACCACAACACGAAAGACGATCATTCTGTTCAGCGGGGAGTTCGACAAGGTGATGGCGGCCTTCATCATCGCCAACGGCGCGGCGGCGATGGACGACGACGTCACGATGTTCTTCACGTTCTGGGGCCTCAACGCCCTGCGCCGCCCCAAGAAGGTCGCGACCACCGGCAAGACACCGCTTCAGAAAGCGTTCTCCGGGATGATGCCCCGGGGTCCGGGACGCCTGGCAACCTCGCACCTGAACTTCGCCGGAGCAGGTCCCAAGCTCATGCGGATTGCGATGCGCCAGCAGAAGGTCATGCCGCTGGAGGACCTCATCGCGTCAGCCAAGGAGCAAGGCGTGAAGATGGTCGCCTGCCAGATGTCGATGGACGTGATGGGGCTAAAGGCCGAGGAGCTCATCGATGGCCTCGAGTTCGCCGGGGTCGCAACCTACCTGGGCGATACGGACGAGGCGAGAGTCAACCTCTTCATCTAGGACTACCCGGGCGAGGACCTTGCCCTTCACGAGGACCTCGCCGCTATCGAGGACCTCGCCCCTACCGAGGGCCTCGCCGCGCTTGCGGGCGGCACTTGTGGACTACGAACTTGGAGCCAAGATGGACAACGAACTGGAACCAAAGAAGGACTATGACGTCCTGGTGATCGGCAGCGGGATCGGCGGGATGGAGTCGTCGATCAAGCTTGCCGACATGGGCCACAAGGTCCTGCTGGTCGAGAAGGAGGCCAGCGTCGGCGGACGGATGATCCTGCTCAGCAAAGTCTTCCCGACGCTTGACTGCGCCAGCTGTATCTCTGGCCCGAAGATGTCGTCGACCATCAACCACCCCAACATCACCACCAAGAACTACAGCGAGGTCCTGGGGATTGAACGGGACTCCGGCGGTATGTTCCACGCGAAGGTGCGCGAGAACCCCACGTTCGTCGACTGGGCTGCCTGCACCGGCTGCGCCAAGTGCGAGACCGCTTGCACTGTCGCAGTGCCCGACCAGTTCAACTACAACCTGGTCGCCCGCCGTGCCGCGTACATCGCCTTCCCGCAGGCCGTGCCCAAGAAGGCTGTTATCCAGCGGGCCGGCACCTCACCGTGCGTCGACACCTGCCCCGCGGGGATCAAGGCCCACGGCTACGTGTCCCTCATCCGCAGCGGCAAGTATGAGGAAGCATTCCAACTGATCCTCGAGGCCACGCCGCTGGTCGGCACGCTGGGACGGGCCTGCTACGCGCCGTGCGAGAGCGAGTGCAGCCGCGGGGACCTCGAGGCGGCAATCCCGATCCGCCGGCTCAAGCGCTTCGTCGCCGACCGCCACTACGACGAGATGGGCGACGCTGGCATCGAACGCCCAGAGCCAAACGGCAAGAGCGTCGCGATCGTCGGCTCCGGGCCGGCCGGTCTGACTGCGGCCTGGCAGCTGGCCCGCCTCGGCTACCAGGTGCGGATCCTGGAGGCCGAGGCCCAGGCCGGCGGCTTCCTGCGCCATGCACTGCCCACCTACCGGCTTCCGCAGGAGGTCGTCGAGCAGGACATCGCCAACGTCACGGGGATCGGTGTCGAGATCGTCACCTCCACGACCGTGCATGACCTTGAGGCCCTCAAGGCCGAGGGCTACGACGCCGTGCTGCTCGCGACCGGCACCCCGCTCGCGACCTCGCTGGGCGTACCGGGCGAGGAGTCCGACGGCGTGCTCACCGGCCTGGAATATCTGCGGCAGGTGAGCCTCGGCGAGACCCCCGACCTGACCGGCAAGCGCGTCGTCATCGTCGGTGGCGGGAACGTCGCGATGGACACCGCCCGCACGGCTCGGCGTCGCGGCGCACTCGAGGTTCGGGTCGCCTACCGGCGCGGTCGCGAGCAGATGCCCGCCCACATCGCCGAGGTCGACGACGCCGAGAAGGAAGGCGTCACCTTCGAGTTCCTCGTGGCACCGGTATCTGTTGTCGCCGGCGCGGGCGGCAAAGTAACTGGCTTGCGCTGCCAGAAGATGCAGCTCGGCCAGCCCGACGAGTCCGGCCGTCGCCGCCCCGAGCCGGTCGCCGGCAGCGAGTTCGTGATCCCCTGCGATGCCGTGATCTCGGCGATCGGGATGGCGCCCGACCAGGCACCGTACGAGAGCCTGACGGGTGTCGCCAAGAGCAACCGGATCGCTGTTGACCCGACGACTCTGCAGACCGAGGTCCCGTACCTGTTCGCCGCAGGTGACGTCACCACTGGCGCGAGCGACATCACCCGGGCGGTCGGCGCCGGCCGGCGCGCCGCCGCCGCGATCGACAATTTCGTCCAGGGTCGCCCGCTCGGTGAGTTCCCGGCGCTGGACAGCCTGCTCGGGGTGGTGGACAAGACCGAGGTCATGGCCCGCCAGACGAACTACACCGAGCGGGAGCCCGTGGTCGCGGGCACCACCTTCTCACCCGCTCCTACGGACTTCGGCGAGCTCGAGCCCGCGATGAGCGAGGCAGAGGCGAGGGCAGGTGCCGGTGGCTGCATGGACTGCGGCGTCTGTTCGGAGTGCCAGGAGTGCGTCAAGGCGTGCCCAGCTGACGCCATCAACTTCGACCAGCGGGAGAAGACCACGGACTTCACGGTCGGCGCGGTCGTCGTCTCGACCGGCTACAAGCTCTTCGCAGCGGACCTGAAGCCTGAGTATGGCTACGGCACCTATGCGAACGTGATCACCGGCACGCAGATGGATCGCCTGCTCGCGCCGACGCGTCCGTTCAACACGATTCTTCGGCCCGGCGACGGGAAGGTGCCTGACCGCATCGCCTACGTCTCGTGCACCGGATCGCGCGACAAGACGTCCGGCAACCCGCTGTGCTCGAAGGTCTGCTGCATGTACTCGGTCAAGCAGAACCAGCTCATCATGGGCTCGCTGCCGCTGGCCGACGTGACCATGCACTACATGGACATCCGCGCAGCAGGCAAGCGCTACAACGAGTTCTATGAGCAGTCCAAGGACATGGGCGCCACCTACATCAAGGGGCGCGTGGCCAAGATCACCGAGAAGGACAACGGGGACCTCATCCTGCGCTACGAGGACATCGAGAACGGCGGCAAGATCGTCGAGGCCGAGTACGACCTCGTGGTGCTCGCCGTGGGAATCCAGCCGAACAGGGATGTGGAGCGTCTCTTCACCGGCGAGAAGCTGGGCCTGGACGAGTACTTCTACGTCGCCGAGCCCGATGGGGATCTCGACCCCGGCCGGACCGACATCCCCGGCGTCTTCGTCGCCGGAACGTCCGCGGGAGCCAAGGACATCGTCGACACAATCCTGCACGCGGGAGCCGCGGTCGCCCAGGTCGCTGCTCACCTCGAGGCTGCTCACATCAATGCAGTAAAGAGCAAGCAGCTCACCGAGACCCCCAAGATGACAGAGGCGCTGGTATGAGCGAGCAGGCAGGCACCGGAACCAGCGAACAGCGGCGCATCGGCGTCTTCATCTGTCACTGTGGCGGGAACATCTCCGACTACGTCGACGTGGCCAAGGTCCGAGATGCCCTGAAGGACGAACCGGACGTGGTGGTCTCCGAGACCACGTTGTTCGCGTGCTCCGACGGCACTCAGAAGGAGATGGTCCAGGCCATCAGGGACAAGGGGCTGGACGGCCTGGTCGTGGCGTCCTGCTCGCCCAAGCTTCACCAGATCACCTTCCAGGGTGTCTCGAAGCGAGCGGACCTCAACCCGTACTCCTACACCCAGGTGAACGTCCGTGAGCAGTGTTCCTGGGCTCACACGGACGACCACGAGGGCGCGACCGAAAAAGCGATCGGCCTGGTCAGGGCTGGTGTCGCCAAGACGAGGTTGTCCAGGCCGCTCGAGCCGCTCGTCGTCAAGACGCTTCCCAGGACCATGGTGGTCGGCGGCGGGGTCGCCGGCCTGCGGGCAGCCGTCGGGCTGGCCGACATCGGGCTCGGTGTCGTCATCGTCGAGCGTGCGTCCAAGCTCGGCGGGTGGGTCGGCGAGCTCGGTCCGATGTACCCGAACGAGCACAGCGGCCGCGAGCAGATCGACTTCCTCGTGGCGGAGGTCGCGAAGCGGCCGTCGATCACCGTCTTGACCGACGCCGAGCTCGTGTCCAAGTCGGGCAGCTTCGGCAACTACGTCACGGAGGTCCGCGTCAAGGGCGGTCAAGCCGACGTGGTCACGGCCGAGGTCGGGACCATCGTGGTCGCCACCGGGTTCGATACCTACCAGCCCGAGGTCGGCGAGTTCGGATACGGCATCGAGGGAGTTGTCACGCTGCCGGAGTTCACGAAGCTCGTCGATGGCTCCACAGGCCCGCTGATCTACAAGGGCAAGCCGGTCCGCACGATCGCGTACGTCTACTGCGTCGGCAACCGGCAGCCCGCCGGCGGCAACGAGTACTGCTCGAAGTTCTGCTGCGCGGCCACCGTGCACGCGTCGCTGAAGATCGCGGCACGAGACTCCACGCTGCGCCAGTACCACCTGCACCGCGACATCCGGACCTACGGCAAGTTCGAGCTCATGTACTCGGAGTCGCGCGAGCGTGGCTCGGTGTACATGAAGTTCCCGGACGAGACGCCGCCCTCGGTGGCCAAGATGGCTGACGGACGCCTGGCAGTGACCGTCGTCGACACCCAGACCGGCAACGAGGAGCTCACGCTGCCAGCCGATCTGGTGGTGCTCGTCACCGGCATGGTGCCACGCAAGAACCAGGACCTGACCAGCGTCCTGAAGCTCCCGGTCGGAGTCGACGGGTTCTACAACGAGATCCACCCCAAGCTGCGCCCGGTCGAGACCGTCGTGGCCGGCGTGATGATCGCGGGTGCCTGCCAGAGTCCGAAGACCCTGTCGGAGAGCGTCGCGTCCGGTCTGGCTGCGGTCACCCAGAGCGCGGGGATCCTCCTGAAGGGATTTGCCGAGCTCGACCCGCTGGTGGCCACCGTGGACACGGCGGCCTGCACGGGATGCACCGACAAGTGCCTGGCCAGCTGCCCGTACGACGCCATCACCGCGGTCGATACCGATGGGCGCAAGGTGGCGGAGATCAGTGCGGCCGTCTGCAAGGGGTGCGGTGGGTGCGTCCCGGTGTGCCCGGAGGACGCGATCGACCTGCTCGGATACACCGACGCCCAGATGCGGGCCTCGATCGACAGCCTGGCAAAGGAGCCGGTCTCATGAGTACCACGTTGAGGGACCCCCGCGAGATCATTCGCGAGGAGCCGATGATGCACAGCCCGATCCTCTGGGCACTGAGGGCGGGACCGCTCACCGTTCCCGAGATCGCCGAGCACCTCGGCCATCCGAGCAACGAGGTGCTCTTCTGGGTCATGGGCATGCGCCGCTACGGCCACGTCGTCGAGGTCCCGGACCCGACCGATGAGGGCTACTTCCGCTACGCAAGCGTTCGCCAGGAGGCGACCTCATGACCACCACGACACCCAGGCTCATTGACACCGAGCTCCTGTCCGATCTCAAGCGTTTTGGAGCGGCCGATGTCTCGGCCTGCTTCAGCTGTGGCACCTGTACGGCGATCTGTCCGTTGGTGGACAACGACAGCACGTTCCCCCGCCGCATCATCCGGTACGCACAGGTGGGCATGAGGGACGAGCTGCTCTCGAGCAAGGAGCTGTGGACGTGCTATCAGTGCGGTCTGTGCTCCGACAGCTGCCCGACCGAGGCGGATCCCAGTGAGTTCATGGCTGCCGCCCGGCGGTACGCCATCGCGAGCTACGAGCCGACCGGGCTCGCCAGGATCCTGTACACCCGACCGGTCATGGGGTCGCTGATCGCGACTGTGTTGGCAGCGTTCTTCGCCGTCTTCATGTACGCCTCCCACGGCCCGCAGGACGGAGCGTCACTCGCGCTCTTCGCGTTCATCCCCGAGGGGCTGATCCACTGGACCGGCGTCGCTGTGATGGGTGTGCTGGCGCTGGCCGGGGTCTTCGGTGTCACCTCGATGGCTCGACGGGTCGCCCGAAGTGAAGGGGTCAGCCTCCCGACGATGTTCGGCGGCCGTGCCCACCTGTCCAGGACCGCCAAGGCACTCTGGGCGGCGCTCGGAGTCGAGTCGCTGGGCCAGCGCCGGTACCGCGAGGACTGTAAGGACGACAACCCGGTCGAGCCGTTGTACCGCCGGCGGTGGCTGATCCATGCGCTGACGATCTGGGGTTTCCTCGGCCTGTTCAGCGCGACGGTCCTCGACTGGGGCCTTGCCCTGATCGGGGTCAAGGAGACCGGGACACCGATCCCGCTGTGGTACCCATCTCGTCTGATCGGGACGGTCGCCGGGATGTGCTTGGTGTATGGCGTGAGCATGTTCATGGTCAACCGCGTGCGCCAGGTCAACCGCGCGGCGCAGTTCACCACGGCGTCGGACTGGCTCCTGCTCGTGCTTCTGTGGATCACCGGCGCAACCGGGTTCTTCATCGAGCTGGCGCTCTACCTTCCGGGTGCGCCGGCGTGGGGGTACTGGGTCTTCCTGTTCCACGTCGCCGTCGCCATGGAGCTCATGCTCCTGCTGCCGTTCACCAAGTTCGCCCACGCCATGTACCGGCCGGTGGCGCTGTTCTTCTACGCCCTGGCCTCAGACAAGTCGAGGCAAACAGCCTGACCGGGCCATTCCTTATGGACGATCCAAGAGTCATCGTCCTGCAGCACTGGTTTCCGGAAGCGGGTCGAGGGGCGTCCGGGCGCTCAGGGCCGAATGCGAAGCAGCCTCCACCCGGGAGGCTGCTTCGCATTCGCCGGGAGGCTCCTCTGCATTCGCACCTCTTCCGGCAGATCGCTCAGCCGTCCACCTCGTACCTCCGCATCCCGGCGCGACCTCCCCAAGGGCTGGAAGGGCACGCCACACAAGACCGATCCCAGCAATGCCGCCACGCAAGCGACCTTGGCAAAATGCGTGGGGGTGCGCAACACCTACCCCGACAAGGTGGCCTCGGCGCATTCCCGGGACTTCGCCCTCGGCGTCGCTGACGTTCACGCCTGGATCGGCTGGCGGGCCCGCGAACGTCGTCGCTACCGGCACCGGCACCATCAAGGTCACCGCCAACGGCAAGCAGGTGGCGATCTACCAGAACCTCACCTTCATCACCGGCCCGCTGATCCAGGCTCAGGTCGTCGCCGGGAGCTTCGGCACACCCGTCCCCCCATCCTTCATGAAACCCCTGGTCGCCGCGGTGGCCACCCGCGCCGCGAAGGGGTAACGCCGGGCGTTCCGCTCCCAGGGTTCTCGGCCCTGGCCGATCCCACCCGGCGTGACATGGTCGCCAGGCTCGCTGTCGGAGATGCCACCGTCAACGAGCTCGCCGAGCCGTACGACGTGAGTGTCCAGGCAGTCTCCAAGCACCTCAAGGTGCTGAAAGACGCTGGTCTGGTGAGCCGCAGCCGGGAGGCCCAGCGCCGTCCGGTGCACCTCGAGGCGGAGGTCCTCGACCTGATGACCAAGTGGATCGAGCGCTACCGCCGCCAGGCCGAGGAGCGCTACCGTCGCCTCGACGACATCCTGCGGTCGATGCCGGATGACGTCGAACCCACCCCACCATCCGAACCACCCCACCACCCAAACCACACCGGATAGGAGCACGAAGATGACCACGACCAGCACCCACCAGACCGAGATCGCTGTCGACCCCCACGTCCCCCTTGTGCGGATCACCCGAGAGTTCGCCCCGCCGGCAAAGGTGTTCCGGGCCCACACCGACCCCGAGCTCATCGTCCAGACCTTCACCTTCGAGGGAGTGCCCGACGGGGTGGCGCTCGAGAAGCTGACCTTGGAGGACCTTGGCGACGGCCGCACCCGACTGACCGCGACGTCGCTGGTCGACTCCTTCGAGGGCCGCGACGCCTTCGTCGCCAGCGGCATGGAGGATGGCGTCCGCGAAGGCGATGAGCGCCTTGACGAGCTGCTCGCCGGCTGACTCCCGGGCGTCATCCACACCCCGGACAACCCTGACTTCCATTGGGGCAACTGCATGTTCGTCACGGACGAAGCTGCCGTGGACGAAGCCGACAGGTGGGTGGCGACTTTCGAGGCAGCCTTTCCCGAAGCCAACTGGGTCGCGATCGGACTGTTCCACATGCCCGACAACCAGGACGCCTGGGTCGCGCAGGGGGTCGAACTGGAGCTGGATGACGTACTCACGACTCGCACTCTGCCCCGGCAGGCGCCGCCCCCTGAGGGGTATGCCGTACGCCGCCTGTGTGGCGAGGACTGGGCGCAGTCGGTGGCCCGCTCCGTGGCAGAGAACGATCGAACGAATGATCAGGATCCGCGGGGCTACGAGCGATTCGCCACAGCGCAGGCGCAGGCGCGACGTGTGCTCTCGGATCGGAACATGGGCGCCTCCTTCGGCGCGTTCTCCGACGGCGTGCTGGTCGCCGATCTGGGCATCGTCCGGTGCGGCACGACAGCGCGATACCAGAGCGTCGGCACCGACGAGGATCACCGCCGGCGCGGGCTAGCGTCCCACCTCCTCGGCGTTGCTGCGCGGTGGGCCGGCGACCACGCCTGCGACCAATGGGTCATCGTCACCGAGGCCACCAACCCAGCCGGACGCGTCTACCGCAGTGTTGGTTTCGCGCCGGACACCGGCAACGTTCAGGCGTATCGCAAGCCCGAGCAGCGGAGGTCTTGAGGTTGGGGTTCTACCTGAACCGCGAGGCCTGGCGGCCGCTGCACTGGGTCGTACTGGTGGCTTTTGTTGCGGAAGCCAAGGTAACCGATATCGCTTCCAACCACGGCTGGTGGTTCTTGGCGACACTCATCCCGCTGCTAATCCTGTGGAAGTGCCTCCCGCGCGACTTCGTAGGCCTAAGCCGAGCTGCTGCAACCCGCGAGCAGGACAACGCCGCATCCAACAGCGCAAGCCCGAACGAGATACCTCATGCTCATGATCGGGCACATTAGTCCAAGAGCAGTGGCAGCGGTGCCGGGAGGGTTTACCTCAGAACGGTCTTGGGGGATTGTTGCAGGATCTCACTCCCCAACCTTGCGACCGTTGGAGTTGAACCTATGACCGCACCGGACAACCTCGGTCCACGCCTCGCGTCCCCGCAAGACTCGGGCGACGTTGTCTCGATCCTGGTTGGCGCTTTCTATGACGATCCGACCTGGAGCTGGGCGTTTCGGGACCCATCCCGCAGGGCTGAGCAACACAGGCGGTTGTGGGGAATGTTCGTCGACGGGGCCATGCGCTTTCCCTGGGTCTGGCTGACCCAGGGAAACACCGCTACGTCGGTGTGGATCCCCCCGAACGAGACCGAGTTCTCGCAAGAGCAGGAAGTCGCCCTGGAGGCAACCATCGCCGAGATGCTTGGCGAGAAGGCTTCGCGGGTGCTGCACCTGCTCAAAGAGCTTGACCTGGCGCACCCGCGAGGTGTTCCGCACTTCTTTCTGACTCTGTTGGCCACGAGCACCGAACATCGGGGGCACGGCTATGGACTCAGGCTGTTGTCGGAGAACCTTCGACAGATCGACCAAACCGGGATGCCGTCGTACCTGGAGGCCACCAACCCGGCGAACGTTCCGTTGTACATGCGGCACGGATTCGAGGTGCTTGGTTCGTTCACCCTGCCGGAAGGCGGACCCGAGGTGTTCACGATGTGGCGGGACGCCAAGCCTCTCGAATGAGCACCCCTGACGACAGGGGAGTTCTCCCCATGTGCCTGATCCCCCTCGCCCGCTAGCGTCGGCTCCCCGGCCACACAGCCATTGGGAATGCACAGCGGATGGGGGGAGCGTGAGCGAGCTAATGGGCGCGAATACCGATGTCCTGGAACGAAACGCGGAGTCGCTGAGGACCGCCGCCCGAAGAGTCCAGGACATTCGCACCCTGGCCCAGCGCGCGGTGGCCGAGCTTCAAGCCAGCTGGAACGGGTCCGACCTGATGCGCCTCACCCATCAGTGGGAGCAGCAGGCTGCACCGCTGCTGGCCGGTGCGGCCGCATCCCTTGACTCCTGCGCAGCCCAGCTTCGCGGGCAGTCGGCCGCACAACGTGTTGCCAGCGGCAGGGACGGTGGCAGCAGCGCAATCAGGCCGATGCTGATAACACCACCCATGGCCCCGCCGACGCGAGGGTCCCCCGCAGACAACGCAACCTGGTGGGGGTCGCTGGGCACGTTGCAACAACAGCGGGTGATCAGGGAGCACCCGGAATGGATCGGTAGTCGCGACGGGGTCTCTTTCACCGACAGGGATCTCGCCAACCGTGCCCTGCTCACCGTTGACCGCGACCGCCTCTTAGCCGAGAGGAAGCGGCTCGAGACCGTTCTGGCTGACGACTGGTCCCTTGGCGCCCTCACCAACAATGACGCAGCACTGGACCAGGTCAAGGACAAGCTGGCTTCGATCAGCGTGATCGAGGCGAGCCTGGCCAGCCAGGGTGAGCGCCAGCTGCTCCTGCTGGACATGAGTCAGGTGCGCGCGCAGGCGGCGATCGCGAACGGCAACGTGCAGACCGCAGACAACGTGGCCGTGTTCGTACCAGGCATGACGAGCAACGTCACCGACACCATGAAGGACTACGACACAGCGATGAGCCATATGCAGCAACGAGCCCAACAGGAGAGCATTCGGGCCCACCCGACCCAAGCCTCAACGACAGCGACGGTCACCTGGATCGGCTACCAGACTCCTGAGCTGGGGCTGGACCTCATCAACCCCGACAGGTCGGTGGCCTCCATCAGCACGGCGAAGGACGGCGCCGCCAATCTGGTGCCCTTCCTGCGGGGGATCGGCGCATCCCGGGAGCATGACCCCCACCTGACCCTGCTCGGCCATTCCTACGGCTCGACCACTGCTGGGCTGGCGCTGCGGCAGGAGACCGGGGTGGACGACGCCGTGTTCTTCGGCTCCCCGGGGCTCGGCACGGATCACATCCAGGATCTGAAGCTGGCCCCGGGACATGCCTACTACGTCGAGGCCCGACGCGATCCGGTTGGCGACACAGGGGTCTTCGGCATCGACCCGTCACACCTGGGCGGGATGGAGCACGCTTCCGCACGGACGTCCACAGTGGTGGATCCGGTGACCGGCGAGATCCGCCACTTCACGGAATCGACCGGGCACAGCTCGTATCTGGTCGACAAGAGCACCAGTCAGTACAACATGTCGATCGTCGTGGCCGGGGTGCCAGATCGGCGGGTCTACGACAGCGGTGAGGGCATTGGGGATGTCCTCTCCTGGCCCATTCCGGGGACGTACTGATGAACACGGTTCCCGAAGCCACCAGGGCTTCTGGAGTCAGCGCGGTCAGAGTCATCGCAACCCTCCTGACCATGTTGATCATCACCGGATGCAGCAGCGCAGCAAAGGAGAACAGGATGAAGGATGCCTTCCACTCATTGATGAAGCGCCCGAACCTCACTGTGGTCGAGGCCGACTACCAGTCGATGTACGAGACCATCCGCAGTCGCCTGGTTGCCGAGGTGGGCGTTTCCGCGTGGCTTCCCGATGTTGAGCCGATCAGGGGGACTGCTTGCTCGGGGGAGATCTCGAACCTCGATGGCGGCCAGGAGCGCTTGTACAACGCCGGGAGCTCATCGGGGAACCTCCCGGATGCCAAGTGGGACCAGGCTGTCAGGATCGTTGCCGAGGTGGCCAAGGAACACGGGTTCGGAGCGCCGGAGGTGGTCGTCAGCGGTCCGAGCGATCACGAGGTCCAGTTCCAGGACACCTACCGCGGGTACCTGACGTTCGGCACCGGCTACAACACGATCCTCTATGGCGGCACAGGGTGTCATCTCACCGAAGAAGCTCACCAGCGCGGAACCTACCTCCCACCCAAGAAGTACTGACGGCAGATGCACCCGGTGCAACGACATCTCTCCCGTAGTCAGATGGGACTACTTGCGCTTTGTTACCCTTCGGTAGCATCATGGATGTTACCCGCCGGTAACGACGAGGCAATAGCGGCCGCCCCGGCCTCAACCCGAGCACGGAGGACCCCGATGGGCCACTACAAGAGCAATCTTCGCGACCTTGAGTTCAACCTGTTCGAGGTCTTCAACCGCCAGGAGATTCTGGGCAGCGACCCCTACTCCGAGGTCGACGAGGACACGGCCCGCGAGATCCTGCACGAGGTCGGTCGCCTCGCCGAGAACGAGCTCGCCGCGAGCCTGCTCGACTCCGACCGCAACCCGCCGGTGTTCGACCCGGCAACGAGCTCGGTCACGATCCCGGCGTCTTTCACCAAGTCGTACAAGGCTTACATCGACGCTGGGTGGTGGCGTCTCGATGTCCCCACAGAGCTGGGCGGAACGGTCATCCCGCCGTCGCTTCGCTGGGCCGTCGCGGAGCTGGTCCTGGGCTCGAACCCGGCCGTGCACATGTACTCGGCCGGCTTCGCCTTCTCCAAGATCCTCTACGGCCTGGGCACCGATGACCAGAAGAAGATGGCGCACCACATCGTCGACAACAAGTGGGGCGCCACCATGGTGCTCACCGAGCCCGACGCGGGCTCCGACGTGGGCGCCGGCCGCACCAAAGCCGTCCAGCAACCAGATGGCACCTGGCACATCACCGGCGTCAAGCGCTTCATCACCTCGGCCGAGGCCGACTTCTATGACAACGTCGTGCACTTCGTCCTGGCCCGGCCCGAGGGCGGGGCCGCCGGCACCAAGGGCCTGTCGCTGTTCGTCGTGCCCAAGTTCCACGTCGACCTCGAGACCGGCGAGCTCGGAGAACGCAACGGGGTATTCGTGACGAACCTCGAGCACAAGATGGGCCTGAAGGCTTCCACCACCTGCGAGTTGACCTTCGGCGAGAAGCAACCGGCGGTGGGCACCCTGCTCGGTGACACCCATGACGGCATCGCGCAGATGTTCCGGATCATCGAGTTCGCCCGGATGATGGTTGGCACCAAGGCAATCGCCACGCTGTCGACCGGCTACCTCAACGCCCTCGACTACGCCAAGCAACGCGTCCAGGGAGCCGACCTGACCCAGATGAGGAACAAGATCGCGGCACGCGTGAGCATCACGCACCACCCCGACGTACGGCGTTCCCTGATGTTGCAGAAAGCGTATGCCGAAGGCTTGCGAGCCCTTGTCATCTACACCGCCACACAGCAGGACATCGTCGACCAGGCGCAGCTGACCAGCGGCTCCGATGAGCTCGAGAAGGACTCTGATGCCGCGATGGCCGGCAGGGTCAACGACCTCCTGTTGCCGATCGTCAAGGGCGTCGGCTCCGAACGGGCCTGGGTGCTGCTCGGCACCGAGTCGTTGCAGACCCTCGGTGGCTCGGGGTTCCTGCAGGACTACCCGATCGAGCAGTACGTCCGGGACGCCAAGATCGACACGCTGTACGAGGGCACCACGGCCATCCAGGGTCTGGACTTCTTTTTCCGCAAGATCATTCGCGACAAGGGCAAGGCGCTGACCCACCTGTCGACGCAGATGCAGGAGTTCGTCAAGGCCGCCGCCGACTCGGACTTCCAGCACACCGAGCGCGAACTGCTCGGCAAGGGGCTTGAGGACGTGCAGGGCATCCTGGGGTTCATGGTCGCCGAGCTCATGAACTCAGACCCGTCAGCGGGCAACGGGAGCTCAGTCACCAACCTCTACAAGGTCGGCCAGAACACTTCTCGTCTCCTGCTCTGCGCCGGCGACCTGGTCGTCGGATGGCTGCTGCTACGTCAGGCCGAGATTGCCAAGGCCGCCCTCGACGCCGGCACCGCATCGGCCAAGGACAAGAGCTTCTACGAGGGCAAGATCGCGGCAGCGTCCTTCTTCGCGCGCACGGTTCTGCCCAAGATCGCCGCTGAGCGCCAGATCGCCGAAGCGACGGACAACTCCCTGATGGACGTGTCCGAGGACGCGTTCTAGCCAGCTGATCCCCACATGGCGCTGGTACGTCACTGATCGCGCAGGATCGCGCCTACCCGATCAATGACAGGCCTGCGCCAGGTGGACAGTCACCTCACCCCGGCGGGCGCCGGCGATCGCGGAGCAGCGGGAGCCGGCGATCGCGCAGGACCGGGAAGCTCGTGCGGTAGTCCGAGACCACGCTCATGTCGACCTCGACGCTGAGCACCTGCTCGTCGCTGCCCGCCATGGCCAGCACGTCCCCGGTCGGCAGCACAACCTGGCTGTGTCCGCCCATCTCCACGCCTGCGTGGGTGCCTGCCGTATTGCAGGCCA
This sequence comes from Dermatophilaceae bacterium, assembly GCA_035655615.1. GTDB lineage: Bacteria > Actinomycetota > Actinomycetes > Actinomycetales > Dermatophilaceae > UBA4719. The sequence continues at coordinate 23,685 of DASRUA010000244.1, forward strand.
CGACGACGCACTGGTTCTCGATCGCGCGGGCATGAGCGAGCAGAGTCCAGTGCCGCAGCCGCGCCGCAGGCCAGGCGGCCGGTATGACGAAAAGCGTTGCGCCAGCGTCAAGCTGGGCCCGATACAACTCGGGGAAGCGGAGGTCATAACAGGTCGACAGCGCGGCACGGGCAGTTCCGGCTGGGGACGACGAGTCGGGCACATCGACCAGCGACAGAGCGTCTCCGGCCTCCATCAGCAGCGGCTCACCCTGGCCGAAGCCGAAGCGATGAATCTTGCGGTAGGTCGCCGCCAAGCTCCCGTCTGAGGCGAAGACGAGCGAGGTGTTCCACAGGTGCTTACCCTCGGGACCGCGGGCAGCCTCGGACGGACGCTCGACAATCGACCCCGCGTGCAGCATGACACCGGCGTCCCGGGCTGCGGCCGACATCACCGAGGCGACCGGGCCGTCAACGGGCTCGGCGCGCTCTTCCCACCGCTTGTAGGCGAAACCACCCGGGGCCCACAGCTCCGGCATCACGACGAGGTCGTGACCTTCCTGAGCGCGGACAAGACCGGCAGCCCGGGTGACCCGGTCAACGACAGGCTCCCGGTCGTCATACCCGAGCTGGATCACGGCGATGCGCATTGTCACACTCCTGATCTGGGCTGGTTTGGGGGGGCGTGTGGGGTGGGCGCGGTGGGCTCAGTCGCATCTGCCCGTCCGGAAAGCGCGCTCAGGTGGGCGTTGTACGCCTTCAGCTCAGTGTCGTCGTCACGATCGGCCTGGCGGTCCAGCCGCGTGGTCTCGGCACTGTCGGAACGCACCCACGCCATGGTGACCAACAGGGCCAGGATCAGCGTCGGGAGCTCGCCGATCCCCCAGGCGACCGCGCCACCAGTGCGTTGGTCGGCGAGCAGATCCACACTCCACGGCAGGTGCAGGGCATGGAAGAAGGTGGGTGCCAACAAGGTCGTGCCCGTCGTCAGGGCGACCCCGAAGAACGCGTGGAACGAGATCGTGCCGAAGAGGATGACCAGCAGGATCGCGGGTGGCCAGCGCCTGGGCCCGGGGTCGATGCCCACGAGGACCCACGCGAAGAGGTACCCGGCGAGCAGGAAATGGGTGGTCATCAGGACGTGCCCGGTGTGAGTGCGGAGGGCCAGCTCGAACAGCGGAGAGAAGTAGAACACGATCAGGCTGCCGAAGAAGATGACGGCTGCGACGATCGGGTTGCCGACCACCGCGAAGTATCTGGAGTGCACCAGAGCCAGCAACAGCTCGCGAGGTCCCAGGGTGTGGTCGCGGCGCGGCGTCAGGGTCCGCAGGGCGAGGGTGACCGGGGCGGCCAGCACCATCAGGATCGGAGCCGCCATCGAGACCGTCATGTGCATGACCATGTGCACCGAGAACAGAACTCGCCCGTAGACACCAGGCGCCCCGCTGGTGGCCCACACGACGACCACCCAGCCCAGAACCCAGCCGATGGTTCGCAACACCGGCCAAGAGTCGCCCCGAACCCGCATCCGGCGGACGCCGACGAGATAGAGGGTCACGGCGATCGCCGCCACCGCCAGCCACAGCCAGTCGATGCGCCAGATCGTGAACCAGCCACCAGCGGTGAGCGGGCCCGCGGGAGCGGGATAGCCGGTCAGGGCGTATGCCGGGTCCGGACTGACTGCTGGCATGTCCATGCCCGGCGGCGCACTACGTGACAGCGCGGCCCCCAGGGCGAAAGCGGCGCTCATCATGACGGCCTCGATGAGGGCCAGCCGCCCGAACAACCGCCCCGCGAGCGGATCCTCGGCAATCCGGTCCACACTTCGTGAGCGTTGCTGCCAGCCTGCGACACCGAGCGCGACCAGCGCGACGACCTTGAGGATCACCAGCACGCCGTAGCCCGACGCCAGATTGCCGACCGAGCCGATCCGGATCCAGGCGTTGACCGCCCCTGACACTGCGACGGCGACGAAGCACCACCCGGCCAGAACTGAGTACCTCTGGACGCTGACCCCGAGCGCTTTGCCGAGCTGCGGCCGCAGCATTGCCAGCGCGAGCAGACCCCCGACCCACAGGACTGCTGAAACCAGGTGCACTGCAAGGGAGTTGACCGCCAGGTCATGGCTGGCGGCGCCCGAGGCATGACCCGCCAAGGAAAGTGGAAGTATCGCCAGGATGCTGAGCGCAGCGAGGAGGACCATCCCTGAACGTCGCCGGACAACGGCAGCGCCCATGGTCACCACCAACGCCATCGCGAAGCTGAGGGCGGCGACACGCAGGAACTCGAGCTGGAAGACGAAGGTCTGGAACTGGGCTCCGAAGCTCGGGTCGGTCAGTGCAGTGCCTGAGATATCGGCGAACGAGAACACCAGTCCGATGAGTCCGGCCACCACCCAGACGACACCGGAGGCGCATGCGTAGCGGGCTGCGGTGACCCTGCGGGAGGTGTTGCGTGCCTCAGGGATGATCGTCGCCGCCACCACGAGCAGGCCCACAGTGCTCGCCGCCGCGAGGTCGTGAATGGCCCGCACTATCGGAATTCCCCAGCGCACGAGGGGGCCGACGTCCGGTAGCCCGGCGACCGGGGCAGCGAACGCGCCCCCGAGCAGACCGGCCGGGATGACCACGGCAACCACGGCGACAGCAGCCAGGATCAGAGGCAGCTTCTCGGCCTGTGGCGCAAAGCCGGGTCTCGTGGTCATGCCCACACCCTAAGCCGGGGTTGCGAACCTGTCTGAGGTTCGATCCACCTCCCCAGGACGTTGGTCAGAGCACTGCTGTGCGTCGCAGCAGCGCGGAGGGTCTCTGACGGGTCCTGGCCACCCTGCCGGGATGGCAGAGCGCTCGGCTTCCCCAAATCCGCGCTCGGGCGGCAGGCGACTCAGTAGAGTGTCGGCTATGTTGTCGCCGACCACGGGTTTGCTGCGCGGGCTGCGTGCGGCCTCGCTTGGCGTCGTGGGCTTCGTTCTGGCGCTGGCGGCGCATGTGGCGGCCGGGGGTGTCGCACCGGGACCCGTTGTGCTGCTTCTTCCGGCCGGGCTCATAGGTCTGGCTGCGGTGCTGATCACGAGGGTTCGGCTGAGCCCTGTCCGCATCGGGATTTCTCTGACTGCCATGCAGGTGGTCCTGCACGAGGTCTTGATGCGGCTGGGCGCGCGGGCCGGCTGCTTGATGACCGGGGGGAGTGCGCCGGCCGGCGCGCATCTGGGCCACAGTCAGCCAATGCTTGGATGCGCGACCGGGATGGCCCACGCAGGGATGGGTCAGCCCTCCATGCTGGCTGCGCCGGCAATGGTCGGCGCGCACGTCGCGGCCACCGCCATGATGGCGGCGCTGCTGACATGCGGCGAGAAGTTGTTGTGGGCACTGGCCGGATTTGTGCGACCGCCCCGGTGGTTGCGGGTGGGACTTCCAGAGCTGCCGGCAGTGCAGGTCTTCTCTTTTGGGGCGCCACGGATGTTCCGCATGCGGTTCGCCTGTGGCGGGGTGGGCCGGCGCGGTCCTCCGCCGCGGAGTCTGTTCGCCATCGTTTGAGTCGGAGATCGGTCGGTAGGCGTTAGCCCGCCGGCCCATTACGCCCCGATGGCTGCTCCTCGACACAGCCCCGCTTCCACGTCACCGGCTACGGCATACCTCACTCACGCATGGGTGTCCCTGCTGAGCCCTGCAAAAAAGGAATCTCATCATCATGACTGTCAGCTCCCGCATCGTGCTCTGCCGACCGGCATCGGTCGCTTCCTCCCGCACCCGGCGAGCCGCTGCCGTCGGCGCGTTCCTCGCCGTCGCGGTGGTCGGCACCGCTGTCAGTGCCTCCGCCCACGTAGCTGTTCACCCCGACGTCACCACTGCCGGGGAAGGGGCCCAGCTGACGTTCCGGGTTCCGGACGAGTCCGACACCGCCAGCACCATCAAGCTGGTCATCACCCTCCCCCAGGATCGGCCGTTCACCGACGTCTCCACCAAGCCGATGCCGGGTTGGATCGCCACTGTCACCGACGCACCGCTGCCCAAGCCGGTCATTGTCGGGGGTGCCACGATTACCAAGGCCCCGCACACGGTGACCTGGACCGCCCAGCCCGGCAACAAGATCGCGCCAGGGGGGTACCAGGAGCTCTCCTTCGCCACCGACGCCCTGCCTGCGGCCGGTGAGATGCTTCTGCCCGCGGCTCAGTACTACTCCGACGGCTCGGTGACGCGCTGGACGGAGCCGACCGTGCCCGGCAAGGCCGAGCCCGAGCACCCCGTCCCCGCGTTCACCGTCACAGCGGCCAACACAACCAGCGCGACCGCCACACCGGCGGCCAACGCTCAAGCATCGGGCAAGACGAGACCCGCCGCGACGACCACCGATGACACAGCCCGCGTGCTTGGTGGCGCTGCCCTTGTGGTTGCGCTGGTCGTCGGCGGGCTGGTTCTGCGGCGACGCCGCCCGACTGCGGTCAACAAGTGACGCGCCGCCCAAACCGTTTCGGCAGCCGCTGGCTCTTCCGGGCGCCAGCGGCTGTCCTGGCGGTGACGGCCCTCCTGGTGGGGGCCGCCCCCGCGGCCGAGGCGCACAACATCCTCGTCGGGACCTCCCCCACCGACGGATCCATGACGGCGGTCGTTCCCGGTCAGGTCACGTTGACCTTCAACGAGCCTGCAGTAGCCGTCGGAACCATCCTCATCGTGACCGGCCCCGCCGGCCAGGTTCAGACCGGGGCCGCCGTCCTGGTCAACAACACCGTCACCGAACAACTGCGGCCGGGTTCACCTGCGGGCCGGTACACCGTGGCCTGGCGGGTGACCTCGGCGGACGGTCACCCAGTCAGCGGCAAGTTCTCGTTCACCGCCATGGCCCCGTCGCCGAATCAACAGGTCAGTGCCACAACCGCGACGACAACAACACCTGCCGGCACGGCCAAGGCAACCGGCACAGCCAACAAAGCCAACCCGGGCGGTCACTCATCCACCGTGTGGTGGGTCGGGGTAGGAGGCGTGGTCGCGCTCTTGCTTCTGATGGGGTTCGTCGCGGCCCGCAAACCCCGCAGCACCCCCCAGGACGAACGCGACCCCGAGTCGTGAGCTCCGCACGGCTCGGTCGGTGCGACCCGGACGGCGAGCGCGCGAAGCATGTGGTCATGACGACACCTCAGTAGGCTCGCCGCATGCCTTTCGACCAGACCCAGCCTCAGCGCCTGCCCGAGCTCGTAGAAGCATTCGCCCAGACCGCCCGGGCCATCGTCGATCTGGCGCGCGCTTGCAGCGATGACGACCTCGCCCAACCCACCGAGTGTCCAGGATGGACCGTGCACGATCAGATATCCCACGTCGCCGGCGTCGAGGCCTGGCTCGCCGGACACCAGGACCCCCGGGTCCAGGTGCCTCCTTACGAGCACATCAGGAACGACCTCGGCAAGAAGGTGGAGTACGCAGTGGAGGTACGTCGGGGGCGCACCGGCGCGGAGGTTCTCGCCGAGCTCGAGGACCTTCTGGCACAACGACTCCAGACGCTGCGGGATCCGATGCTGACGGACACCAGCATCATCGCCGGGCCATTCGGTCCGGACCAGGCCGCGACCGTGATGCTGTTGCGCACCTTCGACGTCTGGACCCATGAGCAGGACATCCGCAGCGCCCTCGGGCGACCCGGCAACCTGGACTCCCCCGCGGCGGCGGTGTGCGTCAGCTCGATTATGCATCAGCTGCCAAAGCTGATCGCCAAGGGCGCCGCTGTCGAGCCCGGGCACCGCGTCGTCATGGAGGTGACCGGCCCGGGCTCGGCAGTGACCGCCCGGCAGCGGGTCGATGTGGAGCTGGACCAGGATGGCCGGCCGCGGGGCAGGGCCATATCCGCCGGGGAGGCGATCATCACAGGCGACAGCACGCAGACGTCCGAAGAGGCGCTTGATCACCAGACGACCATCAGCCTGTCCACCGAAGCCTTCACGCGTCGAGCCGCCGGACGGCGATCGGTGAGCGACACGGCATACCGCGTGCTCGGTGACGACGCGATCGCCCGTCGCGTTCTGGAAGCCCTCGTCGTCACGCACTGAGTCCCCGCTGGGTCACTGAGTCTCCGCTGAGTGTTCTGACAGCCCGCCGGCTGCCCGGATCCACACGCTTGCTTGCGTCATGCAAGTTATCTGTGATAGTTGTATGTCGCAAGCAACTTCTTGGCACTTCTGGAGGCACCGTGGCGATCAGCCTGGAAACAGCAACCCGGCTCAACATCGAGCTGGTCCGCGTCATGAAGCTGTTCCACTCCATGCGCCAGCACGCCCCCAAGGTGCACCCGGGCGTTGAGCCCGCGTCGTACCCGATCCTGTTCAACCTCATCGCGGGGCCTCAGCGCGTGTCGTTGCTTGCCGAGCACGTCTACTCGGACGTCTCCACAGTGAGCCGCCAGGTGACGACGCTCTTCTCCCACGGGCTGTTGGACAAGGTGACCGACCCCCATGACGGCCGCGCCTGCATGGTCTCGCTCAGCACCGAGGGCGCAGCACTCGTGGAGCATCTCAAGGCCAGCCGAGGCGAGTGGTTCCGCCAGCTGCTCCAGGACTGGGAGCCCGCCGACGCGGAAGCGTTCGGCGACTATCTCGAGCAGTTCGCCAGGTCTTTCGAGTTGTCCAAGGCCACGTCATTCGAGGTGCCAAAGATCATGCCTTTCGAGGTTCCGAAAACCACGCCAGTCCAGACTCCGAACACGAACTCACTCGAGGTGTCGAAATAATGGCAACCGCAGTCGCCCCAGCACCCCCCACCGGCGTTGGGCTCACACACAAACAGATCCTGACCATCCTGGCCGGGTTGATGATGGGCATGTTCCTGGCAGCACTCGACCAGACCATCGTCTCCTCGGCCATGCGTGTCATCGCCGACGACCTGCACAACCTCTCCGGTCAGGCATGGGTCATCACGGCCTACCTGATCACCTCGACGATCGTGACCCCGCTGTACGGCAAGCTCTCGGACATCTATGGCCGCAAGCCCTTCTTCACTGCGGCCATCGTCATCTTCCTGTTCGGCTCGATCCTGTGCTCTTTCGCCACCTCTATGCCGATGCTGGCCGGCTTCCGTGCCGTGCAGGGTCTGGGCGCCGGCGGTCTCTTCTCGCTGGCGCTGGCCATCATCGGTGACATCGTGCCGCCACGCGAGCGCGCCAAGTACCAGGGCTACTTCCTTGCGGTCTTCGGCACCTCGAGCGTCCTGGGCCCGGTCGTCGGAGGCTTCTTCGCCGGTCAGTCCACGATCCTGGGGATCACCGGCTGGCGCTGGGTCTTCCTGGTCAACATTCCGATCGGCATTGTGGCGCTGTTCGTGGTCAACCACACGCTTCACCTGCGACACACCCGGCTGGACCACCGCATCGACTTCGGCGGCGCCGCCGCACTGACCATTGGACTCGTCCCGCTGCTACTGGTGGCCGAGCAGGGTCGCACGTGGGGCTGGGGTTCCGCTCCGTCCCTGCTCTGCTACGGCATCGGCCTCATGGGCGCCATCGCGTTCTTCCTGGTCGAGCGTGCGATGGGCGCGGAGGCGCTGCTACCGCTGCGGCTGTTCACCAACAAGACAGTGGGCGTCGCCTCCATCGCCTCGGTCGTCCTGGGCATGGGCATGTTCGGTGGACTGGCCTGCCTGCCGCTCTACCTGCAGATCGTCAAGGGCGCGACGCCGACCAGCGCCGGCCTGATGCTCCTGCCGATGACCCTCGGCATGATGAGTGGCTCGATCCTCTCGGGTCAGATCATCTCCAGGACCGGCCAATACCGGCAGTTCCCGATCATCGGCTGCGGCCTGCTCATCGGCTCACTCTTCGGGTTCCACTACGTCGGAGCCGACACCGCGTTGTGGCAGACGATGATCCTGATGTTGTTCTTCGGTCTCGGCCTTGGCTGCAACATGCAGCCTCTGACCCTGGCCGTGCAGAACGCCGTCTCCCCGCGTGACATCGGCGTGGCCACGTCCTCGGCGACGTTCACCCGTCAGATCGGCGGCACCCTGGGCACTGCCATCTTCCTGTCCATCCTGTTCACCGCGGTACCCAACCGCATCCAGACCGCCTTCGCCAAGATCGCGCCCTCCCCCGACTTCCAGGCGGCACTGAGGAGTCCCCGGTCCCCCACCGGCAACCCCCAGGCCAACACCGCCTTCATCCACAGCCTTCAGCAGGCTCAGGCCGGCGGTGGCGGTGGCGGAGCGGTCAACCCGTTGAACGACTCCTCGTTCATCCAGCAGCTCGACCCACGACTTGCCAAACCGTTCCTGGTCGGCTTCTCCCAGTCGATGGACCTGGTGTTCCTGATCGGATCCGCAGTCATGGTCCTCGCGTTCATCGTCGTGTGGTTCCTGCCGCACGTCGAGCTCCGCAGCGGTTCGTCCTATGAGAGCCGCGGCCAACAGGATGCAGCGGACGCGGCAACCATCGCCGAAGACGACCCGTTGCCCAGCCTCTCCCACTGAGCATGGACTGGCCCATAGCCTGTCCATGACAGGAGAGTGCCTGTCCATAACAGGAGAAGCTCCATGGACGTAGCTTCGCTACTGACGCTGCTGCTGCTCGCCCTGGCACTGGCGGTCCAGCCCTGGTCGGTGCTGGCGGCAGTTCTGCTTGTCACGTCCGAGGGCGGCGTCGCCAAAGCGATGGCGTATGTTTCCGGCTGGGTTCTTGCCCTCGCAGCCGTCGCAGCCCCACCGGGTTCCCCATCACCCGGTTCGCAACCACCGAGTTCCCAATCACCGAGTTCCCAATCACCCGGTTCGCAACCACCCGGTTCGCAACCACCGAGCTCGCGACCACCAAGCCCGCAACCGAAGTGGATGGTGCGGCTGGACTCGATGTCACTACTGCCGGCGTTCGTTCTCGGGGCGTTCCTGCCCAACTACGCGGTCGTCGTCGCCGTCGGCAACGTTATTCAAGCCGGGCTCTCCCAGGCGCGGGCCGCCGCCGTCCTGGGCCTGTTCATCCTCGTTGCCTCAGCCGGAGTCGCAGCCCCATTGCTGTTGTTGGTGTTCCGTCAGGATGACGCCCCTGAGATCTATCAGAGGTGGCGAGCCTGGCTGATAGCAAACGGCCAGAAGCTTGTCACGCTCGTCCTCGCAGTGGTCGCCGTTGTTCTCCCCGCGAAGGGCATCGTCGGGCTGGTCGCATGATGAGGCAGCCCCGCCCTCAAGCCTTGACCTCGCTCAGCCCCAGACGAGGGCTTGGCTCGGGTCGTGCAGGATCACCGCGAGGTCGGACAGGAACCGTGAGCCCAGGTCGCCGTCGACCATGCGGTGGTCGAACGAGAGGCTGAGTTGGGTGACCCAACGAGGCACGATCTCACCATTGACCACCCACGGCATCTGCCGCACCAGGCCGAAGGCCAGGATCGCAGCCTCGCCCGGGTTCAGGATCGGGGTGCCGGTGTCGACACCGAAGACCCCTACGTTGGTGATCGTGATCGACCCACCCGACATCTCGGCTGGCTGGGTCTTGCCCTCGCGAGCGGTCGAAATCAGGTTGGCCATGGCGTCCGCCAGCTGCCGCAGCGACATCTGGTCGGCGTCCTTGATGTTGGGCACCATCAGCCCACGGGGAGTCGCCGCGGCAATGCCGAGGTTGACGTAGCTCTTGACCACGATCTCCTGTGCGGCCTCGTCCCAGGTGGCGTTGATCCCGGGGTGTCGGCGACTGGCGATGATCAGGGCCTTGGCCACGATCAGCAGCGGGCTGACCTTGACGTCCCGGAACTCCCGGTCGGCCTTGAGCCTGTCCACCAGGTTCATCGTGTCGGTCACGTCGACGGTGATGAACTCCGTGACATGCGGCGCGGTGAACGCCGAGGCGACCATGGCCTGTGCAGTGATCTTCCGTACGCCCTTGATCGGCACGCGCGTCTCACGCTCGCCGGTCGCCGAGAAGACAGGCGCCACGTATTTCGATGAGCCGGCTGTCGATGAGCCGGCGCCATTGAACGACGTCGCCCCGCTGACGCCTGCTGCGTAAGCCTCCACATCGGCTCGGCTGACGATGCCCCCCTCACCGGACCCGGTGATCTGCGAGAGGTCGACGCCCAGGTCCTTGGCGAACTTGCGCACGGGCGGCTTGGCCAGCGCCTTGCCGCCGGGCGGACGGAACGAGACCCGCTGTGACGCAAGGGACTCGGGCTGGGCGGGGACGGTCGAGAACGCCTGGTTGAGCTGGGCTGTGGTCATCGCCGCAGGGCTCGGGCCCTTGCGGGGACGACGCTTGCCCGAGGTCACCCGCGGGCCATAGCCGACCAGGTTCGCGACCCGCTCACCCGTGGCAGCACCGGTCTTGGCGACCTCGATCTCATCATCCGAGGTCGTTGCCGTCGAGGTCGCCGCATTCGAGATCCCGGCAACCGTCGTGGTGGGCGGGGCCGTCACCGGGGCGTCGTCACCGCCGAGCCCGTCGTCGATCGAGATGATCGGGGTGCCGACTTCCACCGTGTCGCCCTCGGACACGAGTAGCGCGGTGACCGTGCCCGCATACGGCACGGGAAGCTCGACGAGGGACTTCGCCGTCTCGATCTCGACGAAGATGTCGTTGACTTTGACCAGGTCCCCGACCTTGACCTTCCAGGTGACGATCTCGGCCTCGACCAGGCCCTCGCCCGGGTCCGGGAGGTTGAAATGCTTTACAGCCATGACTTGTGGTCCCGTTCCGTATTAGTAGGCGAGCGCGCGGTCGACGCCGTCGAGCACGCGATCAAGGTCGGGCAGGAACTCTTCCTCGAGCCGGCTGGGCGGGTAGGGCAGGTTGTACCCGCCGACCCGGATCACCGGAGACTCAAGGTGATAGAAGCAGCGCTGTGAGATGGCCGCGGCGATCTCGGCGCCCATGCCCAGGAACGTCGAAGCCTCATGGGCAACGACCAGGCGGCCGGTCTTCTCCACCGAGGTCGCCACAGCGTCCAGGTCCAGCGGGGACAGCGAACGCAGATCGATGACCTCGATCGACTTGCCCTCCTCGGCTGCGGCCGTGGCAGCGTCCAGACACACCTTGACCATGGGTCCGTATGCCGCCAGGGTCAGGTGCTCGCCCACGCGCGAGATGTTTGCCTTGAAAAGAGGTCGGGGCGCCGAGGTGGCAGTCAGGTCCACCTCGCCCTTCTCGTGGTAGCGGCGCTTGGGCTCATAGAAGATGATCGGGTCGTCGGACTCCACGGCCTGCTGGATCATCCAGTAGGCGTCCTCCGCGTTCGAGCATGCGACGACCCGAAGACCTGCCGTGTGAGCGAAGTAGGCCTCGTTGGACTCGCTGTGGTGCTCGACCGCGCCGATGCCGCCACCGACAGGGATGCGAATCACCATGGGGAGCTTGATCTTGCCGAGCGAACGCGCGTGCATCTTGGCGACCTGGCAGGTGATCTGACTGAACGCGGGGTAGACGAACCCGTCGAACTGGATCTCCACGATGGGCCGGTAGCCGCGCAGCGCCATACCGATCGCGGTGCCCACGATGCCGGACTCGGCCAGCGGGGTGTCGATGATCCGGTCCTCGCCGAAGTCCTTCTGCAGGTTCTCGGTGACCCGGAACACGCCGCCGAGCTTGCCGATGTCCTCACCCATGATGACGACCTTGGGGTCTCGCTCCATGGCCCGCCGAAGACCTGCGTTGATGGACTTGCCAATCGTTACCTTCGACATGTCAGTGCTCCCCCTCGAAGCTCGCGGCGTAGGCAGCGAACCCGGCGCGCTCGGCGTCGATCAGCGGATGCTCCTCGACATAGATGTTGTCGAACATCGACAGCGGCTCCGGGTCAGGCATCGCCAGGCAGCCCGCGCGAACCCTTGCCGCGAGCGCGTCGGCCTCAACCTCGACCTCCTCGAAGAACGCCGGGTCGGCCTTGAGGCTGGTCGTCAGATAGGCCTTGAGCCGGGCGATCGGGTCGCGCAGCTTCCAGACCTCGACCTCGGCCGAGATGCGGTATTTCGTGGGGTCGTCGGAGGTCGTGTGCGCACCCATCCGGTAGGTGAAGGCCTCGATCAGCATCGGCCCCTGCCCGCTGCGGGCCGCGTTCACCGCAGCCTTGGTCACGGCATACACGGCGAGGACGTCGTTGCCGTCCACCCGGACGCCAGGGAAGCCGAAGCCGCGGGCACGCTGGTAGATCGGGATCCTGCTCTGTCGCTCCACCGGCTGGGAGATGGCCCACTGGTTGTTCTGGCAGAAGAAGACAACAGGTGCGTTCGTGGATGCCGCGTAGACGAAGGACTCGTTCACGTCGCCCTGGGCGCTGGCACCGTCACCGAAGTAGGCGATGACGGCTGTGTCCCGGTCGGGGTCGCCAGTGCCCACCGCGTGGTCGTGCTGGATGCCCATCGCATAGCCCACGGCGTGCAGCGTCTGTGCGCCGATGACGACCGTGTAGAGGTGGAAGTTGTTCTCGTTCGGGTCCCACCCTCCATGGTTGACCCCGCGGAACATCCCGAGCAGGTTGAGCGGGTTGACCCCGCGACACCAGGCAACCCCGTGCTCGCGGTAGGTCGGGAAGGCGTAGTCCTGCGTACGAAGCGCACGGGCCGAGCCGACCTGTGCTGCCTCCTGGCCGAGCAGGCTGGCCCACAGGCCGAGCTCACCCTGACGCTGCAGGGCCGTGGCCTCGGCGTCGAACCGGCGAACGAGGACCTGGTCGCGGTAGAAGCCGCGCAGGTCGTCGTCGGTGAGATCCGCGATGTACTGCGAGTATTCGGGATGCTCGACGCGCTCGCCCTCAGGGGTGAGCAGCTGGACGAACTCCGCCCCGCCGATGATCTCGGGAACGGGCGCAACCAGCGCTGCGACGGCAGCGGCATGGGCCGCTTCCGGCGGCATCGCGACTTCTTTGTCGCTCACAGGCACTCCTTCTTCGCGAACGCGGGATCACCGCCAGCTCGCCTCGGGCCATGAATTCGTAGCGGGGTCTCCGCCATTAGATGCTCTCACGGCAGGGACTCACGCGCGCGTGTGTGGCGGCGCTCACATTCCTTGCCAGCACACGGTACCTGCAAGGGGGCGCACGAAGTACGAATCGGGGTCCAGCCGGGGCTATAACCCGGCTGGCCAGAACGATCACGCCCCGCTCAGAATGTGCGCGCCACCACGAAGTCGCGGGCAACGTGGATCAACAGGTCGTTGGCCTCCGTCTCGGCAATCGTGCAGCGCGCACCTTCTCCGGGGAAAGCCCGTACGACCAGACCCGCCTTGTCGGCCGCCGCGGCAAACGCCAGGGTGTCGGCACCCAGTGGCAACCAGACGAAGTTGGCCTGCGTCTCGGGCACATGCCAGCCCTGGTAGCGCAGCTCGGCCACCACCCGCTCCCGCTCGCCGACGAGGGCGTCGACCCGCACCTGCAGCTCGTCGAAGGCGTCCAGGCTGGCAATCGCAGCCCGCTGGGCAATGGTGCTCACCCCGAAGGGCAACGCCGTCTTGCGCAGGGCCTGGGCCACCGGCTCGTGTGCCACGGCATACCCCACCCGGAGTCCTGCCAGGCCGTAGGCCTTGCTGAAGGTGCGCAGGATCGCGACGTTCGGCCGCCCGGCATAGGTCGCGAGCCCGTCGGGGGCGCGCTTGTCGGTGACGAACTCGACATAGGCCTCGTCGATGACCACCAGGATGTCGCCGGGGACCGTGTCCAGGAACGCGTCAAGCTCGTCCTGGTGGACGGCCGGGCCGGTGGGGTTGTTGGGCGTGCAGACCAGGATCAGCCGGGTGCGAGGGGTTATCGCGGCGGCCATCGCTGCGAGGTCATGCCGGGCGTTCACGTCCAGCGGGACCTTCACCGAGACAGCACCCGCGATCGCCACGACGATCGGATATGCCTCGAACGAACGCCAGGCGTAGATGACCTCATCGCCCGGATCGCAGGTGGCGGTGATGATCTGAGCCAGGACGCCCACGCTGCCGGTTCCGGTGGCGATGTGCTCTCGCGGCACCCCGAGGCGCTCCGCGAGCGCGTCGGTCAGCGCGGTGACAGCCATGTCCGGATAGCGATTCATCTCCGTGGCGGCGTCCGCGACGACCTGAAGGACACCGGGCAGCGGAGGGTACGGGTTCTCGTTGCTGCTGATCTTGTATGCGGTGACCCCCTCGCGCACCACTGCCGGCTTGCCGGGCTTGTAGGCAGGGACGGCAGCCAGCGCTTCGCGGAGACGGACGGTTCGGCTCATGTCAGAACAGTACGGCTCAGGATTCTATGAATCAGCGTCTGGTCCATGGACCGGCACCCACGTGCCACGATGAGTCCATGAAGTCATTCGTGGTCAGGGTCCTGGTCAACGGCGTCGCTCTCTGGGTGGCCGCCAGTCTGGTCAAGGGCATTCACCTCGCAGACAACCCCGCCTCGACGAGCAACCATCTCGTGACGATCTTGTGGGTGGCCGTGATATTCGGCCTCCTCAACGCCTTGATCAAGCCGATACTGACCATCTTTTCGCTGCCGTTCATCATCCTGACGCTGGGGCTGTTCACCCTGATCGTCAATGCGGCGATGTTGGAGCTGACCTCGTGGTTCGCCCGCCAGTTCAACCTGGCCTTCCACGTCGACCAGTTCTTCTGGGACGCGGTGCTCGGCTCGATCATCATCACCGTCGTGTCCATGATCCTGAACGCGGTCCTGCCCGACGGCGACTGACATCCACCAGAACTGAGTCCGGTGGATGTCAGGTCGCACCTCGTCGGGTCACCCGCCGACCGGGCTCCACCTCGATGAACGTACCGGCCGCAACGTGGCCCGCAATCACGGTCCAGCGGTACTGCCCGCCAGCCCGCAGGTCGACCCGGGCCGAACACCGTCTTCCAGCGACGCAGCCGGTCGGGTTCGGTGATCAGGACGTCAGCCACAGGTCATAGGCTACTGGCAACCAGGGCCCAACTCGCGGCGCCGCCGCTGCCCCGTCCCAGCAGGAGGCGCACATGCGTGCAGTAGTCGTCAACGAGACAGGCGGCCCCGAGGTGCTGGTGGCCCAGGACCTGCCCTCCCCCGACCCCGGCCCGGGCGAGCTGTGCGTTGACGTCGCCGCAGCAGGGGTCAACTTCATCGACGTGTACTTCCGCACCGGCGCCTACCCGCTGCCGACCCCGTTCATCGTCGGCTCGGAGGGCGCCGGAGTCGTCAGCGCCATCGGCAGCGACGTGACCGGTTTCCAGATGGGGGACCACGTCGCGTGGGCGATGGTCCCTGGCGCCGGATACGCCGAACAGGTCATCGTTCCAGCTGTGCGCGCGGTCCCGGTCCCCGCCGGCATCGACGACGAGACCGCGGGCGCAGTGCTCCTGCAGGGGCTGACCGCGCAGTACCTGACCCGCTCGACATATCCCGCGCGCCCCGGCGAGACCGCCCTGGTGCATGCGGCGGCCGGCGGGGTGGGTCTGCTGCTGACGCAGGTGCTGTCCACCCGGGGCGTTCGCGTGATCGCAACGACTTCGACAGAGCGCAAGGCAGCTCTTGCCCTCGAGGCAGGTGCCACCGACGTCATCCGTTACGACAAGGACGACGTGGCGACGGAGGTCTCACGGCTCACCGACGCCCGCGGCGCCGACGTGGTCTACGACGGGGTCGGACAGGCGACCTTCGAGGGCAGCATCAACAGCCTGCGCCCGCGTGGCATGTTCGTGTCGTACGGGTCCGCGAGCGGCAAGGTGGCTCCGGTGGATCCGGGGCTGCTGCAGTCCAAGGGTTCACTCTTCTTCACCAGACCGACTCTCGGGCACTACGTCGCGGCCCGGGATGAGCTGCTCGAGCGCTCACGCGAGCTGTTCGGATGGGTCGCCTCAGGTGAGCTGTCGGTTCGCGTCGGTGCCCGCTACACCGTGGATCAGGCACGCCAGGCGCACGAGGACCTCGAGAGCCGCCGCACCACCGGGAAGTCACTGATCATCCCGGGGAAGGGCTGATGCTCAGCTCCAGAACCGACGGTCCCACCGCTGGGTGCCGATGCGGGTGTCAGCGCCACGCCCAGGGTGCACCACAGTCTGAGATGGCAGCGAGAACAGCCCGACCCGGATCGAGGCCATCAGCGCCGAGCGCTCAGACGCAGAAAGGTCCGCCCCGCCCCAGCCATGCACGCCGAGTGTCTCGCCGGTGAACACGGCAGACAACGCCGGTGCGTACCAACACAGCGTGCCAGGGGTGACACCCGGCGTCGCAATCGACTCCAGCCGGATGCCCCCGATATTGAGCACCAAACCCCTCGGGACTGAGCTTTGCGGCCGACGCTCGGGCTCGGTCCCCCGCCAGATGACGAAATCGTCGGTGTGAAGATAGGTCACTGCCCCAGTCCGGTCGGCCAGGGTGATGCCGGTTCGAACGGATTCCGGCCAGAGGCTGGTCCACAGGATCGCGCGAAGCCGGCGCAGCTCACAGTGGCCGAAGAGCTCCCCCAACGTGCCGGCGGCATCGATCACCGCGCACTCGGTGTCATCGCCGACGAACCAGACGTTGCGCTCGCCGTCAGGGGTCACCACGCACTCCACCGCCGCCCGCGCGCGTCGCACCGTGCTCACACTCCATGAGAGCACGCGATCGGGGTGCCGACAACCGGAACGCCTGCGGCGGCATACGGTATGCACATGCGTGTTCTCGTCTGCGGCGGAGCCGGCTACATCGGCTCACACACCGTCATCCAGCTCCTTGCCGCCCACCACGATGTCCTGATCGTGGACAGTTTCGTCAACGCCAAGCCGGCGGTGATCAAGCGTCTCGAGGCAATCACCGGCGAGCACCTGCCCGTCCATGCGTTCGACCTGCGCGACGTCGAGCGGACCGACCACCTTTTTGCGACCGAGCAGATCGACGCGGTTATCCACTTCGCCGGCCACAAGGCCGTGGGCGAGAGTGTTGAAAAGCCTCTGAAGTACTACGAGAACAACCTTGGCTCCACGTTCTCGCTGGTCCGGGCGATGGAGCGTCACGACGTCAGCAAGCTCGTCTTCTCTTCCTCCGCAACGGTGTACGGCGCGAACGCTGCCGTGCCGATGAAGGAGGACTTTCCGACCTCGGCGACCAACCCGTACGGCTGGACCAAGGTGATGATCGAGCAGATCCTGCGCGACGTCGCCGTTGCCCAGCCGAGCTTGCGGATTGCCGTCCTGCGTTACTTCAACCCGGTCGGCGCCCACCCATCCGGCACCATCGGCGAGGACCCGTCCGGCATCCCGAACAACCTGCTCCCCTACATCTCTCAGGTCGCCGTTGGCCGCCTCGACAAGCTGCGAATCTTCGGCGATGACTATGACACCCCCGACGGCACCGCCCTGCGTGACTACATCCACGTGGAGGATCTCGCGACCGGCCACGTCGCCGCGCTCGACCGGCTGACGTCGACGGACCAGGCAGTCAGCACCTGGAACCTCGGGACCGGCATGGGCTCAAGCGTGTTCGACATGCTCCATGCGTTCGAGCGAGCGGTGGGCCGAACGCTGCCCTATGAGATCGTCGGGCGTCGCGCCGGAGACATCGCAGCCTCGTATGCCGACCCGGGCCGGGCCAATGCCGAGCTCGGCTGGAAGGCCACCCGCACGATCGATGACATGTGCACGGACTCCTGGCGCTGGCAGTCGCAGAACCCGAACGGCTACCCGGACGCCTGAACCGGCAGGGCCACGGAGTTGGGCCCGGTGACCGAGGCGTCTCGCCCAAGAACGATCGAGACGATATTGCCCAGGGACTGCGTGCCCGGTGCCAGGTAGTGATCGTGGTCAACGACCCCGCTGGTGCCGAACACCCTGTCGCCGAAGCCGGGGGTCGTGGGCAAGGTGCCGTGCCCCGCACCCCAGACCCGGAAGGCAGGCACCCAGTTGATCCAGTCCTGGGCTGACTGGCCCGCCCAGACGTGCGCCGAGGTGTGCAGGTCCGCAGCTCGCGAGACGCCCATACCCGGGCTGCCGACCACGACAACGTCTTTCACCTGCGACGGAAGACTGGCTGCGGCCAGGCCCGCAACCACAGAGCCATAGCTGTGACCGATCACCGTGACCCTCGCCTTCGGGCGCATGATCGCCAGGTCCCTGGTGAAGCCGTCCAGGGCGGTTGCACCGGCTTGCGCGAGCTCCTCACGGGCGGCAGTGCGCCCGACACCTTGGGGCGCGTCGTACCCGAGCCAGGCGATCACGGCTACGTGCTGGCCCGGCGCCGCCGCGCGAGCGGCGTCATACAGGGCCCGGGCCTGCACCGCCGGGGCACGGTCGCGAACATCATCCAGGCCCGTGTTGAAGTTGTTGGCCGTGGTGGAGACCCCGGGCACCAGCACCGCGATCCGATCGGCCGAGCCCAGATCTCCGAACACCTCGACGACCCGGCCATTGCCGCGGGGGTCGAATGCCAGGAACTGACGGCCCTGCCCGGTCCACCTGGCAAACGGCGGCCCGGCGGTTCGCATGGCGCTCTGGTTGACGTCATAGATGCGGGTCAGGGCTGCAGGGTCGCCAGGGTGCGGATGCCAGACGGTCTCGGACTGGCTGGCGACCGCGGGGCCCGGCGTGAACAGCAGCATGGCGAGGGCGACCAGGAGAACGGCGGCTACGGAGGCAGCGCTGAGCGCTCTCCAGCACCACCGCATAGGGTCTCCATCCACGTCTCACCTGATACCACCCGATCAGGCGGACCCCTCATGATACCGAACCTTTCTGAAGGGGGGCGCCAGATCGTTCTGAAGGAGTGCGCCAGATCACCTTCGGTCAGCACGAGATTCAGTATGAAATCAGCAACCGTACTCGTAGTCTTGTGGGCCCCCGCAGTAACCAGTGGACTGAAGG
>DASRUA010000245.1:0-33258 GCA_035655615.1 Dermatophilaceae bacterium
GAGGACGGCAGTGTCGACATCGTCGCCCGCCCGATGACCATCAACTGCGCCAGGTGGCAGCAGATCGACTTCTCGACGGAGTACTACCGCGCCGGCCAGAAGGTCCTGGTCGCCAAGGGCGCGCCGGTCAACAGCATGGCGGACCTGAAGGGCAAGAAGGTGTGTGCCCCCAACGGGTCCACCAGCATGGACAAGCTCCGAACCTTCCCGGGGCTCATCCCGGTGGGCTCTGACACCCACACCGGATGCCTGGTGCTGTTCCAGCAGGGCAAGGTCGACGCGATCACCGGCGACGACACCATCCTCGCCGGGTTGGCAGCCCAGGACCCCTACGCCTCCGTGGTCAAGGCGCCCGCGTTCACCGCGGAGCCGTATGGACTGGGCGTCTCCAAGACCCATCCTGAGTTCGTCAAGTTCGTCAATAACGTGCTGGCACAGATGCGTTCGGACGGACAGTGGAAGACGGCATACGACAGCTGGCTGAAGGCCGCCCTCGGTCCGGCACCGGCACCACCCGCGGCTGTCTACGGACGGCAACCGTGATCGCGCCGGCCGCGACCGCCATCACCCCGCAACCGCCAGGGCGAATCGGCGAGGCGATCCTGCCCGAGGACGCGTTGCACTATCTCGAGGCGCTTGGCACTTGGCGCGACCAGCGCAAGAGCGAGCTCGACCTGCTCGACGAGGCGGCCATGAATGCGCCTGACGGCGGCTCAGCAACGACTGGCCTGACTGGCGACATCATGCTGTCGATGGCGCTGTGGAAGGCAGTCGCCGACCGGCACGACCTGCTGATGGCGACCTGGGACTCGGGTCGGGTCGGGCAGGCCGAACGCGAGCGCCTGTCCACCCTGATCTGGGGTCGCCTCGACGCGACCCTGGACCCCCGCCTGGCCCAGCGGCCCGACGTCCCCAGCTCCAGTGGCGCGCTCGCCGTGTCCCTGCCCGAGGCGATGCGGCTGTCCGACGCTCTGGCGGCTTCGTTGCGGGCGCGGCTCTCGCTGGACCCCACCGACGCCGATGTGACCGGTCGGCTGCGTCAGCTGCGGGCCCAGCTCGAGCGGGTGCGCGACCTGGTCACCGCGGAGCCGCAGGACAGCCGGGATGCTTTCTCCCACAAGCTGGCCAAGCTCGACGCGCGTCTGGTCGAGATGGTCGACAAGGCCAAACGAGGCGCCGACGTCGGAGGGCTGGTCGGACCCCTGGAGGCCGACGCCTCCCGCATCGAGCGTGATCTCATCGTCGGTTCCGCCACCCGGGCCGAGGCAGCCAGATCCGTGGCCCGGGCGCGACAGCTGCGTGCCGAGCTGGAAGCCCGCGGAGCCGCCATCCGCGATCTCGCGGCCCAGTGCGTGGCCACCGTGAACCCGGCCCCCAAGCTCGCCGTCCCCGACGTCGCGGCGCTGGGGCCGGTTCCGCAGACCGCTGCCGAAGTGGACGCGTACCTCGCGCGGATGGCGAGAGTAAGCCGTGCCCTGAACCTCGCGCACGCGGCATACTCCACGGCCATGGACGAACGCAGCGAGCTGCGTGGGCGGCTGGAGGCCTACGCCATCAAGGCGACCCGGGTCGCCGGCACCGGCAATGCCGGTCAGGCCGGCGGCAGCAGCTCTGAAGACGCAGCCGACGACCTCGGCGAGCTGTTCCGCCGGGCCGAGGCCGCGCTGAACGCCCAACCGGCGGATATTGCCCGGGCCCGCGCCCTCGTGGCAGCCCATCAGGCCTATCTCGCCTCACGCTCAACGCCCAACGGGATGTCAAGAGGGACGATATGACCACGATCGCCTGCACTCAGCCCGGATGCACGGGAACGATCCAGGACGGCTACTGCGACGTCTGCGGCTCACCAGAGGGGTCTGCCCCGGCGCCTGACCTGTCCGCGGCGACGGCAGGAGTCGGCGGGACCACGTCGACGGTGTCGCGCGCATCCAACCGGCTGGCCTCCACTGCTCTGGGATCCGCCCGGGCTCGGCCCGGGTCCAGGACGACCGTCCGGCTCGGGACCTCCTCGAAGCGACTGCGCGGCGCCCGGCTGGGCGCCGGCCTGACCACGATCCCGCCGGTCCCCGCGGTGGACGCGGCCGCGGCAATCATGAAGAACCCGGTGGTTCCGGAGGAGAAGCGCACGTGTCCCTCCTGCGGGTCGCCGGTGGGCCGTTCGCGCGACGGGCAGCCCGGGCGCACCGAGGGTTTCTGCGCCAAGTGCCGCAACCCCTTCTCTTTCACCCCCAAGCTCGCGCCCGGCGATCTCGTCGGCGGGCAGTACGAGGTCGCCGGATGCCTGGCACACGGCGGACTCGGCTGGATCTATCTCGCCCGCGACCGCAACGTGTCCAACCGCTGGGTGGTCCTGAAAGGCCTGCTCAACTCCGGCGATGCCGACGCGCTGGCCGCGGCGATCGCGGAACGACAGTTCCTGGCCCAGGTCGAGCACCCGCTGATCGTCGAGATCTACAACTTCGTCACCCATGAGGACGCCGGCTACATCGTCATGGAGTACGTCGGCGGCACCTCACTCAAGTCGCTGCTCAAGTCCCGGATGCAGGCAGCCGGGGGTCGGTACGACGCGCTGCCGGTCGACCAGGCCATCGCCTTCATCGTCGAGATCCTGCCGGCCTTCCAGTACCTGCACGATCTTGGACTGGTCTTCTGCGACTTCAAGCCGGACAACATCATTCAGGTGGGAGATGCCGTCAGGCTGATCGACCTCGGCGGCGTTCGCCGGCTCGATGACCAGGACTCCGCGATCTACGGAACGGTGGGCTACCAGGCTCCGGAGGTCTCGACGGTCGGCGCCTCGGTGGCGTCCGACATCTACACCATCGGGCGCACGCTGCTGATCCTGGCCATGGAGTTCCGCGGCTATCAGTCGACCTATCTGGACTCCCTTCCGCCGGTCAGTGACACTCCGCTGTTCCAGAAGCACGACTCGCTCTACCGGCTGCTGGCCAAGACCTGCGCGCCGGATGCCGCCGACCGGTTCGCCTCAGCCGACGAGCTGCGCGTTCAGCTGCTGGGTGTCCTTCGCGAAGTTGTCTCGGATCGGCCCGGCGGCGGAGCGGCGACATACTCGACCTCGTCCCTGCTGTTCGAGGTCCCCTCCGTCTCGGGCCAGTCCCTGGGCTGGCGGGACCTGCCCGGGCTACGCATCGACGAGAGCGACCCGATGACCGGCTGGCTGCACACCGTCAGCATCGAGGACCCAGCGGCCCGACTCGATGCGCTCGGCGCTGCGCCCGAGTCATCCCCCGAGGTGCTTCTGGCCACCGCACACGCGGCGCTGCACAGTGGCCGGCTCGACGTGGTCGACACCGTCGTGACGGACATGCTCACCACCGACCCGTGGGAGTGGCGGGCGGTCTGGATGTCCGGGCTGGCCGCTCTGGCCCGCGGTGATATCACCACCGCCCAGTCTGCGTTCAACGCGGTCTACGGGCAGGTGCCCGGCGAGCTGGCCCCGAAGCTGGCACTGGCGCTGGCCTGTGAGGAAAGCAACGAGCTGGACGTGGCCGAGTCGCTCTACACGACCTGCGCCCGCACCGACGCGAACTACATCGCCCCGTGCGCGTTCGGCCTGGCCCGGATCCGCTCCGGCCGGGCAGACCTGGACGGGGCTATCTCGGCGCTGGACCTCGTTCCGCCGACCAGCCGGGCATACACCGAGGCCCGTCGCGAGCGCGCCGGGCAGCTGGCCGCTTCAGGACGCGGGCTGCCGGCGCTGTCCGAGGCCATGAGGAGCGTCGACTCGCTGACCCTCGATGCCAAGGACCGGGCCACGCTGTTGGTCGGGGTGCTAGATGTCGCGCTCGACGAGGTCCGCACCAAAGGCGCGCGGCCAGACATCGTGATCGCCGGAGTGCCGGCGGCGGAACCGTCCCTGAGAAGAGGGCTCGAGTCCGGGTACCGGGAGCTGGCCGGGTATGCCGACACCCGCGAAGACAAGGTTCATCTGGTCGACCAGGCCAACTCGGTCCGAGGCTGGACCATGCAATGACGACGTGTCCGACCTGCCAGGCGGCCGTCGAAGAGTCCGAGGAGTACTGCGAGGCCTGCGGTGCCGAGCTCAGTCCCACGGTGACAACCACGGAACCGATGACTGACCCCCCCCTGGCCGAGCAGGCCACCGGGACGCTTCCGATGGATGCCGACCTGGCCGGGACCGCGCCCGTCTGCCCAGCCTGCGGCGGTCAGGTGGCCGACGATGGGTATTGCGGCACGTGTGGCGCGCGCGCGCCGAAACGTCGGGACCACTTCAGTGAGCAACCGGCAACGTGGGTCGCCGCGGTCTGTGACCGGGGCCTGCGGCATACCCGCAACGAGGACGCAGTGGCCGTTGCGGCGGACGCCGAGGCGGGGTCGCGTGCGGTGCTCGTCGTCTGCGACGGTGTGTCGAGCTCCGTCGACTCGGACCTGGCCAGCCTCGCCGCGGCGAGGGCGGCCCGGGACGTGCTCGTGACCTCGCGCCCGCGCGGCATGGGCACGGGGCTCTCACAAGTCGCCGCGATGATCGCGCGCCTCGGAGCGGCGGCGGACGCCGCCAGCGAAGCCGTGCTCGAGGTGACCCGGGACGCCAAGTCGATAGCGGCATTGGATGGAGCGGCGGGGAATCCCCCTGCAGTTCCCAGTCCGGCCTCATGCACATTCGTGGCCGCTGTGGTGGACCACGATCTGCTCGTGGTCGGCTCCGTGGGCGACAGCCGGGCCTACTGGATTCCGGATGGGGGCACAGCGATCGCGCTGACCCTGGATGACTCGTTCGCCCAGTTGCAGATAGCGGCCGGGGTCCCCCGCAGTGAAGCCGAGTCGGGCCCCCAGTCGCACGCCATCACGAGATGGCTGGGAGCTGACGCGCCGGGCCACAAGCCGGCGACGGCCACCATGACACTCTCCGAGCCGGGTTGGCTTCTGGTGTGTTCAGATGGACTCTGGAACTACTGCTCGGCGGCGCAGGACCTGGCCGACCTGGTACGACAGACCATCAGCACCTCACCCGCAGCCGCCGAGCCGCTGGGCCTGGCGGAGGCACTCGTCAGCTGGGCCAAGGCCCAGGGCGGCCAGGACAACATCAGCGCAGCCCTGGCCCGAATCCAACCGGGCTGACAGTCGGCCCAAGGGCGGTCCACAGGCCGCCCGCACTCCCGTTTCCATTCGTCCCCCCGCTCCACCCCGAGAGGAAGCCCCACGAGATGGCTGATTTCAGCGCCGAGGTCTATCAGAACGAGTTCCTGCCCGACGGTGGCACGGACGTGCACGCCGTCGTCACAGTGACCTGTACCGGCGCGGGTGCGGCGGGGCAGGTCGGCGAGGGGGATGCCGCCGAGATCGTCATCGTCGACACGTCAGGCTCGATGGGCGAGGTCAACATCCGGATGGCCCAGCAAGCAGCAGCCGCCGCCATCGACCAGATCATCGACGGCACCTGGTTCGCCGTCATCGCAGGCACCCACGAGGCGCGGATGGCGTTCCCCGCCGGACGCTCCGAGCTGGGCATGGTCCAGATGAATGCCGCCAGCCGCGAGTCCGCGAAGCGCGCCGTGTCGTCGTTCCGTGCCGACGGTGGCACGGCCATGGGCACCTGGCTGACCATGGCGGCCCGGGTCTTCGCCACGGTTCCGTCCCTCGCGCAGAAGCACGCCATCCTGCTGACCGACGGAGAGAACCAGCACGAGACGCCCGAGCAGCTGACGGCGGCGATCGAGGCAGCACAGGGCCAGTTCCAGTGCGACTGCCGCGGTGTCGGATCCGCCTGGCAGGTGGCAGAAGTTCGCCGGATCGCCCAGGCGCTGATGGGAACCGTGGACATCATCCCGACGGGCGCCCAGATGGCTGCGACCTTCGAGACGCTGATGCGCCAGTCCATGAGTCGGGGGGTCGCCTCGGCGACGTTGCGGGTCTGGGCTCCGCAGGGCGCCCAGGTGTTGTTCGTTCGCCAGGTCTCCCCGACGGTCGAGGACCTGACCTCCCGCCGGCAGGAGGTCAATGCGTTGACCGGAGCTTTCCCGACCGGGTCGTGGGGGGATGAGTCACGCGACTACCACGTGGCAATCCGCCTGGCAGCAAAGGGAATCGGCCAGGAGCAGCTCGCCGCGCGGGTGCAGCTGGCGGTCGGCGAGAAGGTGGTCGCTCAGGGGCTGGTCAAGGCGATGTGGTCCAACGACGACACCCTGACCACCCGGATCAACCCAGAGGTCGCGCACTACACCGGGCAGACCGAGCTCGCCGACGCCATCCAGGAAGGGCTGGCGGCCAAGGCGATGGGCGACGACGCAACGGCGACCGCGAAGCTGGGCCGCGCGGTGCAGCTTGCTGCGGAGACGGGTAACGACGAGGCAACCGCCAAGCTGAAGAAGGTGGTCGACATCGACGACCCGAACGCCGGAACCGTGCGTTTGCGCCGCAGTGTCGACAAACTGGACGAGATGGCGTTGGATACCGCTTCGACCAAGACGACACGCGTGAAGAAATGAGAGCGACACAGATGAGCAACAGGCGATGAGCACCACCACCTGTCCGAACGGTCACCCGTCCGCGTCATCGGACTACTGCGACACCTGTGGTGCTCCCATCGGCGAGTCCCCGGCGTCGGACGTGAAGAGCGCCTCGAGCTCGAGCCCTGCTACCACGACATCAGAGACCAGCGCACCCTGCCCGAACTGCGCGCTGGTGAACACCGCCGATGCACTGTTCTGCGAGGGTTGCGGCTACGACTTCACAACCGGGACCATGCCCCGCCAGTCGGCTCCGACGAACCCCCTCGATCTGGGTGCCGCACCCGCACAACCAGCTGTTCCGGACTCCGTGGCACCGGCGATCGAGGTCGAGTGGGTGGCCGAGGTGTGGATCGACCCGGACTGGTACGCCGAGCAGCACGCTGAGGAACCGTGCCCGTCCCCCGGGCTGCCGGTGGTCGTGCCGTTGCGGACCCAGAGCCTGCTGATCGGACGCACTTCGCGGAGCCGCAACATCCACCCTGAGATCGAGTGTGCCGCGGACATCGGCGTGAGCAGACGCCACGCCCAGCTGACCACCGATGGGCAGCGCTGGTGGGTCGAGGATCTGCAGAGCTCCAACGGCACCTACGTCGGAGCCGCGAGCACGGCACTGCCCACCGACCCTCTGCCTCCGGGTCAACGTCGAGAGCTGGCCCAGGACGACCGCATCTATGTCGGCGCCTGGACGTGCATCGTCGTCCGGCGGGCCACCCCCGAAGAGCAAGCCGGACAGGTCTGAGGTCACAGCCCGGCATACCGCCTGAGTCGTCCATTCCGGCGTCAGATCCTGTGTCCGCGAGCGGGTGACTGACTGCCTCGCCACACTGATAGGTGTCGTCGGGCGGTGGGTAGGGTCGGACCATGGGGCTCAGGATTCACGACGTCGCACACTCCTTCGGCGACAGGCTGGCCCTCGACGGAGTGAGCTTTGACGTCGCGCCAGGGGTCATCACCGGGCTGCTGGGGCCGAACGGGGCAGGAAAGACCACCCTGCTGCGGATCATGCTCGGGGTGTTGAGCCCCGACCGCGGCGAGGTGTTGTACGACGGTCGTCCCGTGGGCGAGCAGGACCGCCGCCATTGGGGCTACATGTCGCAAGAACGCGGACTCTATCCAGGTATGCCGGCCGGTGACCAGGTCGCCCACTTCGGGCGTTTGCACGGGCTGTCCCGCCGTGACGCAATCAGCAGAGCGCACGCGCTGCTCGCGGAGCTGGACCTGGAAGACCGGTGGAACGACCGCACCGACAAGCTCTCAGGCGGCATGCAGCAACGCCTCCAGCTGGCCACGTCCCTGGTGCACGATCCTGAAGTCATCGTGCTCGACGAGCCGTTCGCCGGCCTGGACCCGGTTGCTGTGGAGAGCTTGTCCGAGACCCTGCGCCTGCGGTCCCGCGATGGCCGCACGGTGCTCTTCTCCAGCCACCAGCTCGACCTCGTGCAGGATCTCTGCGAGGACATCGCCATGGTCGACCGCGGCCGGACGGTTCTCCTGGGCAGCGTGGCAAGGCTCAGGGCGTCATCGGGCCGGCGGCAGCTGAGGCTGCACGTCGAGGCACCGAACCACGACTGGCTGCTCGCCTACCCGGACATCACCGTGGTCAGCGACGAGGCCGACGAGCTGCGCCTGGCGGTCCCGCCGGGCATCGACCCGCTCGAGGTGCTCGACGCGGCAAGGGCCGCCGGACAGGTGGTCGACTTCGGGCTCGACCTGCCCACCCTCTCGCAGCTCTTCCTGACTGCCGCAGACCAGACCCTCGACCCGTCAGGGGTGCGCTGATGCGCGCCTGGTGGCGCGGCACCTCGCTGGTTGCTGAACGTGGACTCGTCGAGAACGTCAGATCTCGATCCTTCAAGGTCGTCACCGGGCTGTTGCTGCTCCTGTCCATCGCCGCCGTCACGATCCCGCAGATCCTCAGCGGGGGAGGCACGACGTACACGCTCGCAACCATCGGCAAGGCCCCCGCGCAAGTGGTCGCCGCGCTGAACGCGGCCGGCAAATCAGCCGACTTCACTGTCAAGTACGTGTCCCGCATGGACGAGGCCGCGATCCGCCGAGCCGTGCGTGACGGGGTCGCGACGGCCGGGCTGGCCGCCGGGACGCTCTACACCGCGTCCCCGTCGGCAGGAACCTTCCCTGTCATGGTGGCCCAGGCCGAGGTCACACTCGAGACCTCACGCCAGTTGTCCGCTGCGGGGCTGAGCCCGCAGCAGGTCGCAGACCTCCAGTCGATCCGACCGCCCAGGCAGGTCATCGTCGGGCGGGTTAACGACGAGGGGCGCGCCGCCGCTGGCTTGGCCGTCGGGATCGTCCTGTACCTGGCGCTCACCTTCGCCGGAAACGCGATCGCCACGACCGTCGCGACGGAGAAGTCCACTCGCATCTCCGAAGTGCTGCTCGCCGTCCTGCGTCCCAGCCAGGTCCTCGTCGGCACCGTGATGGCAGTCGGCACGGCCACCCTCGTGCAACTGCTCGTGCTCGCGACACCGCTAGCCGTCGCGGTGCAGGTCACCGACAAGATCGGAGTCCCCACAGTCGCGGCCGGCGACATGGGGCTTGCCGTGGCGTGGTTTGTGCTCGGGTTCGCGCTCTACGCGTTCCTGTTCGCGGCCGCCGCGGCCCTGGTCAACAAGATCACCGAGGTCAGCTCCGCGATCACACCGGTCATAATCCTCCTCGCCGCGGGCTACATGCTGGCAGTCACAGTCGTCATGTCAGATCCAAACGGTGGCTGGGGCGTCGCCCTGTCGACGTTCCCGCTGACCGCACCGCTGGCAATGCCGATCAGATGGGCATCCGGCGAGGTCCCTGTCTGGCAGCTCGTGCTCGCCATGGCACTGACCGCAGCCACCGCGGTGCTCCTCGTCTGGGTCGCCTCATCCATCTACCGCCGCGCCCTGCTCATCACCGGCCACCGGGTGAAGCTGCGTGAGGTGATCAGCAGCCGTCCCGCTTCCTGAGGCTGGGTTCGCAAGAACCTGACGCCTGGCCCTCAAGAACCGCCTTTTGGCTGGCGCCGGAACCTCAGGAGCGCTGTATCGGCTGGCGCAGAATGGTGCGGAGCTTCTCCGGTGCCGACGTGCGTGGATCCCCCAGGTAGATCTCGTGGTGCCGGCCACGAGGCTTGGACCCGTGCTCGGCGATCGCCTTGTGCAGAGCAATGATGCTGGCGGGCTCGGTCGCGTAGGGGCCGACGTGCATGATCTGCGCGCTGGGCCCTTCTGCCCATCGCTCATATCGCAACGCCGACAGGGAGGCGATGTCCTTCTTGGCCTTCGCCTCAGCGATGGCCTGCTCGATCATGGCCGCATCAATCGGCGCAAGCTGCATGATCATCGCCTTCCAACGCCACTCGTCGCGATCCGACTCATTCATGTTTGCCTCGCCGGCCGCAATGCGTTCCATCGTTGCCTGAGCCTCGGCTCCCTCCACCCACCACAACGCCTCGAGCGCCATCACGCGAGGCGCCTCACCCGTAGCCTTCTTCAGGGCGAAGTGTGCGCCGTAGCTCACCGAGTAAAGGGCCTGCATGGCGTCGTGGAACGCCTCGTCGACGGGGCCGCCCACACCGTCAATGACGAGGAACCCCAGCTCCGGGACATCGACGAGCTCGACCCTCCCCCTTCGCACGTTGTACAAGGCGTCGATCAGCGGGTCTCCGGTGCTCTTCATGACTTCGAGCCTCGACCCGGGTCAGTCGGGGGAAGCCGCGTGAGCAGGCGCCCGCTCATCCCAGTTGGCCCGGTTGATATCTCTGTAGTCCGGCACACCATGCATCCTGGCACGGTGCCCGCAACAAGTCCCCCGGATCGGGTCTCCACGGCCCGTGGGGAGCATCCAACTCTGGGTGCGGGCAGCCAGAGGCTACGCCAAAGTGGGTTTCGGCATCATGGTTCTGCAAGACACCCCCAACGAGGGCCGGCGGTCATCACGGCTCACTTCAAAGGGTGGGTGTCCGATCCGCTGGACCAGCCAGGCAGAAGGTGAAGCTCAGCTCAGAGTCAACTCGGCTCAGAAGGAACGCAACTCAGAAGGAACGCGATTCAGAGCTTGTGCATCTTGGGGGTAGGCGTGGACACACGTCGCGTGCCTGCCCCGAAGTCCGCATCAACGGCAACGGTTCCGCTGACCGAGACGATGCGGCCCAGGCCGTGGCGGTCGTGTGCGACGCGGTCGCCGACACAAAACACCTCGTCCGGCGGGATCGCATCCCGGGCGGCATTGAAGGGACTGGCAGGCAGGCGGCGTCGTTGCACGGGAGGGGGCATGCACCCATTATCCTCCCTTCCTGGGGGTTGCGCTGACCCGGACACGGTTTGACCCTCATTGCGGCGCGACCGCGGACAAGCGGGATAGAGTAGTCAGCCGTCCAGAAGTTCCCCGATCACAGACCCAAAAACACCGTGGTGAAGATCGACATCAGCGGTGGTGGTGACCGGCGACATCAGCGCCATGTTGTGGAACGGCGTGAGCAGGATGCCACGGTTCAAGAGGTACAGATGGATGAGGTCCTCGAGCTCAGCGTCGGCGGTGACCGCCGACTCGGTGCCGTTGCGCGGGGCGGGGTTCGCAAAGCGGTATTCCGCGCGCGCACCGAGCTGACTCAGCGACCAGGGCAGGTGACACTGATCGATCACCGACTGCACGCCGGCCGCGAAATACGTTGCGGTGTTGATCATCTGTTCGAAAGCATCGTCGGTCAGGACGTGCTCCAAAGTCGCCCGGGTGGCCGCGATCGACAGCGGGTTTCCGGCCAGGGTGCCACCCACGCCGCCCATGTCGACCAGGTCGAGGTCGCGGCGCGCCAGGGCTCGGTCGGCGAACTCGGCAGTCAGCCCATAAGCGCCCATCGGGATCCCCCCAGCGATCGACTTGCCGATGATCAGGATGTCGGGCTCCAGCCCCCACGCCCTGGTGGCTCCACCCGGCCCCGCCGAGAAGGTGTGGGTCTCGTCGTTGATGAGCAGCACGGAATACCGGCGAGTCAGCTCTCGAACGCCCTCGAGATAGCCAGGCTCCGGCAGGACGATCCCGATATTGGTCAGAGCCGGCTCCATCAGAACGGCCGCCACATCGCCATGGGCGAGCTGACGTTCCAGACCCTCGAGATCGTTGAACTCGACAACCCGCGAGGTGAGCGTGACATCGACCGGCTCGCCCACGTTGCCGGGCCTGCTCATCCCCTCACCGTCGGGGCCGACCACGATGAGCGACTCGTCCACGCTGCCGTGGTAGCAGTAGCTGTTGAAGAGGATCTTGGGGCGACCGGTCATCGCCCGCGCCAGCCGGATGGCCCAACGGTTGGCGTCGGTGGCGGTGAGCGAGAAGCTCCAGCGTTCGAGCCCGAACCGGCGGGTGAGCTCGGCGCCCACCCATTCGGCGTCCTCTGTGGGCAGCATCGTCGTGATGCCACCCTGGGTGGCGATGCGCTGCTGTATGGCGGCCACAGTCGCCTCGGGCGAGTGCCCAGCCATCGCACCGGTGTCGCCGAGCGCAAAGTCGACGTACTCGAAGCCGTCGATGTCCCACACGCGGTTGCCCCGCGCCCGCTCCAGGTAGATCGGGAAGCCCCCGGCGTTCTTGTTCATCCACGTCATGGGCACCCGGCCGAACAGATGGTCGGAACGACCGTAGGCCGCGGCGGCCCTGGGGTGCCGGGCCAAGAAGTCGTGCCGCTCGCGGTCGTAGATCTCGGTAAGTCTGGCGCGATCGATCATGGGCCTCTGCTCCTTGAATTCCTGAGGAAATCGACCCTGACGCGGAGCACGACACCTGGTGAGGTATTCGGGGGATAGTGCCCCCGATCAGTGTGCCGGCTATCGAGTCGGTGTCGTCAGTGGGGAGAAGCGGCGCAGGCGCAGGCTGTTGCTCACCACGAACACCGAGCTGAATGCCATGGCCGCACCTGCGATGAGGGGGTTGAGCAGGCCGAGCGCGGCCAGGGGGATGGCTGCGATGTTGTAGGCGAACGCCCAGAAGAGGTTGCCCTTGATCGTCCTCAGGGTGGAACGGGACAACCGGATGGCATCCGCTGCCGAACGCAGGTCCCCGCGGACCAGGGTCAGGTCTGAGGCCTCGATGGCCACATCGCTGCCAGTGCCCATGGCCAGTCCGAGGTCGGCCTGGGCAAGTGCGGCGGCGTCGTTCACCCCGTCACCCACCATCGCCACGATGCTTCCCTCTGCCTGTAACGCTTTCACCGCAGAGACCTTGTCGGCCGGCAGAACCTCGGCGATGACGTCCTGGGGCTCGATGCCAACCAGGGCTGCGACCGCGTGGGCAGCCCGGGTGTTGTCACCGGTGAGCAGGATTGGTCGAAGCCCGAGGGTGCGGAACTGCGCGATGGCCTCCGCGGAGGTGTCCTTGATGGTGTCGGCCACCACGATGACTCCGCGGGCCGCGCCGTCCCAGGCAACCCAGACGGGGGTCTGGCCGTCGGCTTCCGCAGCCTCGGCGGACGCGATCAGGTCGGCGGGGGCCTTGATGGACCACTCCTGCTCGAGCCAGTTGCGGCGACCAACCAGGACTGCGCGACCATCCACGACCCCGGTGACTCCCCGGCCGTCGTGATTGCTGAAGCCTTCGACCGCGGGAAGCGCATTACCTGTGGCCCATGACGCCGATGACGCCTGCATGGCCGGGATCGCAGCCCTGGCCGCATCTGCGATGGCCTTGGCGATGGGGTGCTCGGAGGCGTCCTCGAGGGCGCCGGCCAGTGTCTGGACCTCGGCCACGGTCTCGTCTGCGGCCACGTGGACCGCGGCGACGCTCATCCGCCCGGTCGTGACGGTGCCGGTCTTGTCGAGCACGATCGTGTCGACCAGACGGGTGGACTCCAGGACCTGCGGGCCCTTGATGAGGATGCCGAGCTGGGCGCCGCGGCCGGTGCCGACCAGCAGGGCCGTCGGGGTGGCCAGCCCCAGGGCGCAGGGGCAGGCGATGATCAGAACCGCAACGGCCGCGCTGAACGCCGCCGTCGGGGAGTGGGTGATCTGCAGCCAGGCCACCAGAGTGGCCAGGGACAGCAGGATCACGACCGGGACGAAGATGCCGGACACCCGGTCGGCCAGCCGCTGGACCTGCGCCTTGCCGTTCTGGGCGTCCTCCACCAGACGGGCTATCTGCGCCAGCTGGGTGTCCGCGCCAACCCGGGTCGCCCGTACGATCAGCCGCCCGCCCGCGTTGACGGTGGCACCGACCACGGCGTCGCCGGGGCCGACCTCCACCGGGACCGGCTCACCGGTCAACATCGAGGCATCGACGGCCGACGTACCCTCGACGACCATCCCGTCGGTGGCGATCTGCTCCCCCGGACGGACGCTGAAGACATCGCCCACGACGAGCTGGTCGGTCGGGATCCTGACCTCGATGCCGCCTCGCAGGACCGCGACGTCCTTGGCGCCCAGATTCAACAGGGCCCGCAGTGCCGCGCCGGAGCGCTTCTTGGCCCTGGCCTCGAAGTAGCGACCGGACAGGATCAACACGGTGACCACCGAGGCGACCTCGAGGTAGATGTTGTTCGTTGCGCTGTCGCGTGAGGGCAGGAGCTCGAAGGTCATCCGGGTGCCGGGCATCCCGGCGCCACCGAAGAACAGCGCCCACAGCGACCACAGCCACGCGGCGCTGACACCCACAGAGATCAAGGTGTCCATCGTCGCCGCACCGTGCAGGGCGTTGGTGAACGCGGCACGGTGGAACGGGAACGCCCCCCAGACCACGACCGGGGAGGCCAGAGTCAGGGCCAGCCACTGCCAGTTGTCGAACTGCAGCCCCGGGATCATCGACATCAGCAGCACAGGCAGGCTCAGGACCGCCGAGATCACCAGCCGCTGACGCAGCCGGGAGACCTCATCGTCCTTCTCATCCTGCTCAGCGTCACCCGACCCCGCCGCGGCGGCGCCGCTGACCTTCGGAACAGGCAGCACAGCGGTGTACCCGGTCGCCTCGATCGTGGCGACGAGGTCCTGCGGCGAGACGGTCCCGGCATACGTCACCTTGGCCTTCTCGGTGGCGTAGTTGACGGTCGCACTGACACCGTCGAGCTTGTTCAGCTTCTTCTCGATCCGGGCGGCACAGGAAGCACAGGTCATCCCGCCGATGACGAGTTCGACACTCTGAGCCTCGGCGAGCTGGTCGGCGGTGGCGGTCATGATTTCCTCTTCTCCCGCGCCTGCTCAGGCGACGGGTTGTGTCAGTCAGTGAGTGAGGTGCGGTCAGACCTTGGCAAGCTTGTAGTCGCCGGCCTCGTCCAGGGCCAAGGCCACCTCGTCGTCGGTGAGCTCGTTGTCCGTGATGACTCGCAGAGTGGAGGTGCCGTCGACGACGAGGTCGATCTGCACGTCCGTGACCCCTGCCAGCACGCTCAGCTCACTGGTGATGGCGCCGACGCAGTGCCCGCAGGTCAGTCCGGTGACGGGGAAGGTCTGGGTGGTCATGATGTTCTCCTTGGTGAGAGTGTCATTTGGCTTGATCGACTCGGTGTCCGGTCGACTCGTGCTTGATGTCTGGTCGGCTCGTGTTTGATCGGCTCTTCCTGGGTCATCGGCTGCTCATGGTTCAGGAGCGCACCAGACGCGCGATGGCGGTTGAGGCTTCCTTGAGCTTGTCCGATGCGGTGTCCCCCCCGGTGTGAATGGCGTCGCTGACACAGTGGCTGAGGTGCTCGTCGAGCAGGGCCAGGGCGACTGCCTCCAGTGCCTTGGTCGCCGCTGAGATCTGGGTGAGCACATCGATGCAGTAAGTGTCCTCCTCGACCATCCGCTGCACACCACGGACCTGACCCTCGATCCGGCGCAGCCGCTTCAGGTGGGCATCCTTGTTCGAGTGGTATCCCGGCTCGGTCTTGTCCATGGTTCTCACTCCTTTGCATGTACCCGGTGGGGGTATATCTCCTTGGCCTAAGGATACCCCGTACGGGTATATTTCCTCAACCGCGACAGAAACCTCAACCGCGACAGCAACCACAGCTGCGACAGCAACGAGCGCACGCCGACGTCGGCGTGCGCTCGTTGACGACCCGGGGTCAGCGGGTTGGCTTGGCCCGGCGCGTGAGCTCCGCCAACAGCGGTCGCACCGTCTCGTGCACCTCGGGCTCCTCCCACTCGCGCCGAACCGTGCGGTCACCGTGCTGGATCTCGAGCTGGTAGGTGAACTGGTCCGCCCCGCCGGGCCGGCTCACGCCGGGGCCCCGAAGATCCTCGGCGAGCAGCTTGGAGACGACAACCTGCTGGTCTGCGGGAAGTTCGACCGTATCGACCGTGGCGACCATATTCAGACCGGCGATACCACCGCTGCGGACGAGCTTCACCTGCACGACCACTCCACAGCGCCGACCACGCTCGAGTCCAGCAGGCTGGAGTCAGTGACCATGAGTGTCAGCGAACCCGGACCTTGACTGCGTCCCAGCCGGCTTTCACCGCCTGCGCCTCCTTGCTGGTGGTGCCGTACCGGGACCTGGCGTGACGCAGAGTCACTCCTGCGAACAGTGTGAACGTGGTCTTGGGCGTCACCTTGGGATCCAGCAGCGCGTCGTACCAGATGTTCCCCGGCGCCTCCCAGACATTGCCGCCGAGCGTGGTGGCCGTGACGTAGAACGCGTGGTTGGGGATGCCGGAGTTGGTGTGGACACCACCGTTGTCAGCGGAGGTGTTCACGTAGTGATCCATGTCGGCCGGTTGGTCGTCGTACTTGTTCGCGGTGCCCGGCGCCTTCATCGAGCGCAGTGCGGGCGCGAGCTGGGGGCCGACGATGTCCTTGCCGATGAGCCAGTCGGCCTTCGCCGCGGTCTGTTGCAGGTGGTACTGCTTGACCAGCGATCCGAACACGTCCGAGATCGACTCGTTCAACGCGCCGGACTGGCCGGAGTAGATCAGGTTCGCCTCGTGCTGGGTGACCCCGTGGGTGAGCTCGTGACCGATCACGTCCAGGCCCTTGGTGGTGTCGGTCAACAGCTGGCCGTCGCCGTCACCGAAGAACATGTGGCCGGCGCCGTCCCAGAACGCGTTGTCGTAGGCGCTGCCGTAGTGGACCAGACCCTCGATGGGCATGCCCTGGTCGTCGATGGAGTCGCGGTGGAAGATGTCCCAGAACAGCTTGTACGTGAGACCGAAACCGTCGTATGCCTGGTTGACCGAGACGTCGCTGACCTTGCCTTGCCCCTCTTTGCGAACCAGCGTTCCAGGGGTGGTTAACGTCGAGTGCGCCTGGTCGTAGATGCTCCGGTTCGGCGTGCCACCCGCTCCCACGGTCATGGCACCTATCGGGCGGGCGATCTGACGGGCCGCGAGCTCGGCGCGGCGCAGCCGGAAGCTGTGGTCCAGCTCGATGGTCGAGAGGATGGCCCCCCGATTCTCGTCGGTGGACTCGAGAGCGAGCTTGTGCAAGAGGTCGGGGGAAAGAATGCAGGCAAGGGCTTGGTGACTCATGGGTTGTACCTCCGAGATCGCATGCTCTGGGCAGGTCCGCCTGTGAGTGCAGGCGAAAAAAGTATGGCGCACCGTACCTGGGGGCGCTACCCCGAAGACCCGCAGGCGGGCATCCTGACACGAGGCAACGATGGTGACCTGGCTTGTTCAGCGCTGTTCACAGGTGCGCTGACGGTTCATGGCCGGCGTGGCCGCTGGCCTCGAACTGGAACGTGGAGTGCTTGACGTCGAAATGGCCGGCCAGGCAGCGCTGCAGCTCGTCGAGCAGGGCAGGCAGGTGTCCGTCCTGGAAGCAGGAGTCGTCCACCACGACGTGCGCGGTCAACACGGGCAGGCCGGTAGCGACCTGGCTGGCGTGCAGGTCGTGCACCGCCTGAACCCGGGCGACCTGGAGCAGATGTTCGCGAACCTCGCTCAGCTCCAGACCCCTGGGCGTGGACTCCAGCAGAACGTCGACGCTCTCGCGCAGGATCTTCAGGGTTCGCGGAATGATCAGCGCGCCGATGAGCAGCGAAGCCAAGGCGTCGGCACGGAGCAAGCCTGCGACCGCGATGAGCAAGGCGGCGATGAGCACGGCCATGGAGCCGAGCGTGTCGTTGGCGACCTCGAGGAAGGCGGCCCGCATGTTCAGGTTCTCCGACCGCACTCCGACCAGGACGGCAATACCGATCAGGTTGCCGACCAGTCCGATCACCCCGAAGGCCACCATCGCCCCGGAAGCCACTTCGGGGGGCTCGATCAGTCTGCGGATGGCCTCGACGATGACGAACCCGCCCACCGCCAGGAGCATCGCAGCCTGTCCCACGGCCGCAAGCACCTCGGCTCGGCGGTACCCCCAGGTGCGGGCCAGTGTCGCCGGTCGCTGGGCCAGCACCGAGGCGGCCCAGGCCAGGGTCAGGCCGGCCACATCGGAGAGCATGTGGCCGGCGTCGGCCAGCAGCGCCAGGCTTCCGGAAACCGCTGCGCCGATGACCTCTGCGATCAGGACGGCGACAGTGATGATCAGCACCGTCCTGAGCCGGCCCCGATGGTCGGCTGGCTGGTCGGCAGTCTGGTTGCTGCGTTCCGGCTGCATCTCAACCCCTCCGCTCATCCGTGTCAGGTCACTGGCAAGAGGTTCGGGCGCTTGCAGGTGACGTCGTCCCCCGAGGCCTGCCCGCGCACATGTTCCCAGACCCACGGGAACAGGTGCGAGCCGACCCAGGCGGCCTCATTGACGGCTACCCGCAACCGGCTCGCCTTCGGCACCGGTGGCGGCTCCGCCCGCCAGTCCTCCACCTCGTACCCGGCAGCCTCAGCCAGTGCCGCGGCGATGCGACGGTGCCCTTCGCTGTTGCCATGAAGCCTGTCGGTGTGCCAGAAAGCGGGATGGCTCGTGGCGGGCACCGAGGCGAGGTCAACGACGATGGAGCCGTAGCGCTCACGACACTGCAGCGAGACCGAGTTCAGGAACTGCAGTCGCCCGCGCAGCACGACCGCGAGCGGCGCGACGCGCTCCATGTCCGGCATCGTGAAGGTGAGGACCTGAGCACCCATCGCGGACAGCTCAGCGTGCATCGCGAACAGGTCATCGCGAAGCGCGTCGCGGTTGAACCTGGGTCGCAGCACATCGTTGACCCCGGCCACCACCACAGCGAAGTCGGGAGCCAGGTCCAGCGCCGGCCGCAGCTGCGTCTCGCGAACCTCACGCGACGTCTGCCCGCGGACCGCGAGGTTGGCGTAAAGCAGGCCGGGATGGATCACGTCCAGGTGGCGGGCGAACCGATCAGCCCACCCGATGTATACCCCGTCCGGGCCGGGGTCCTCGAGGCCCTCAACAGTGCTGTCACCGATCGCTACAAGGCGAAGGGCCATACCGTGCTCCTCACGATCGCTATCAAGGCCTCAGAACCTACCGGGCCGGCATCCAAAAATCACGCGTAGACCGCGAGTGGGGAGTGGGTCTGGAAACACGAAACTGAATGCCATGTATGACGTCCAGTGTGGCGCGACAACACGGACGGAGGAGCGTAAGCGACGTGAGCCACGAGGCACACGCGCGGCACCGTTGAGGTGGCGTGTTCCAGGCAGACGGGCAGGCAAGTGGCTAACGTCAAGGCATCGAAAGCGTGCCTGGATTGTCCGCAAGGCGAACTGAGAAACACCGACCAGGAGGAGCGACACCGTGAAGGCGATCGTCCAGGACAGGTACGGCTCACCCGACGTCCTGGAGCTCAGGGACATCGGCACGCCGGTTGCAGGGGACGACGAAGTGCTGGTGCGTGTTCGCGCGGCCGCCGTGAACCCTCCCGACTGGGCCGGCGTCACCGGCGTGCCGTACATCGTCCGCGCGGTGTTCGGGCTACGCAAGCCACGGACCGGGGTACGGGGTTCGGATATGGCGGGGGTCGTCGCGGCAGTCGGCAAGAACGTGACGCGGCTCCACATCGGGGATGAGGTCTTCGGCGCAGGGGTCGGCGCCTTCGCCGAGTTCGCCGTCGCCCCTGAGAGGAATCTTGTGCCGAAGCCAGCCAACATCACGTTCGAGCAGGCCGCAGCCGTTCCTATGTCCATGCTCACCGCCTTTACTGGTCTGCGCGACCTAGGCAGGGTCCAGCCCGGGCACAAGGTCCTGATCAACGGCGCGGGAGGAGGCATCGGCACGTTCGCCGTGCAGATCGCCAAGTCGTTCGGCGCAGAAGTGACCGGCGTATGCAGCACGACGAAGTTGGACCTGGTCCGATCAATCGGCGCCGATCACGTCATCGACTACGCGCAGGAAGACTTCACCCAGGGGGACGAGCGCTACGACGTCATCCTCGACAACGTGTCGAAGCACTCGTTGTCACAGCTCCGGAGAGCGCTGACCCCCAAGGGGCTGCTCGTGCCCAACGGCGGCCGGTTTGACAAGCGCTGGCTGGCCAACGCGCCGGTCCTTCTCGTCGAGGCGCCACTGCTGTCGCTGTTCGTGCCCCAGAGCATCCGCACGATCCAGCTGGCTCCGAACCAGGATGACCTGCTCGCCCTGAGAGAGCTCCTGGAATCCGGCAAGGTCACGCCGGTCGTCGGCCGGACGTACCCGCTGAGCCGGACCCCTGAGGCTATTGGCTGTTTCGGAGAGGGGCACGCTCGGGGAAAAGTGATCATCACCCCATGAGGAGCAGACCATCTCCGGCCGGGCGGTGGCTGACATTCTCAACGACGGGGTCGGGGTGTCAGATGCTGTTGCCGTCGTGGCGTGTCACGGGTGAAAACCACTGACACTCATTGTGACAACCATTGACGCTCTGACGACAGCTTCACTTCGTGATGCCCGGCAGCGTCAGAAGTTGGTGGCCATGTTCGTGAAGCGGGAGTAGTGCCCCTGGAACGCGACCGTAATCGTGTCAGTCGGGCCGTTGCGGTGCTTGGCAACAATGAGGTCGGCCTCGCCTTCGCGTGGTGACTCACGTTCATACATCGACTCGCGATGAAGCAGGATCACAAGATCAGCGTCCTGCTCGATGCTGTTATGGACGGCGATGCCGTTCGCGATGAAGTTGTGGGTGCCAAGAACCGTTGCGTCAAAGACCTCCTCGACACCGTCGGGCTCGATGGACACGACCGAGTCCCACAACACGTCGTTAACGGCTTCGAGGTCCAGGCCCGCCGCATCCAGCAGCCGAACGACCTGACCCAGACTCTGCTCGGGGTCGTGATGCTGTGCGCCCACTGGCCCGTCGTTCGTCGGGGTGATGTCAGGGTGGGCCATCACCTCACCGACACGGCCCCACACGGGGGCGGTCGTCCCAGCCCCGGGCCTGTTGCCTGAACTTGCGCGCACGATGCCCAACAGGGCCAGCCCGTCAGCAGTCCGTTCGCCATGAACGTCGATCTCCTGGAGAAAGCGCCGCTGGTCGTCCACGCCACTGACGTCGAGCGTGAAGCCGTTGCGTGCCTCGTATATCCGACCCGAGATACCGAATCGCAACAGGAGCCGAGAGACGTCCTCCAGAAGTCGACATGACTGTGAGGTCAGATAGATGCGCCCACCTTTGCCGGAGCAGTGCCGGCGAACCGAGCCGTCCAGCGCCCACAAAAGCTTGATGAAGACGCCGATCTGACGCTTGGGTGAGTGGAACACCGCCGCGGGGACGGCGCCACCTGCCGTCCGGCAAAGGCTGTCTGCGAGCAGGGCGAGTTCACCGTCGTCCTGCCAGTCTCTGAGCTCGTGCGGGGCCGGCACGTGCCGCGGCACGGCGACCCGGGAACCGGTGCGCAAGTCGCCCAGGTGGGTCCAGCCCTCGTAGGCCAGAAACGGGTGATTCTCGGTCGCACGAATCGTCTTGCCCGAGGCCAGTCTCAGGCGGAAGACCGGCTTGATCCCGGTCGGGAACACGTGGGTTAAATGCCTTCGCACGTAACGCAGAGAGTCATCCAGGGCCCACACCGGAACATCAGTGGCGCCCTCGGCGTACAGCTCGCCCATCGAAGTCTCGGCGCCGGTGTCTGCCCTCAGGATCCGTGAGTCGGCGGTGAGGCAACCCGACTCACGAAGGTCGCTCATCTGAGGCCTCTTGTCGGTGCGCTGCTCGCTGCCACGGTTCAGCTGCGAAATGGCGATAACGGGGACCTCGAGCTCCTTGGCCAGGAGCTTGAGGGCACGGGAAAACTCCGAGACCTCTTGCTGGCGGCTCTCGACCCGCTTGCCGGAGCTCATCAGCTGCAGGTAGTCGATGATCACCAGGCGCAGGTTGTCACGCTGCTTGAGACGCCGGCACTTGGCCCGGATCTCCATCAGCGACATGTTCGGCGAGTCGTCAATGAACAGAGGTGCATCGGAGACCTCGCCCATCGTGCGTGCCAGTCTGGTCCAGTCCTCGTCGCGCATCGTGCCCTTGCGCATGTTCTGCAGCTGGATCGAGGCCTCGGCCGAGAGTAGACGCATCGTAATCTCCGTACGACTCATCTCGAGACTGAACAGGACGGTAGCCATCTTGTGCTTGATGGCCGCCGACCGTGCGATATCCAAACCCCAGGTCGATTTTCCGACGGCCGGCCTCGCGGCGACGACGATCATCTGACCCGGGTGCAGGCCGTTGGTGAGGTTGTCGAAGTCGGTGAATCCCGTCGGGACACCGGTCATCTCACCGGTCTTGCCCGAGGCGGCCTCGATCTCGTCGACGGTTGCCTCAAGCACATCGCCGAGCCTCGCGTAGTCATCGCCGCCACGCTTGTCCGCCACCGCATAGATCTCGGCCTGAGCGGCGTTGACGATGTCCACGACGTCGCCGCCGCCCTGGCCATAGCCCATCTGGACGATCTTGGTTCCGGCATCGACCAGCCGCCGCAGCACCGCCCGCTCAGCCACGATCTCCGCGTAGTACCCGGCGTTGGCCGCGGTCGGAACCTCGGAGATCAGCTGGTGCAGATAGGCCTGGCCGCCGACCCGGGTCAGGTCGCCGCGCTTGGTGAGCTCGTCGGAGACGGTGATGGCGTCGGCCGGCTCGCCGCGGCTGTAGAGGTCCAGGATCGCGTCGTAGATCAGCTCGTGAGCCGGGCGGTAGAAGTCGGTCCCCTTGAGGCCCTCGACACAGTCGGCGATCGCGTCCTTGGAGAGCAGCATGCCGCCGATGACGCTCTGCTCAGCGTGAACATCCTGGGGAGGCAGCCGGGCGTCCGATCCGTAGGAGGACTGGGTGGGTCCGTCAAACGACTTGATGTTCAGCTCCGCGAGCGACACGAGCGTCCCCCCTTCGATACCGACCCTGCAAGCGGACTGTGACCAGCACACCACCCGGGTCTGACAACCCCCACCACACGCCAGTCGGGGTGTCGCCCCGCTCAGCGATCGGTACGAAGCATTCACGGTATGACCGGATGCCCCCGGACTCAAATGAGGCCTGTGGACAAAAAGGGGACAAGTTGTG
This sequence comes from Dermatophilaceae bacterium, assembly GCA_035655615.1. Lineage (GTDB taxonomy): Bacteria > Actinomycetota > Actinomycetes > Actinomycetales > Dermatophilaceae > UBA4719. The sequence goes on from DASRUA010000245.1 coordinate 22,804, forward strand.
CGTAACGGTGTCACCACTTGTGCACACCCTGGGGATGAGCCTGTGAACTGCGGAATTGATCTGCGCCCCGCAGTCCGCTGACCTGCACAGACGTTGTCCACCCCCTGTGGACAACAAATAGTTGGGTCGCGCCGCGCCACCCACACCTCTGAGGATGTAGCCAGCACCTGCAAGGCCATATCTTGAGCCGATGGGGGATGTTCGAGCTGATGTGGTCGATGCCGTATGCCGCGTGCTCGAGAAGGCGGGGGACCCCGACAAGTCGAAGGGCCAGCAGGCTTATATGAAGTCCGCCATGCCTTTTCGTGGCATCAGCTCGCCTCAGCTCAAAGCCACCCTGGGACCCCTGCTGGCGGACCCGGCACACCTGCTGAGCGGACGCGACGAGTGGGAGGCGACGATCCGCGAGCTCTGGGATGGCGCCCGGTTCCGTGAGGAGCGCTATGCCGCGCTGGCCATCTCCGGGCACCGCCTCTACCGGCAGTGGGCAGCGGACCGATCGGCCATGCCGCTGTACCGATACCTGGTCGAGTCGGGGGCCTGGTGGGACTTTGTGGACGAGATCGCCGCGCACCGGGTGGGCCCGATCCTGAGAGCGCACCCCGAGACCGAGTCAAGCCGGATGCGCTCCTGGGCGTTAGCCGGCAACCTGTGGGTCCGCCGGGCAGCCATCCTCAGCCAGCTCATGAGCAAGGACAACACCGACCGGCAGCTCCTTCTCGACTGCATCACGCCCAACCTGGCCGACCCGGAGTTCTTCATCCGCAAGGCAATCGGCTGGTCGCTGCGCCAGTACGCCCGCTCCGGCACAGCGGCGGCCGACTGGGTTCGCTGCACCGTGGACGAGCTCGGCCCCCGGCTGTCACCACTCTCCCAGAGGGAAGCCCTCAAGCACCTGGGCTGACGGGTGGCGCAAGAGCACGCGGCGCCAGAACGGTGGGTGAGGCAGCAGAGGGCGTGGCGGTAGCTGACGCATCAACGGCAGGCGCAAGGAGCGAGGCCCGGGACCGCGGCATACCCGCACGCAGGGTCAGGGCGTAGTGCTCTCGCAACGGCTCGACATCGCGGACCTCGAAACCGGCCTCCTCCAGCGCCCCCACCATCACCGACAAGGGCTCGAGCTCGCCGTCGGGGAAGACGTAGCGGTCGATGAACGACGTGCGGGAGATCGAGCGGGCCCTTGCCGGCGGGAGATCGCATGGTTGAGCAACCGGCCGCCCGGGCTCAGCAACGCGAACAGGTTCTCCGAGTATCTTGCCAGCATCGCCTGACCCACATGCTCGGCCATGCCGATGCTGGCAATCGCGTCAAAGGGCCCGTCGTCCACGTCGCGGTAGTCCTGGACCCGGATCTCCACCTGGTCGCCGACACCCTCTTCGATCGCCCGGCGCCGGGCATAGGCGGCCTGCTCAGCCGAGAGAGTAATGCCGACAGCCTCGACGCCATAATAGCGGGCAGCGTTGCAGACAAAGGCTCCCCACCCACAACCGACGTCGATAACGCGCATGCCCGGCTCAAGTCCGAGCTTGCGCGACACCAGGTCATTCTTGGCCAGCTGGGCCTGGTCCAGGCCGAACTCGGGATCGGCAACCTGTTCCAGCGCCGAAAGAGCGGTCAGCAGGTCCCCCCCGATCAGTATGTCGCCGGACACGTAGGCTCGTGCGAAGCCCAGCTGATTGGGGGCCCAGAGCAATCGACGCAGGGCATGAGGACTGGTAATGGTCAGCTGTACTGGGGCGCCCGGTGGGCCAGTCTCACTGCCGTCCCAACAGGTCAGGCGCACGGCCGTACCCGCGCCCAGACCGGCCTCAACCAACGGTGCCATGACATCTGCCACGCTCATCAGAGCCTCTGTCGCCTCAGAATCGACGACCACCTCGGGCGACGTTAGCAGCGGACAGCGCTCGAAACCGGTTATCACGCGCCCAAACCTGAGATCGTGAAAGAAAGCGACTCCGGGCGGGCTCAGGCACCGCTGAACCAGCGGCGCGAGATCCTGCGGCTGGCTGTGCCGGCATTTCTGGCCCTGGTCGCCGAGCCGCTGTTCCTGCTGGCAGACTCCGCGATCATCGGGCACCTGGGCACCACCCAGCTGGCCGGGCTTGGAGTGGCCAGCGCCGCACTCCTGACGGCAGCCAACATCTTCGTCTTCCTCGCCTACGGCACCACTTCGATCGTCGCCCGACACGTGGGCGCCGGGTCGGAACGGGCAGCAGTGACTGCCGGTATCGACGGCCTGTGGCTGGCCATCGGGATCGGCGTCGTCGTCGGCGCTCTGGTCGCCGGCTACGCCGCGCCGCTGTGCGAGCTGTTCGACTCCTCCCCTGCGGCGTTGGCGCAGGCGGTGATCTACCTGCGGGTGTCCGCAGTCGGCATACCGGCGATGTTGGTGGCTTTGGCTGTCACCGGAGTCTTGCGCGGACTGCAAGACACGAAGACACCCCTGATCGCGTCCGTCGTGGGTTTCGGCGGCAACATCGTGCTCAACCTGCTGTTCGTCTACGGTCTGCACCTGGGCATCGCAGGTTCCGCCCTGGGGACCGTCATCTCCCAGTGCGGTATGGCGGCCGCCCTCGTCTTCGTCGTGACTCGCCGCGCGGGTCAGCTCGGGGCGAGCCTGCACCCCCACCCGGGACGGGTGCTGAGAGCGGGGCTGGACGGCATCCCCCTGCTCGTCCGGACGCTGGCTCTTCGCACCGTCCTGCTCGTGACGGCCTGGGTCGCCGCCGGCCTGGGAGACGTTCCGCTCGCCGCCTACCAGGTTGCGGCCACCATCTGGACCTTCCTCGCGTTCTCCCTCGACGCACTGGCCATCGCCGCGCAGGCACTGACCGGCCGAGCCCTGGGCGCCGGCGATATCGCGAGCGCCCGAACTGCCACCAAGACGATGCTGTCGTGGGGCGTCATCGGCGGTGCGGTCCTCGGAATCCTGGTGCTGGCAACGCATTCGGTGCTGCCCCTGCTCTTCACACCAGACCCCGCGGTGCAGTCAGTGCTGGCCGCGGCCCTGATCGTGGTGGGGCTCTCCCAACCCATCGCGGGGTTTGTGTTCGTGTTGGACGGCGTGCTCATCGGAGCCGGCGACGGCCTGTGGCTCGCGGTGGCACAGGTCGTGGTTCTCGCGCTGTATCTGCCCCTGATCCTGACGGTTCGAGCCACCGGCCCGTCGTTGCTGGCCGGCACCGACACCGTCGCCGGGCAGGCACATGCGATGACGGTGCTCTGGCTGGCGTTCGTCGCTTTCATGGTGCTGCGAGGACTCGCCCTGGGATGGCGGGCCCGCGGCGACGCCTGGCTGGTCACCGGCGCTACCCGCTGAGTCACACAGCTGATGCAGACGGCTGAGTCAGGCTGCTGAGTCAGGCGAAAGGTCTCAGGTGACTTCGCTGGCTGGTCTTGGCCCGCTCGTATGCCGACCGGGCCCCGCGGGTGACCGGCTGGCTCGACACCTCGGCGACCGGAACGTCCCACCACGACTTGCTCGATGGTGAGCCGGTCGCCAGGTCGCACTCCACGTGGACCACGGTGGTCCAGGTCGCGGCCAAGGCCTCGGCCAGGCACTGCCGGAACGAGCCCAGGGTGTCGGCGCGCAGGACCTGTGCGCCGAGACTGGCAGCGTTCGCGGCGAGGTCGATAGGCAGGATGTCACCGTCGAGCCGGCCGCTCTGGCCGCGGTAGCGATACTGGGTGCCGAACTGTGAAGCGCCAACGGTTTCGGAGAGCCCGCCGATCGAGGCGAACCCGTGGTTCTGCACGATCACCACGACGAGCTTGACTCCCTCCTGCACTGCGGTGACGAGCTCCTGGGCCATCATCAGATACGACCCGTCACCCACCATGACGATGACCTCGCGGTCGGGGGAGGCCATCTTGACCCCGAGCCCCCCGGCGATCTCGTAGCCCATGCACGAGTAGCCGTACTCCACCTGGTACCCCTTGGGATCACTCGTCCGCCACATCTTGTGCAGGTCGCCGGGCATCGAGCCGGCTGCGCAAACGACGACGTCACGCGGACCCGACAGGTCGTTGACGGTGCCGATCACCTGACTCTGCCGCGGGACCGCATTCAGATCGCCGCCGACGTCGTATGCCACCGCGACCTCGACGTCCCAGTCCGCTGCCAGATCGCTTGCCCGGCCCGTGTATGCCGGTTCTGCTCGCCACCCTGCGAGCTGGGTTGTCAATGCCTGCAACGCCTCCCGGGCGTCGGCGACGACAGACAAACCCGAGAGCTTGAGCCCGTCAAGGTCCGCGACGTTGATGTTGACGAACCGGACGGCCGGGTCTGCGAAGGCGCTCATGGATGCAGTGGTGAAGTCGCTCCAGCGGGTGCCGACGCCAATCACCAGGTCGGACCCGGCGGCCAGCTTGTTGGCAGCGGTGGTGCCGGTCGCCCCGATGGCACCCACCGCCTGCGGATGATCCCAGGCCAGCGACCCCTTGCCCGCCTGCGTCTCTGCGACGGGAATGCCGGTCGCCTCCGCGAACTCGCGCAACGCCTCCGTCGCCTCGGAGTAGGCAACACCGCCACCGGCCACGATCAGCGGGCGCTTCGACGCACGAATCGCGGCAACCGCCTGCTCCACGAGGCTCGGCCCGGGAAGTGGTCTTGCGATGTGCCAGACCCGGGCGTCGAAGAGCTCGACCGGCCAGTCCCACGCCTCGGCCTGGACATCCTGCGGCAGGGCGATCGTCACCGCTCCGGTGTTGACCTGGTCGGTCAGTGCGCGCATCGCGCCGAGGAGCACGGACGGGAGCTGCTCGGGCCGCCATACCCGGTCGAAGAACACTGACACCGGCCGTAGCGTGTCGTTGACGGAGATGTCATGGCCGCGCGGCGACTCGAGCTGCTGCAGGACGGTGCCGCTGGCCCGGGTGGCAAAGACGTCGCCGGGCAGCAGCAGGACCGGGATCCGGTTGATCGTCGCCAGTGCTGCCCCGGTGACCAGGTTGGTCGCGCCGGGGCCCACCGACGTCGTGCAGGCCAGCGTCTGCAGGCGGTTCCGCATTCGGGAGAAACCGACGGCGGTGTGCACCATGGCCTGCTCGTTGCGGCACTGGAAGTACCGGAGAGCACTGCGGTCACCGTCGCCATCCCGACCACCGTCACCGCTTCGCCCGGCCTCGACCTCCAGCTGCATCAACGCCTGACCGAGTCCGGCGATGTTGCCGTGACCGAAGATGCCGAAGCAGCCTTCGATCAACCGCTGCCGGACGCCGTCCCGCTCGGAGTACTGGCGCGCGAGGAACTTCACGACCGCCTGGGCGACGGTCAGCTGAATCCTCTCCGTCACGCGCGTCCGCCGAAGGGGAGCCGAGGGTCGACCTTCTGGGAAGCCCACGTCTTGCGTACCCATGCATGATCGGGGTCATCGCGGACCCGCATCTCAAGCCGTCTGCCCGGACCCGCCATCACGTTCAGGTAGTACATGTCGTAGCCAGGTGGCGCCATCGCGGGTCCGTGGTAGCCATGCGGAACCAGGACGACGTCACCGCTGTGGACCTCAGCCAGGACGTTGATCGGTCGGGTCCTGGTGCCATAGACCCGTTGGTAGCCGAAGGCCTTCGCCGACCCCGGCGCATCGCCCTCGGCACGCATCTCGAAGTAGTAGATCTCCTCGAGGACGCTTTCACGGTCCTCGCGGTGCTCGTCGTGCTTGTGTGGCGGATAGGACGACCAGTTGCCAGCCGGCGTCAACACCTCGCAGGCGATGATCGAGTCAGCGTTGAGCACCGACGGTGTCCCGAAGTTGTTGACCTGGCGCGAACAACGCCCGGCGCCACGCAGCTCGATGACCGTCTCCTCAGCCGGGATTCGCCTGAACGGCAACGACGCTGAGGCCTTGGCGTGCGGCAGGGCAATCCGTGCACCTGCCTTACTGTGGATCGTAAACGTCGAGTGGACCGGCACGTAGGCGTAGTCGGTTGGTCCCGCGAAGGGCCCTTCGCGCCCGAACAGCATCAGCAGCTTGCCGCCGCACTCCACCCTGACCGCGCCGGACAGTGGCAGAACCAGCCACTCATGCTCCCGGCCGGTGATCAACCTCGACTCACCCGGGGCGAGAGTCACGACGTACAGGCCGGTGTGTTCCCAGCCCGCCTCCTTCGGTCCGATCGCCACGTCGAAACCTGCCCGACTCGCCGAACCCGCCTTGCGATGCCACTCACTCATGACGCACCTCCGTGGACCAGTTCGGCGGCCGCGTGACCCAAGACTTGAGCCGCGACCTCATTCTTGTTGGCAATCTGCTGTTCACCCATACGCTCTTCGACCTCATGTTCGGTCGGCATGGCAGTCGAGCACTCCAGCCGGGAGGCGACGATCGCCCCGGCAACATTGGCGAACCTCAGGACTCGCTCCAGCGGCCAGCCCGCCAGCAGCCCGTGGCACAGGGCGCCACCGAAGGCGTCCCCGGCGCCGAGGCCATTGACCACCTGGACCGGAAAGGCCGCGGCCTCGACCCGCTCATCACGTGTCCGCGCCAACACGCCTTTGGGACCCCGTTTGACGATGGCCAGCTCGATCCCCTTGTCCAGCAACGCTTCTGCGGCTCGGTCGGGGTCACTCTCGCCCACGGCGACCTCGCACTCGACGCTGTTCCCCACGGCAACCGTCACCATCGACAGGGCCCGATCCACCTGGGCGTGAGCCTCGCCGGGGTCATTCCAGAACATCGGCCGGTAGTCGAGGTCGAGGATCGTCAGCGGCGCCCGACCTCGGGCCTCCCAGGCGGCAAAGTGCGCACTTCGACTCGGCTCGGCGGACAGCCCGGTCACCGTGGACCAGTAGATCGAGGCAGCGCGCACGGCCTTCAGATCGATCTCCGCTTCCTGGATCTGCAGGTCGGGAGCTGCCGGATACCGGTAGAAGTACAGCGGGAAGTCGTCGGGCGGAAAGATCTCGCAGAAGGTGATCGGCGTGGGCAGTCCGTCGACAGCCGACACGAAGCGGTCGTCCACGCCGAGGTCCCGCAGAGCCTGGTGGATGAAGATGCCGAAGGGGTCACGACCGGTGCGGGTGATGACGGCCGATCGCCTTCCGTGCCGTGCCGCGGCGACCGCGACATTGGACGGGCTGCCACCGAGGAACTTGCCGAATGTCTCGACGTCCTGCAGGTGGGTGCCCGACTGCAGGGGATACAGATCAACCCCCACCCGACCCATGGTGAGCACGTCGAACGCCTCAGCCGCGACTGAGGGGGCGTCGGCTGCGGCCACGTCGAACGCGGGCCCCCTGGGGTTCATCGGAGCGCCCCGGCAATGGCTGACAGGTGCTCGATGCTGGCGCGGACGTCTTCCCTCGGCGTGTGCTGTACGCCAGAAGGTCCACCAGCAGCTCCGGCCTGCGGAGGTCCGGCCAGGATCGTGTCCTGCTCCAGGACGTACCACCCGTCATACCCCGCACGTTCCAGTGATCCGACGATCGAGGCGATGTCCACGTCGCCCTGACCCAGCGGACGGTACATGCCCCCGCGTACCGCCTCGGTGTAGGTCACCTCACCAGACTGCACCCGTCCGGCCCAGGTCGCATCAACATCTTTGAGGTGGGTATGCCGGATTCGTCCCGCATGCTCGGCCGCCAGCGCCACCGGGTCCGCGCCGCCGATAAGCAGGTGCCCGGTGTCCAGACAGAGACCGATCCCGCTGCCGTCAAGCACGCGCTCCACATCGTCAGCGGTCTCGACCATGGTGCCGACATGCGGGTGCACAGTGGCGATGATCCCCAGCCTGCCTGCGAACAGTGCAAGCCGGTCGAGGTTGCGCAGCAGCACCTGCCAGCCATCGTCGTCGAGCCGCGGCCGGACGTCATACCCGTCGGTTCCGGTTGCCGCAGCAAGAACAAGCGTGGCAGCGCCCGCCGTTGTGAAACCGGCAAGGACCTGCTCGATCTCCCGAACCGGGTCGACGACGGGGTCGTGCAGGACGACGGGGACAAAGCCACCGACAGCACTCAACCCCTTGTCAGCCAACACCTTGGCCCGGTCTTGCGGGTCATCGGGCAGGAAGCCAGCAGGGCCGAACTCGGTCGCGACCAGTCCGGCCTCCTGCATCTGTGAGAGCACCGTCGCGGAGTCGAGCTGCCAGCCCCAGCCAGGGACCTCACACACGCCCCAGGAGATCGGCGCCCCTGCCAGGCGGTCCGCGATCGACATCACCGGCCCACCTCCTCCATCAGCACCGGCCGGCCCGCGCGTCGCGAGAGGTCGCATGCCTCGGCGACCCGGAACGCCTGGAGGGCCTCATCGGCCGAGCAGGGCGTCTCGATCCGGCCGGCCACGAGGTGGGTGAACGCGACCAGCTCGTCGACATACGCCTGATGGAACCGCTCCATGAAGTCGGTGTAGGGCATGGCGGATGGAAAGTCCACCCTTTCCTCGACCGAGCGCAGGGGCAGCCGGTCGTCCATTCCGACGCAGACGGAGTCCTTGCTGCCCAACGCCTCGAGCCGCACGTCATAGCCGCGCGCGTTGTAGCGCGAGCCGGAGACCAGCGCGATCGTGCCGTCGTCCATGGTGAGCACCGCAGCGGCGGCGTCGATGTCATCGGACTCCGCGAAGAAGGCCGCACCGTGGTTCTGGCCCACGGCGAAGACGCTGACCACCTCGCGGCCGGTGACGAACCGCACCGCGTCGAAGTCATGGATGCTGCAGTCGCGGAAGAAACCACCCGAGGTGGGGATGTACGACGCGTGCGGTGGCGCGGCGTCGTTGGTCGTGGCGCGGATGGTGTGGATCCAGCCCAGGCTGCCGCTGGTCACCGCGGCCCGGGCGGCCCGATAGCCCGGGTCGAAGCGCCGCTGAAACCCGATCTGGACCGGCACCGAGCCGTTGCCCACCCGCTCGGCCATCCGCAGTGTGCCGGCCAGGTCCGAGGCCAGAGGCTTCTCGCAGAACGTGGTGAGACCGGCATCCTGGGCGCGGCCGACCAGCTCGGCATGCGAGCTGGTCGGCGCACAGATGGCGACTCCGTCCAGACCTGCCCGGAACAGTGCCTCGACGTCGGCCGCGGCTTCACAGTCCAGCTCCTTGGCCGCGGCCTGTGCTCGCGCAGGATCGCAATCGGTCACCACGACCTGCTCGACGCTGTCCAGACCCTTGAGAGTGGCGGCGTGGAATGCCCCGATCCGACCAACTCCCACGAGGCCAATACGCATGCTCCGACCCTACCCACCCTGAACCCGGATGGCGCGCCACGAAGGGCGCGGATCCGGTGAGGATCCGCGCCCTTGGCGTGTCGTGACACTGGCGTGCTACACGGCAGTACGGCGTGCTGCGTTGGCGCGCCCAGGTTGTCGAAGCGTCAGCCGGCGACGACGTCCAGCTTGATCGAGGCCTGCACCTCGGGGTGCAAGCGCACGAGCGCCTCGAACGAACCGGTCGACTTGATCGCGCTCGAGAGCTCGATCTTGCGTCGGTCCAGCTGGGGGCCTCCAGATGCCTTGACGGCGTCAGCGACATCACCCGGGGTCACGGCGCCGAAGAGGCGACCGGACTTGCCCGCCTTGGCGACAACCTTGACCGACTTGGCCTCGAGCTGGCCCTTCATGCCCTTGGCCTCATCGAGGGACTTGACCTCGCGGACCTGGCGGCCCTTCTGGATCGCGGCGACCTGCTTCGCAACGCCCTTGGTCCAGCCGGTGGCAAGACCTCGGCGCAACAGGAAGTTGCGGGCGTACCCGTCCTTGACGTCGACGACGTCACCTGCAGTCCCGAGGCCAGTGACCTCGTGAGTCAAAATAACCTTCATCTGTGCTTCTCCTTCTCGGTCAGCTAGCTCAGCGAGCCGAGCTGGAGTAGGGCAGCAGGGCCATCTCACGGGCGTTTTTGACGGCCGTGGCGATGAGACGCTGCTCCTGTGCGGACACACCGGTCACCCGGCGAGCGCGGATCTTGCCGCGATCGGAGATGAACTTGCGCAGCAGCGCAGTGTCCTTGTAGTCGATGTTCTCGACCTTTGCCGCCTTGAGCGGGTTGGCCTTCTTCTTGGGCTTGCGCACTACGGGCTTGGCCATCGTGGTGCTCTCCATTCTTGAGAGGAGCCCAGGGCTTTTGCCCCTGGGATGGCATAACTACTTTTGAATTCTTGTCTTAATGCATCTAGACGTGAGGCTCTAGAAGCGGGCTCTAGAAGGGAGGCTCGTCATATGACGGGCCGTTGCCCCAGCCACCTTGCGGTCCAGACTGCTGACCGCCACCTGCATTGGATGGAGCCGGTGAACCAGTGGCCCACGGATCCACGGCGGGAGTGCCCTGGCCGCTTGACCCAGCACTCGGACCGTTTTGTCCGCCGCCCTGACCGCCGGCGTTGAAGCCACCGCCTCCGGAGCCCCGCTGGGTGCGGTTGACCTTGGCAGTGGCGTACTTCAACGACGGGCCGACCTCGTCCACGTCCAACTCGATGACCGTGCGCTTCTCGCCTTCCTTGGTCTCGTAGGAACGAGACTTCAGTCGGCCG
>DASRUA010000246.1:0-2080 GCA_035655615.1 Dermatophilaceae bacterium
CGAAGGCCCTAATAGACCCACAAAGCGCATGTGCTTGAAATCGGGGCAACCGTTAGGGGCTCTTCCTATCTGAGGTGGGGGTGGCTGAGCCTCGATCCGCCGACGCGCATTTGTTGGTGACGGTTTCTGGATTTCGAGGGTGATTCCTGGGTGATTCGCCGGGTGGGCATGGTGTGGCTGCCGGTCTGCCCGGCGTTTCCACTTCAGGGTTCCTCGATTTGGGCCTGGTGGGCCGGATGGTCAGGGGGTGGCTGGTGTGGGTGGGCCGTGGACGGTGTCGAATAGGTGTTCGAGTTGGGTTTGCCAGGGCCAGTCCCGAGGCAGGTGCAGCCGCCAGTGTCGGGCTTGGTTCGCGATCCGGGCGGCCACGTTGACCAGGGCGCGGCGCACTGTTGCGGTGCGGGCCCGGCCGAGCGTGACCGACGCGATCCGGGCTGCGGCCCGGGTCAGGTTGAACGCGATCGCTGCCAGGGCGAGCCAGGCACTGTTCGCGGTGAACTTCCCCGATGGTGCGTGCGCCAGGGGCCCGTCCTTCAGGTCGGCGATCACGGCCTCGATGATGGCGTGGTCACGGTGGGCGGCTTCGGCCTCGACCAGGCCCAGGGTGGTGTCGGTGAAGACGGCGTGGTAGCGGTAGCCGGGCAGCAGCTCGCCCTGGGTCTTCGGGTGCGGGTTGAGGCGTTTCACTCGACGCACGATCAGCCGTGCGTTGACGTGATCGGCCTGCCGCCTGGAGCTGAACGCGGTGAGCCCGGTTTCGGCGACCTCCGCATCCGAGATCCAGGCTTGCTGGGCCTGGTCGAAGATGGCGTGGGGGTAGCGGATCGGCGTCCATGCCGTGTCGTCGATGGTCGAGATAGCCAAGGTGACGGCCTTGTTCATCCTCGCGGTGATCGAGAACCTGGCCCTACCCCGGACGATGGCGGCGACCACATCGTGGGTGAAGTAGGCACTGTCGGCCCGGACCACCACCAACCCCGCAGTGGTGGCGACTGCCTTGTGGAGGGTGGCGAGGGTGTCGGTGATCAGCCGGGCCGCCCCGTGGGCGGATGCGACGTTGCCCTTACGGAGCCTGGTCGCGGCGATCACCGGCGCCGAGGCTGGCGTCGAGACGGTCGCCAGGATCGCGTTCAATCCCTTCACACCGGAGTAGCCGTAAGCCACGCCCTGCTTGTGGTAGCCGTGGGTTTCGCGGATCGTGTCATCGACATCCACGAAGCAGACCTGGTCGACACCAGCCAGGATCGGCGACATCTTGGCGAGGTTGACCAGCAGCCGGGACGCGACCGCATCCAACTGTCGCACGTGCCCGAACCGGTAGCCGCGCAGATGGGTACCCAGGGTGGTCGGCGCCCGTAGCCCGGTGAAGGCCCGGCCCATCCCGCCATGACGTAGGACGTCGAGGTCGCTGATGCTGTCCGCGCCGACGACCATCCCCGCCACCATCCCCGCCACCTTGACCGCGGCATTCGCGCCGGCCGAGCCGGGCACCGTCACGTGCTGGTCGACCAGGTCGTGCAACCCAGCTCGTTGCGCCAAGGACATCACCGCGGGCAGCCCGCCGAACCCGATCAGGTTCGGGTCGTCGAAAACCGGATCAATCGTGTGGCAAACTCTCATTACGAGTGCTCCTGTCAAGCAACAGATCAGAACCATCAGCAGTTCCATCCTTGCTTGCCACAGGAGCATTCGCCATCAGACCCGCCCTACAACCCCGGCGGATCGAGGCTGAGGTGACGCAGACAATGACCGCATCGCACTTGGCCCCCAGTTCAGCAATGCTGGAGGCGCTCCGACCGCCAGCAGCCTCAAGTGGTCCACCGGCCTCGAATGCACCGTGTGCTGAGCTGGTATCCTCCCTCGAGGATGTTGGCCGTCATGCGGCTGCCCATCATACCGCTGGCGCCCACGAAACCGATCTTTGCATTTCACAAAGGTTACAGGGGATTCAACAAGATTACAGGAGTAATGGCGCCCCCGCACCCTTCGGTTGGCCGCCCCCAGTGCCTCCAATGCAGAACTGGGAAGAGCCTGGATTTGGGGGTCAGCCCTTCCAGAGCGCGCACCTTTCAGCCCGCGA
>DASRUA010000247.1:0-6724 GCA_035655615.1 Dermatophilaceae bacterium
CTCTTCCCAAGCTGACAGTGCGGGTTCGATTCCCGTCACCCGCTCCACATGCGAAAAGCGTTGCGGTAGAACCACTTTGGAGGAATCCAGTCCTATGCCGATCTGTGTTTCCGGTCCATGCTCGGGCCACTTTGGGCCACAGATATCCACACCCGGTACTCACCCTCAAGCTTCAGAAGACGCTCAGCTTGTTCCGTCATGTTCTCCGGCTGTGCGGTTCTCCGGTTCTTCCAAGGTCACACAGGGTGTGTCACCGCAAGTACGAGCTCGATGTGAACGGGCTCAACTACAACGCCGCGAAGAAACGCGGCCAGTGATCCCACCACGCGCCGGCGCGTTAGACGCCGAAGTGCCCGTCCGGTTGACCATCGCTGAGCGGGACATTGCTGGGGTTTCGGAACCGACATCGACTGCGATATTATCTGCGCATGCATGCAGGTAGTGGAGGGTCTGATGGTTTGCCGATCGAGCAGGCCGAGCTCGCCGTCGAGGTGTTCCGGATGCTGTCGGACACAACCCGGGTGCGCCTGTTATGGGCGTTGATCGATCAGGAACTGGCGGTCAACGAACTGGCTGCCCGAGTCGGTAAGCCGGCACCGTCGGTGTCCCAGCACCTGGCCAAGCTGCGGATGGCCAGGTTGGTGCGGACCCGGCGGGAGGGGACGCAGGTGTTCTACCGGCTGGAGAATGAGCACGTAGCCCGACTGGTCCGCGACGCCGTGTACAACGCCGAGCACGCCGGCCCCGAGGTTCCGCGCCATCACGTGGACGACGAAGGAGTTGCGCCGCTGGAGTCCGTGCCCAGGTCGCGACCCCGCGTTCAAGGCTCACCGCGGTCGCGGACGTCGTAGGCGCCGAACAGACCCGGCCAGCCCGCCCCTTGGGCTTCGGACCACCGGGTCCCGGTCACCAACACAATCACAACGCTTTGAAAGTTGCCGCCCATGTCTGACGCCCACCTCGAAAGTGGTCAGTCCGGCCATGAGCACCCGCCGGTCGACCACAACCACGATCGCGATCATGGTGACGTGCACGATGAGGGATCAGGGCACGGTCACGGCTCTGGTGGTGACCACGACCATCAGCACCCGACCGGCATGAAGCGCTTCGTGTTGTCGCTCTTCAGCCCGCACAGCCACGACGCGGCTGGCTCGGTCGACTCGGCTTTGGAGGCCAGCGCTGATGGGATCCGGGCGGTCAAGATCAGCCTGGTCGCCCTGGCCGTCACCGCTTTCGCACAGCTGATCGTGGTGCTGATCACCGGATCGGTTGCCCTGCTGGCTGACACGATCCACAACTTCTCCGACGCGCTGACCGCGATACCGCTGTGGATCGCGTTCGTCCTGAGCCGGCGCGCGGCCAACCGCCGGTACACCTACGGGTATGGGCGGGCCGAGGACCTGGCCGGTGTCTTCATCGTGCTCATGATCGCGTTGTCCTCGATGCTGGCGGCGTATGAGTCGATCCGCCGGCTGATCGACCCCCAGCCCATCAGCCACGCGTGGGTCGTGGCCGCGGCGGGTCTGATCGGGTTCGCAGGTAATGAGCTCGTGGCGGTCTACCGGATCAGGGTGGGTGACAAGATCGGCTCCGCGGCCTTGGTCGCGGACGGTCTGCATGCCCGCACCGACGGGTTCACCTCTCTGGCCGTGGTGATCGGGGCGATCGGGGTCATGGCCGGCTTCCCGCTGGCCGACCCCATCGTCGGGCTGCTCATCACGGTGGCGATCCTGGGTGTCCTGCGTGGCGCGGTGCGGGACATCTACCGCCGGCTGATGGATGCTGTCGACCCCGATCTGGTTGATGCCGCCGAGGCGGCGGTGCGTGATGTGCCGGGAGTCCGCAGCGTCGAAAGTGTTCGCCTGCGCTGGATCGGGCACCGGATGCGTGCCGAGATCACCCTGACGGTCGACAACACCCTGGGCGTTGTTGAAGCTCACGCGATCGCCGACGAGGCCCAGCACCAGCTGATCCACCGCGTCCCCCGCCTCGATGACGCCACCGTCCACGTCAATCCCAGCACTCGGCCCGGCGTTGACCACCACACCGCCACGGGACATCACCGGGCGCAGTATCCAACGGAGGCCTAGTAGACAGATCGGGGGGCGAGGACAGCGAGATAGATGATCTCAGCGATCCACCCAGCCGTGTTGTACTCGGTGCTTCCCGCTGGGTGCCCAGCCTGAACAGCGTCGTTGGTGGCCAGCATCCACGGCCATGTGACGATCCACCATCCAGCTGCGAGCAGCAGCAGCAGCCCGCCGAGCAACTTGAATCCAAGCCCCGACACTTCACGTTCAAGCCGACTCATCTTGCCCTCCCCGAACGACTTTTGGCGCACAGGCTACCCCCGCCGACTCCCGGCTGGTCTGCTGAGCACGCCCTGATCCTGGGCGACAAGTCCTCTATGCACAGGCTTGTTCATGAAGGGCCACGGACCGCGCATCGCGGTCGATGGTCTTATGCCAGCCCCGGATCAGGTCCAGCGAATCCGTCAAAGACCGTTTGTTACTGGGTCGGCACGACGGGCACGGGCATTCCGGCGTCTGAGGGCACGTCTTTCCTCTGCTGCGAGCCCGCCCCAGACGCCCTCTTCCTGTCGGGAATCCATAGCCCAGCTCAGACAGTCCTCAATGACCTCACAGCGACGGCAGACGGCCTTGGCTTCCTCTGCCTGGATGAGCGCGGGGCCGGTGTTCCCGATGGGGAAGAACAGTTCGGGGTCCACACCGAGGCAGGCAGCACGGTCACGCCACGTCATTAGGATCGTGCTCCTTGCATCGAGTCTGGAGTCAGCATCACGGGAGTCAACTCACGCGGCACCGGCGGTGTCACTGGCTCGCATAAAGCCAGCCTTCAAGTCAACGTCAAGGTCATCGCCACGTCAACGGATGAGAGTGAACAGCCCGTGAGGTCTGGGTGCCAGGGTGCGTTGGACGGGTCGCACATCCTCACGGGCTGCGGTGCCTGCAAGATTGCTGCCACCAGACTTCGCCCGGTTGCCGATTGCCACCTGAAGGCAGTCGGCGACCTCTGGGCTAGTGCGCAGCCACCTCACACGTCCGTTGGTTGTTCACTAGACCAACCACCCCCTTCCATGTGGATGCACCTACGACGCTAGGTCGGCAGATGGGCGCTCGCAACAGGTGGGTCATTCACAGGTCTGTGAGGGCATGGCTGGTGCTCCGGCATTGTGCTCGAACTACAGCGCGGTCAACAACACAAGACGGACAGCCAGTCACAAGTGCCCGCCGCAACAACTCGTCTGCGATCACCTGGTGACGGTGCGCATCCTTGCCAACGGAGGGAGCGCCTGTCGTGTCTCAGCCCCGCGAGCCTGCGTAGTGCCGGTCCTCGTCGGCGGGTCATAGCCAGAGGCGCGGGTTGACCGGGGTGCCGTCCTCACGGGTCTCGAAATGCAGGTGACAGCCGGTCGAGAACCCCGTCGTGCCGGAGTAGGCCACTAGCTGGCCCCGGGCCACATGCCCGGATGTGACAACGAAGCTGGTCAGGTGGTTGTAGGTCGTCGTCAGGTCGACGCCGCGCTGGAGGCCGTGGTCGATGATCAGCCGGTTGCCGTAGCCGCCTGACAGAGACTCCGGCGTCGTCATGATGACATCGCCGGCGGCCGCAGCGTAGACCGGCGAGCCACAGTTGGCGGCGAAGTCGATGCCCGGGTGGTAGCCGAGGGGGTCACCTCTGGGACGGAATTCCTGGGACACGGGTGCGTTGAGCGGATAGCTCAAGAATCCGCCGCCGTTGCTCTGCGGCACACTCTGGGGGGCTGGCTGGTGTGCTCCTCCAGCCGCAACTGCGCGAGCTGCAGCCTCGCGGGCGGCCTTGGCGCGAGCTGCCAGCTGTCTGGCCAGTGAGTCCGATTCCGCCTGCATCTTCGCCAGGTTCGCTATCTCCGTGACTTTCTTGGCGGCCACGGTTGCCTCGTACCGGGCCTGGGCGGCATATAGCAGGTCGAGATTGGTCTTGGCGACCGCTGCAGCGCTGCGCGCCGCCGTGGCCTGGACCAGGGCAGCGTCGGCCTGGACCTTCAACGCCGCCACCTGTTGGCGCACCGCAACCAGGTGCGCCTGGTCGGCCTGGCCCTGCGCCCGCATAGTGCCCAGTCCACGCAAGGTCTCGCTGTGGACCCGCATGACAGTGTCCATCGCGATGAGGCGGTCGGTGAAGTCCTCGGGGCTAGTGGCCTCAAGCACGATCGAAAGGCTAGAGACCGCGCCCTGCTGATAGTCGTTGCGGACCAGGTTGGCGACCTGGTCCTGAGCAGCCTGGCTATCGCGGGCATTCTGCCCGAGGGCGTCCGCGGATTTGGCCGCGTCTGCCTCGGCGACGGCAAGCGCTGTGGCCATCGTCTGGTTATTGCGATCGGCCACAACCTGCGCTGCGTCAGCGGCCTTCAACGCCTGCTGCGCACTAGGCAGCTCGGCCTGGGTGCGTTGCAGCTGCAACACGGCTTTGGCCAGGTCCTGGGAGGTGCCCTCGATCGCGGTGCTCAGCGCAGCGATGTTGGCGTCGAGCTTCTTCTTGTCACCTGCGGTGTCAGCCGAGCTGACGGGTACGAGTCCCAGGCTGAACGCGAGGGCGAGAACAGCGCAAACACCCACCATTCGCACTCGGCTGCGATGGCGGGAAGGTCGTGACAAAGTCAGGACTGGCCTCACCACTTCAATGTGAGCACAGGCACGTGGCACACAGCCGGACATTTGGCTGGCGACCCTGCGGCGTGTCGAATCCTTAGGCGCGAGTCAGGCCCCGGTCATGATGACGACGCCTGCTTTCGTCGGCCGGGTGTTGTGGTGCAGCACTCGGTGCGGTTCAGCCCGTGCTCGGTCGCCGCAGCAACTGGTCCACGGCCTCCTGGCGACGGTGCGCGTCCTGGCCCAGCACAAGAAGCTGGCCACTGGCCAGGACGCCATCGACATCCATGGCCCCCCAGGCCGGACGTGTCCGTTCGAGCTCATCGCGCAGCTCATGCAGCGTCATCCATTGCACCGGCTCCTCCATGACAAGGAGCCTGACCGCTCAGCCGGTTTCGTCGGTGCCGGTCTGCCCCAGCTCGATCAGCTGGCCCTCAAGGTAGGACTTCTGACGGGCCTGGTGGTCACGCTCGGAGGCTCGCACCTCTTCGATCTCTTTCTGCAGCACGCTGCGCTCCCTACTGAGCCCTTGAAGCACCTCAGCCCTCTTCTCCTCGGCTACGACGACCATTCCGGTGGAACGCTCACGCGCCTCGTTGATCATGCGCTCATGCTCAGCAGTGGCCTCGACTTTCAGCACATCGGCCTCGGCGATGAGCGCGTCTTGCTTGGCCCGGCTGGCCGAAAGAAGCTCTTCCTGCCTCGCCGTGGCTTCGCCAATGATCTGGTCATGGCGTGACTGGCCCTCGGTGATGAGGCGCTGGCGCGTGTCCTGGCCCTCGGCGACGTGCTCCTCGTGCAACTTCTGTGCCAGAGCCAGCACGCCAGCCGCCGAGCCCAAGTCTGTTGTGGCGGCACCGTCAACCTCGTCCGTGCCTCGCCCTTGCTCCTCGGAAGCGGCGGGAACATCGTTGTCCATGAACGCCATGTCTTCACCTCAATCGATTAGGTCGGTGGCAACCACCATACGCACGGTCATCGGCACGGACCGGTATGCAACCCATGGCTTGCGACAGTCAAGCTCATGATCTGGGTGGCACGACAACCGTTCGTGGTGTCTGCGGCGTGACCTGAATCCCGTCCCTCGTAGGCTCCAGTCCGTTCAAATGAACCCGGGCCCGCACGATCTTCACGACGGCCACAACGGCGCTGATATCCCCGGTCATCGCGGCATCCCACAGAGCATGTTGCAGGGCATCCAGCCGGGCGTTCTCCAGATCGCGAAGGTCGGCTACCGCCTCGGAGGTCTGCTCCCTGAGGGCCTTGGCCACAATGTTGTACGCGGTGCCACGGCTGGTGTAGCCGAGCTCATTGGCCACCTGTGAGTAGGTGTACCCGGCGGCCTTCAACTCAACGGCCCTCACCCGCCGTGCAGCAGCCAGTGCCTTATTGCGATGTCTCCCATGGACCGTTAACTTCTGAGCGCGGCACCGCCCCACCCCCTTCAGCCCAGGCTGCGCTGTACTTATGACCGTCCCAATACAACTTCTCCCCATCGGGCTGTGCATACCAACCGGCTGGACTGCTCATGACGTTCCCCTTTGTGTGATGGTCAACTGACGATGAGGGTCAGCGGAATCGAACTCAGCCTTGCTGTTTCCAGCGCCAAATAGTGGGCCTGCTCAGTCGGCAGAAGCGTCTTGTGGCAGTGGGGGGACAAGCACCCTGCCCCGGTCGCAGTTGAGTCCGCCAGCCTTGCTCAGACTGAAGTCGAGCTCAGGGGTGAGAATTGTTTTGGGGTGTTGCTCTCGTCAGGGCCAGACTCCCGGCTGGGTGGGCAGGCCCAGTTGGGCTGCCGGTCACCCCTACGCCGCGGCAGTGGGCGGCATAGGGTTCGCGGTGCGCTGGCCGGCGGGGTCAATCAGAAGGACGACCACGCCAGGTGAGGTGGGGGTCATGACCTGCACGACCCGCGCCGACTAGCGGGAGTTTCCGGGCTATTCGGATCCTGATCCGACTGTGGGGACGTGGCACCCGGTCTGACCTGGGGTTTCTCGGCGTGTCGGCTGTCACAGAAGGCTCAAATAGTGTATGACCTAAAGTATGGCAAGTTTGTACAAGAAGGTGATCAA
>DASRUA010000248.1:0-4698 GCA_035655615.1 Dermatophilaceae bacterium
GCCCGGCGTCCCCATCACCAACCCGGTCATCGTCAGCCGGATGTCATCGGCCACGTGCGCGATACCGAAGTCAATGACGACGGGATCACCGTCAAGGAGAACGACATTCGCGGGCTTGAGGTCCCGATGGATGACGCCGGCGCCGTGGATGGCATTGAGGGCATACCAGAGCCCACGACCCAGCCGCAGCAAGGCCTCACCCTCCAGTGGTCCGTCTTCGAACACCACCCGGTCAAGAGCAGGGCCGGGGATGTACCTCGTCACGATGTAAGGACGAGGCCCCTCGGTGTCGGCATCGAGAATGGCCGCCACCCGGGGGTCCTGAACCAGGGCCAGGGTCTCTACCTCGCGCCTCAGCCGGTCACGGGCCTCGCGGTCGTGGGCGATGTGCTCCCGCAGGACCTTGATGGCCACCGCTCGACCGTTCGGGTCGAGGGCAAGGTGGACCACCCCCATGCCACCCTCGCCGAGTGGCTGGATCAGTCGATAGGGGCCGATGCGCTGCGCGCCCACAACGGAGTGCTGCCCCGGACCACGGACGACTGAGCCTGCCTCGTCGTCGCGCTTCAGACCCGCCGTCATGCCTCCACGCTATGCCGTGAGAGCGACTTTCGGTCGGAGATAAGCCCCGCGAAATGCCCTACTGCTGGATGTAGCCCACGAGATGGTCGCGTTCGGTCTGCAGCTCGTCGATGCGCCCCTTGACGATGTCGCCGATGCTGACGATCGCCTTCAACCGACCGTCGACGACGACCGGAATGTGTCGGAAGCGGCGCTCCGTCATGACCCGGGCAAGCTCGTCGATGCTGTCGTCAGGGGTGCAGGTGTGCACATCGCTGGTCATGATCATGGCAACGGTCTCGTCCAGCACGCCGACACCGTCGGTATGCAGGTGGCGCACCACGTCACGCTCACTGACGATGCCTGACACCGTCGAGCCGTCATCGCTGACCACGACCGCACCGATATGGTGCTGCTCCAGGATCTCCAGGAGCTGCAGGACCGTGGCGTCCGAACGAAGGGTCACCACCTCGTCGCCTTTTCTGCGGATCACATCTGAAATGCGCATGACCCGACCGTAGCGCCTGTCCTTGGTCTCTCGCCAGCGGATGGCTACTCCTTGGTCTCTCGCCAGCGGATGGCTACGAAAAGGACCGAAACAGGACCAGTCACCGTAGGCTGACCCCAATCCCCGCTGAGGAGCTGATAGAGCGTGACCCTCGCTACACCGACGTTTGACCTGGTAGTTGCCGCAAACCGCCTCCCCCTCGACCGAGTGGTCGACGACCAGGGCGAGTCCACCTGGCGACGCAGTCCGGGCGGCCTGGTGACAGCCATGGAGTCGGTCATGCGGGGCCGCGACGCCGCCTGGGTCGGCTGGGCCGGCGAGCCCGGCCCGCCGCCCGAGCCGTTTACCGACGAAGGGATGTACCTGCATCCCGTGGGTCTGTCACCCACCGAGATCCAGGAGTACTACGAGGGCTTCAGCAACGACACTCTCTGGCCGATCTTCCACGACGTGATCGTCCCGGCGACCTTCCACCGCAACTGGTGGAACACCTACCGGACGGTCAACCATCGCTTCGCCATGGCCATCGTGGAGGTGGCCGCGCCGGGGGCCACCGTCTGGGTGCACGACTATCAGCTGCAGCTGGTTCCGGCGATGGTCCGGGCGCTGCGACCCGACGTGCGCATCGGGTGGTTCAACCACATCCCGTTCCCGCCGGTCGAGCTCTTCTCGCAGCTTCCGTGGCGCAGGGCACTGGTGGAGGGACTGCTGGGTGCAGACTTCCTGGGCTTTCAGCGCACCGCCGACGCCGAGAACTTCCTGCGCTGCTGCCGGCGGCTGCTGGGGATGGCGACCAAGGCCGACACTGTTACCTTCACGCCACCGGGCGACGACCCGTCGGCACGGCGGACGGTCCGGGCCAGCGCGATACCGATCTCGGTGGACTTCAAGGGGCTCGACGCCCTGGCCCGAACACCCGAGGTAGTCGCCCGCGCTGCGGAGATCCGTGCCTCGCTCGGCAACCCGAAGGTACTCATGCTGGGCGTCGACCGGCTGGACTACACCAAGGGGATCCGGCACCGGCTGAAGGCCTACGGAGAGCTGCTGCAGGACAAGGCGATCGCCCCACCGGACGTGACGCTCATGCAGGTGTCGACGCCGAGCCGCGAGCGCGTCGACGCCTATCGCCATCTGCGCGAGGAGATCGAACGCACGGTCGGGAGCATCAACGGCGAGTTCTCCGACATCGGCTCACCCGCGATCTACTACCTCTACCAGACGTATCCCCGCGCCGAGATGGCAGCGATGCTCCTGGCCGCCGACGTCATGCTCATTACCCCGCTACGTGATGGCATGAACCTCATCGCCAAGGAGTACGTCGCCTGCCGGCACGACCTCGGCGGCGCCCTGGTGCTGTCGGAGTTCGCCGGTGCCTGGCATGAGCTGCACCAGGCCTTCATCTGCAACCCCCACGATGTCGAGGGCGTCAAACAGACCATCATGCGCGCCATCACCGCCCCCGAGGACGAGCGACGGCGCCGGATGAAGGCGCTGAGAAAGCGCGTCGCCGTCCACGACGTGCAGCGGTGGGCCACCCGCTATCTGGACGCGCTTGCTTCCGCGCCGTCGAAACCGCACCGGCCCACCCGCGCGAGCGACGAGGAGAGGCGAGGCGTCGAGCGGGCCAACAGGTCCAACCGAAGGGCGCTGGACAACGCGTCGGAGCGGATAACGGAGCAATGACCGAATCGGGCACAGATCTCCGTAGGGCGCTTGCCGCCTTCGCTGCACGGCCACGGGTGCTGGTCGCCGTCGACTTCGATGGAACCCTCTCCCCCTTCGTCCTCGACCCCATGCAAGCCCGGGCGGTGCCCGGCGGAGTCGAGGCCCTGCGTGCGGCGGCCGCGCTCGCCGGCGTCAATGTGGCTGTCGTGTCCGGACGCGACCTCGCGACACTGGAGGCGATCACCGGCATCGGCCGGGACGACGGCGTCACCCTGATCGGCAGCCACGGGGCCCAGACCAACCTGGGCGACCCGAACAATCTGGACAATCTGGACCCCGCCCTTGACGCAGACTTCCTGGACGAGGACGCCACAGCCATGCTGAGGGTGGTCAGTGGTGAGCTCAAGGCGATCAAGTCCCGTTACCCTGCGGTGCGACTGGAGTACAAACCGTCCGCAGTCGCCCTGCACACGCGGGGCGTTGAGCCCTCGGTGGCCACCGCCGCCACGGCCGCCGCGCGTGAGGTGGGCGAACGCTATCCGGCCGTGCATGTCATGCCTGGCAAGAACGTTGTTGAGCTGACCGTGCTCGAGGCGAACAAGGGCATCGCCCTGACCAGACTGGCCCGGGCGACAAACTCGGACGCAACGCTCTACCTCGGTGACGACGTGACCGACGAGCGAGCTTTTGGCGCGCTCGACCCCGCGTCAGGCGATCTGACGGTCAAAGTCGGCGACGGCGAGACCGTTGCGGCCCAACGAGTCCCCGACCAAGAGTCCGTCGTGGAGCTTCTCGAGCTGTTTGCTGAGCTCCGGCGGGCTCGGGGCTGACCCGCTGGGGCCGGAACGACTCAGAGAGCCGAACCACCCTTGGCAGTGTTGGCAGTGTTGGCAGTGTTGGCAGTGTTGGCAGTGCTGACTGTGTTGACAGTGCTGACTGTGTTGACAGTGTTGACTGTGTTCACGCTGGGGGCTGCGCCGGTCGAGCCGCGGACCACCAGCTCAGGGCGGAATACGTACTCGGCCAGAGGGGCCGGGTCACCGGCGATCTGGTCCAGCAACGCGCGGACGGCGGCCTCGCTCATCGCCTGGACACTCTGACGGACCGTGGTCAGCGGCGGGTCCGTGAAGGCGATCAGCGGCGAGTCGTCGTAACCGACGACGGAGACATCACCCGGCACCTCCAGGCCGCGAAGACGGGCAGCACGGATGGCTCCGAGCGCCATCAGGTCCGAGCCGCAGACGATCGCGGTGGCGCCTTTGTCGATGAGTCGCTGGGCCGCGACTGCCCCGCCCTCGACACTGAACATCGTGTGCTCGATCAGATCCTCGACGTCCGCACGGCCGAGCAAGGTCATCATCGAGTTGCGAAAGCCGATGATCTTGCGGATGACGGGAACAAAGCGATCCTGGCCGACGGCAAGCCCGATGGTCCTGTGTCCCAGCGCGACCAGGTGGCTCAGTGCGAGATCCATCGAAGCGACGTCATCGTTGGAGATGAACGGCGCATCGATCCCCTCGAGGTAGCCGTTGATCAGCACGATCGGCAGGCCACGCTCGCGCAGGGCTACGTAGCGCTGGGGATCGGTGGCGGAGTCTGCGTGCAGCCCGCTGACGTAGATGATCCCGGCCACGCCGCGTTCCAGGAGCATCGTCACGTAGTCGTCCTCGTGCACACCGCCCGGAGTCTGGGTGCACAGGACGGGTGTGTACCCCTGGCGAGCCAGGGCGGTCTCGATGGCCTGGGCGAATGCAGGAAAGATCGGGTTCGTCAGATCTGGCGTGACCAGCCCGACGAGCCCGGCGCTCTTGCGCCGCAACCGGCTCGGCCGGTCGTAGCCGAGGATGTCAAGGGACGTGAGCACCGCCTGCCGCGTCGTGTCGGCCACGCCCGGTTTGCCGTTGAGGACGCGGCTGACCGTCGCCTCGCTGACCTCGGCATGCTCGGCGATGTCCGCCAGTCGC
>DASRUA010000249.1:0-4126 GCA_035655615.1 Dermatophilaceae bacterium
CGGCCCGGATTGCCACAACACCCCCGCCGGTAACCGCTCCCGAAGTGACGGCCTGTGGCAACAACGCCCGGCGGCATACCACTGACAGACCGACCCCTTGCCCCGAGGGGGCACGCACTCTGACCTGCCAGAACACCAGCAGAACGAGACTCGGGAAACCGCCCGGTGCTGGGGCGCGCGCGCACGTGCCCCCAACCGCCCACGACCCAAGGACGACTTGAAATCCACCGGCGCCACTCCGTCGCGAAGAGCCGGTCAATGGCTAAGAACCCAACCGGTCCGAACCGATGGAGCGCTTCGGGTCATTAGCCGGGTCTTGTGGTTGTCGGGGGCGGTTGAGAAAGGTCTCGTTCGTCACCCGGAACGCCGTGTTCGCGCTCGAGCGTGCGCGGTCAGAGCTGGACGTTCGACTCATCGTTGAGGAGCCACTGTCTTGCCGAGCACGCCGCTTCCTGGGCCAACAACTCCGCCGTTAGGCTCCAAGGAAATCGGCACCGGCGACCACGACGTCTACAACCTCAGGCGGGTAGGCGGGTACGGCACCACCCGGGCCACGACGCCGTTCATGAGGTCGATGCCGCCATGAAGAGAACCCGCCTCAGCTGTCAGCGGCGAGCAGCGCGGCGGCTTCCTCAAACGTTGATTGGAGGGCCTTCGCCCACGTCGGCAGCAACGTGGTCAGGGTCGACCATGTGATAGCACGATCGATCGGGTCGTCTTGATGGATCAGCCAGTTGCGGTTGCCGACAGCATTCGACCACGCGTGTCCCTTCGGCGCCGCGACACCGCCGCGGTCCAACCTGTCCTGTTCGCCGCCTCGCCAATCTTCACCTGTTCTCCGATGCGCTGATGGCGCGTGGGCTGGAACGAATACCTCCGGCATTCGGCTCCTCGATCGCTGACGCTGCCCGAGGGCTCCGCGTCAAAGATCGCCGCGGTGTTGGAGGCGGCTGCAGTGCGAGGTCGCCGGCGAAGACGGCCAAGGCAAGGTCGGGTGCGTGGTCGAGGACATGCCGGCTATTAGCGCTGATCTCGCCCGAGTTATGCGACTACATCGCCGCCGCCAGCTCGACCCGCGGCGGATTTACCAGCACCCCCAGTAGGTCGCGCCACACGGATGAACTCCGCCCTCAAGTCGATCTCGGGCATCAAGGAGTCGGCGTGGACCCCGATCAAGTACCCGGACGCGATCTGGGACGAAAACAAAGCACGGCTCATCTCCTACACGCAAGTCGCCGAGTTTCCGTCCCCAACCTTCACCTCCATCACGGCCCGGCTGATCGTGCGTCGAGTCCAAAAGTTCACCCCCAACACGTCGACGGGCAAGCTGATCTGTTCTCGCGCTGCGTGCCCACCACGTGCCCCACCGCGTGTCCACGTGCCCTACACAAGTGGCCGCGAGGGGCACGGAGGTGAATGCACACTGCTCGGCGTAGGCCAGGATGTAGATCAGGACCTGCTGGAACGATTGCGTCCCTTGGAGTGGTGTAACTTCTGGCCCGTGATTTTGGTGACAGGTGTCGGTCACCAAGATGTGCGGGCCACCGCGTGAGGCTTTGTGAGAACCAGCCATGGAACTCACGAAAAGGACTCACACGATGACCCTGAACCAGTCTGCCTTGCTCGAGCTCACCGATGTACTGCGCACCGCCGACGGCGGTCAGGTGATGCGCCTCATGCTGTCGGCGATGCTGCAAGCCCTCGTCGATGCCGAGGCGACCGCGCACATCGGCGCCGACCCGTACGAGCACACCCCAACACGGACGACCCAGCGCAACGGCACCCGCGAGAAGACCGTCTCGACCACTGCCGGGGACTTGATGGTGAAGATCCCCAAGCTGCGTGCCGGGTCGTTCTTCCCTTCGTTGCTGGCTCCGCGCCGGCGCATCGACGTGGCGCTGTACGCGGTCGTGATGGAGGCCTACGTCCATGGGGTGTCGACCCGCAAGGTCGACGACCTGGTCGCCGCCCTGGGTGTGGATGCGGGGATCTCCAAGTCTGAGGTGTCCCGGATCTGCGCCGACCTGGACGTCGACGTGGCCGTCTTCCAGGGACGGGAGCTGACCGAGCAGGCGTTCCCCTACGTCTTTGTGGACGCCACCTACTGCAAGGCCCGGGTGAGCGGGCGGGTGGTCTCCCAGGCCGTGGTGATCGCCACCGGGGTCAGTGCTGACGGGCGCCGTGAGGTGCTTGGCTCGGCGGTCGGGGACTCCGAGACCCAGGACTTCTGGACCGAGTTCCTGCGCGGTCTGCGCGAGCGGGGACTGCATGGGGTGCAGCTGGTGATCTCCGACCACCACCGGGGCCTGATGAACGCCATCGACGCGGTCATGGTCGGCGCGTCATGGCAGAGATGTCGAGTTCATTTCATGAGAAACGTGTTGGCCAAGGTCCCCAAGGGCAACACCGAGATGGTCGCAGCGGCGATCCGCACGATCTTCGCCCAACCCACCGGGCCGCTGGTCCGGGCCCAGGTTGAGATCGTCGCGACCATGCTCGAACCCAAGCTGCCGGTCGTAGCGGACATGCTGCGGGTGGCCCGTGAAGAGATCACCGCGTTCGCCGACTTCCCCGAAGCCCATTGGCGCAAGGTGTGGAGCACCAACCCGTTAGAGCGGTTGAATCGAGAGGTCAAGAGACGGACTGACGTCGTCGGGATCTTCCCCAATCCCGCTGCCCTGCATCGGCTTTCATCCTGTGTCCTGATCGAGGCGCACGACGAATGGCAAGTCAGCGAACGCCGCTACCTATCCGAAACCTCCATGGCCATGCTCACCCCATCAGAGCCAACCGCCCTGACACCACGACCCGACCAGACGGGGGTGATCGACACCACCCAGGCCCGCACGGCATAGTGCACAACACAAAGCATCACGCGTAACGGAGTTACACCACACCCGGGGACGCAATCGACTTCGGCCTTGACGCCTCGCATCTGCGTTAGCCGGTCGCGCGATGTCGCGACCCCGACGTCTGTCTGGAGCGACTGCTTCATCGGGGACGTGATCCAGCTGACTCTGCCAGACCGCCAAACCGGTGATTGGCCCACGATCTCTCCCAACATTGAATCGCACATCCCAATTCCACGTCTTGTTCTGGGCTTGAGCGCCTACCTGTCCTCCGAGTTCTGTGAGCCGCTTCTTGGGTGAAAGCGCCTATATCCGTAGCCGAATGCAGTCTCATGGCTCTGTACTTGGCCTGGCCGTCCTGACCGTCGCTCAGGCGTGTGGTCCGTCGGATCTGGCAGGGGTCGATCCGCTGCACATCACAGTAAGCGACACGTGTCAGCGATATCTAGGGCAAGCTCCGACGTTGAGTTGCTGCTCAGGGGCCTTGCTGACTAGCGGGGGTGCCGTCGACACCTCGACAGGTTCAGCTCGCGGTCGCCACCGGTGGCTGGATGACAACGATACGACCGCTGTACATGCCCATGCCGCAGCTGTAGTTGTAGGTGCCTGCCGACAGCCTGGGCAGCTCGATGACGTTGCGGCCCGCTTGGAGGGTGGTCTGGACTCCCAGGTCCTTGGAGACCACGGTGGACGCGCAGGTGAACGGCGTGGTGGACGTCATGACCCAGTGAGTGGGCCGTCCTGCGTAGATCACGGCGTTGCCGGGGTGGTATCCGTCGCCGTCCTGCGTGCTCGTGATCGTCTGGTCGGTGAGTGTGAGGCCGACGTTGGCGCTGACCGACTGCGGCGGGTGGGTTCCGGCGGTGAAGTCCACGCCGGCCAGGCGCATCGCCGAGGTCGCATTGATGACGGCAAAGCCGACGACAACGACGCCTAGGGCACGCAGCATGGCGACTTTCTTGGTTCCCTTGAAGAGCGTCGGCGCGCCCGCAACGGCGAACAGCGCGGGCGCCGTACCGATGGCGAAGGTGGCCATGATGGCTCCCGCACTCGTCGGCGACCCTGTGGAAAACGCGTAGAGCTGCACGGCCTGGGTGAAGCCGCATGGCAGGAAGAAGGTCGCGGCGCCGGCGACCACCGCGCCTGCGGTTCTTCGGGCTGGGACGTCGCCGGTGAGCCCCAACCGATCGCCTACGGCGACAGGAATCGTCGGCGACCATCCGGCGACTCGGGGGGACAGCTCCGTGAGTCGCACGCCCACCAGCAGCATCAGGACG
>DASRUA010000250.1:0-5541 GCA_035655615.1 Dermatophilaceae bacterium
GTGTTTGTGACCTCCGCTGACACGATCGCGGTCCCACCCGAAGTGATGGCAGATTGCCCGAACGTGAGGTTTGCGTACTCGAAACGGCCGTAGCTCAAGCCGTGCCCGAACGGGAACAGCGGTGTGCTCTCCTGATCCCAGTAACGTCTCTGCTGGTTCTCTGGCTCATGCGAGCGGGTGTGCGCGTACACCATTGGCACCTGCCCGACTGTGCGCGGCCAGCTGAAGGGGAGCTTGCCGCCGGGCGAGACATCGCCGAATAGCAGGTCTGCCGCGGCTGTGCCGCCCTGTGTGCCCGGGTACCAGATATCGAGGATCGCCGGCACGTGCTCTGCGGGCCAGCGCAGGTCCAGGGGGCGCCCGTTCATCACCAGCAACACGACCGGCGTACCGGTCCCGACCACGGCTTGCAACAGCTCCAACTGGCGTCCCGGCAGCTCCAGCGACGACCGCGAGGCCGCCTCGCCGATCATGTTCTGCCACTCACCCGCGACCACGACCGCAACATCCGCTCCGCGTGCGAGGTCAACGGCTTGCTGGAACTCAGCCTCCTGTTCGAAACCCTCGGGATCTTCTGGCTTGTTCCGTCCAAACATGTCGAACAGCGAAGGAAACACGCGTTGCACCACAGGTACGCCGCGGGCGTGATCGACCCGCACCCCTTCGCCAGCCCGTGCGCGGATGCCTTCGACAACGCTCACCGTCTCGTCCAGGTCATAGTCGAAGACCCACGGCCCGAGGATGTCGCGCTTGGAGTCGGCCAGCGGACCGATGACCGCGATCGACCGCAGACCCCCGCCATCCAGTGGCAGCAGGCCGCCCTCGTTGCGCAGGAGCACCGCTGAGCGCTGCGCGGCAACCCGGGCCACCTCGCGATGGGCAGGGTCGGCGAGGACCTCCCGAGCAAGGTCCTCATCGATGTACGGTGCCTCGAAGAGGCCCATCCGCACCTTCGCCTCGAGCACGCGCCGCACGCTGGCGTCCACTGCCTGCTCGCTGGCCACACCTGACTCCAGCGCCTCGGGCAGGTGCGCGTAAGCGGGGTCGGCGACCGCCATCTCCATGTCCACTCCGGCGTTGACCGCGCGGGCCGCCGCATCGATCAGATCAGCCGCAAAGCCATGGGTGACCAGACTCCGTACGACGTTGGCGTCACTGACGACGAAGCCCTTGAACCCCCACGTATCGCGCAGCACCTCGGTGAACAGCCATCGGCTGCCCGCCGCCGGAATTCCGTTCAGGTCCATATAGGCGGTCATCACGTTGCCGGCACCAGCCTCGACAGCCGCCTTGAACGGGGGGAAGTACACGTTCCACAGTTCCGAATCGGAAAGGTTGACCTCGTCGTAGTCGCGCCCACCCAGTGCCCCTCCGTAACCGGCGAAGTGCTTCGGACCGGCAATGATGCTCTCAGGTGCACCCAGCTCACCGCCCTGGAAGCCACGTACCTGGGCGACGGCCACGGCAGCGCCGAGGTATGGATCTTCTCCCGCGCCCTCGATGATCCGACCCCAACGTGGATCGCGGGCGATGTCGACCATGGGCGCAAACGTCCAGTGGATGCCCACGGCGCGCGCCTCACGGGCAGCGACGGACTGGCCACGCTCAATAGTCTGCGGATCCCAAGAGGCCGCCATCGCAATCGGTACCGGAAGAATCGTGCGGAGCCCGTGAATGACGTCGAAACCGAACAGCACGGGAATGCCGAGGCGGTTACCGTCGACCGCGAGCCGTTGGAGGCGGTTGATCTCCGCCGGATCGGTGACGAACAGCAGTGAACCCGCAACGCCCTCCCGCAGAGCCGACTCGACCATCCATGGCTGCTCCTCGGCGTCGAAGTCGAGAGCCGGCTCGGCACCCGCTGGCAAGCGGAAGTAAAAGTACTGGGTGAGCTGCCCGGCCTTCTCGGCCGGTGTCATCTGGGTGATGAGCTCATCCACCTGCGACTGGATCGTCTTCATCCCATTCTCCCTCCGGCTTCAGCGCCGTGTTCCTGCGTTGCAAAAGGCATGCGACTCTTCCCCGTGAAGGCCCGCGGCATCCGCCGCGCTCAGGACGAGCCATCCAGCCTAACCAAGCTCAAGAACGGGAACCACTCATCCGACAACCGTTGCAGCGACGGCGGCGGATACAGCAGGGTGACATGGGCCTGGCTCTGCTCAACTGTGTCGCTCCGAGAGAGAACGAAAGCCGCAAGCCGATCGGCATACGGGGTGCCCTTGGCGCTGCTCCAGCGGCTTTGCCAACCAGTGCTCGGCGTACTGGCCGTCGTTGAAAGCTGGCACCTTCGTGTAGCCGAGGGCCGCATACAGCCGGCGGGATTCGACGAGGTCGTGGCGGGTGTCCAGGCGCAGTACTGACAGGCCGTGCTCGCGAGCGATGCGTTCCAACTCGCCCATAAGGCGGGTGCCGAGCCCACGGCCTCGGGCTGCAGGAGCCACGAAGAGCCGCTTCACTTCTCCTACCCTCTCCGGCAGCAAACGGAGCCCCGCGCAACCAGGACCGCGTCACGCTGACGGGCAACGAGGAACAGGCCGGACGGAGGCGCCAGGTCGGAACTGGGGTCCTCGCGCAGTGAAGCGTCGATCTCTTCATCCGTCGCCTGCCGGCCGTAGTGCCTGCTGGCGACGTCATTGATGTAGGACCGCAGGATTTGGCTGGCAGCCGCGGCGTCTGGCGCCACGACCTCGATGAGCACCGGTTCGGGCAAGAATTCCACACCCTCAGTCTCGCCCACGTTCTTGCCGAGCGTGCGGCAAGGTGCCCTGACCGGTCAGCCATCGTTTGCGGGATCCTCACGACGGCGCGCATGTGGTGCACCGCTCCGCCCACGTCGCCCGGGAACCTTGCTGGACGGTAAATTTGGTCTCCGACACAAGCGCCCTGACGGTATTGGCGGGCGCGCCGGCGGGGTCGGTGGGCACGCGGGCGTATGGCATGACCGGCGAGGGACGCACCGGCGGCACGAGAGGCGGTCATGGCCGGTTCTCCAGCGAGAACTTGTGCTGGGTGCCGGGGCTGAGCTCGATGGTGTGGTCCCGCACGAGGACCTTGATGGGCGGTGCGCCACCGGGACGTGACCTGACCTCCATGTGGTCCACGGCGAGCGCGACGTCGACGCGGTGGCCCCGATAGTGCACGCTGAACTTGATCTCTTTGACCTCTGGCGGCAGAGTCGGCTCGAATCGCAGCACCTCCCCACGAGCCTGCATGCCGGTCAGGCAGCGCAGCACGATGTCGACCGTGCCAGCCATCGCCCCAAGGTGAATGCCTTCGGCGGTCGTCCCGCCCTGCACGTCGCTGATGTCGCTCTCCAGAGCCCCCAGCAGGAACTGCCATGCCTGCTCGGGCTCGTGGCGGGACAGAACCCAGGCGCTCACCACTCCGCTCAGCGTTGAGCCGTCCGAGGTGTGTTCCAGGTGGTAGGTGACGGTCCGGGCGAGCTGTTCGGCGCTCACCTCGTAGCCGAGATTCCCGAGCAGCTCTTGGAGCTCGTCGCGCGAGAGCAGGAACAGCAGCATCAGGACGTCGGCCTGCTTGGCCAGCTTGTAGCGGTTAGGGCTGTCGCCCTCCGCCTCCAGCAGTCGATCCAGCCGCTGGATGTTGCCGTACTTCTCCCGGTAGCCCTCCCAGTCGAACTCGCGCAGCTGCTCATAGCCCTCGAACTGTGTGAGCACCCCATCGGAGTGGAACACGACCTTCATCTTGCGGGTGATGTCGCGCCAGCGCTCCAGCTCGGTGCCGCGAATCGTCAGCTCGTCGACCAGTTCCTTCCGGTAGTGCGAGGGGAGTAACTCGAGCGCATCGAGCGCCCGTTGCAGCACCCAGACCGCCATCACGTTGGTGTAGGTGTTGTTGTTCAGACCGGGTTGGTCGGAGTCCGGGTAGGCGTCGTGGTATTCGTCGGGCCCCATCACGCCCAGGATCTCGTAGCGTTCCTGCTCCTGGTTCCACGTGGTGATGCTTGCCCAGAAGCGCGCGATCTCGACCAGCATCTCCGTGCCGGTGAAACGCAGGAACTCCATGCTGCCTGTCACCTGATAGTGCTGCCAGACGTTGTAGGCGATCGCGATGTTGACGTGCCGTTGCAGGTGCGAGTGATCGGACAGCCAGCGACCGGACTGCGGGTTGAGGTGGACCTGCTGGGTTTCCTCGTACCCGTTGCTACCGCTCTGCCACGGGAACATCGCGCCGTCATACCCCGCCAGCCGGGCAGCCGCGCGGGCCGTGTTCAGGCGGGCGTGGCGGTATGCCAGCAGCGACTTGGCCAGGACCGGTTGCTGGAAGTTCAGGAACGGGAAGATGAACAGCTCGTCCCAGAAGATGTGGCCCCGGTAGGCCTCCCCGTGCCATCCCCGCGCCGGGACCCCCACATCGAGGTTGATCGTGTGCGGCGACACCGTCTGCAAGAGGTGGAAGATATGCAGGTGCAGGAGCGTCTCGGTCCTCGCGTTGGCGATATCCAGCTCGATGTTGAACCGGTTCCAGAGGCTTTTCCACGCACCTTCGTGTCGAGCAAGTACCTCCTGGTACCCCTGCGCGCCCGCTACCGTGAGCCTGGCCTCGGCCCGGCTCTCGGAGACCGCCCGGTCCCTGGAGGTGTACAGGGCGACGATCTTCTCGACGGTCGCCGGACGTCCCTCCTCCAGCTCCAGGGTGAGGTCGTGCCCGATGAACCCGGGCTCATGGAACAGACGCCGGTCGACCTCCGCGATCTTGCCCTCGCACAGGAGCCGAGTCCGGGCGGCGAGCGCAATCTGCACCTGGGACTGGGTGGTCTTGACCTGGAGGTCGACCGTCTCGTTGTCCACCTCAGCCGCGCCCAGCAGCTCCAGGTGGTCGGAGTTCAGGTCGTGGTAGCGCTTCACACCGGAGTTCACGACCCGGCCGTCGATGCCGGACCGGACCTCCAGCCGGCCGGTCCAGTTCTCTGCCGTGAATGTCGTCTCCAGGCCGGCGAGATGCTCGTTGTGCATGCTCACGAACCGGCGCTGGTCAACGCTCGTGCGCCGGCCGTCTGGCTCCTGCCAGTGCAGGTGCCGCGTGAGGGTCCCATGGCGCATGTCGAGCTCCAGGCGATGGTCAAGGACCTCGGCCTGCTGAACGTCGAACCATGCGCCGTCGGCGACCCGGAACTCCAGCGGCAGCCAGTTGGGGACATTGACGAGGTCCTCGTTCACGATCGTGCGGCCGGCGACCTCGGTGTTGGCGCGGTTGTACAGCCCGGCCACGTACGTGCCCGGGTAGTGCACCCCGTCGGCCCTGGCCTCGGGCAGGGCGCCACGGGTTACGAGGTACCCGTTGCCCAACGCGCTCAGCGCCTCACGCAGCCCCTGGCGTTCGGGGTCGAAGCTCTCGTGGACGAGTGACCAGTCGCTGTGCGGCTGCTCCTCGAAGGGTCTGAGAAACCCGGTGGCCGCCAGATCTTCCTCCAGGGCGCCCTCGGCCAGGGCCCGTACAGAGGCGTCGTCCAGCGTCGTCACCACCAGGTCTGCGCGCGCCTCGACCAGCAGCAGCTGGTCGTCCAGACGGGCCACGCCG
>DASRUA010000251.1:0-2530 GCA_035655615.1 Dermatophilaceae bacterium
CGGTCGCAAACTATCTACCTGCGAATGTGGAGCTTATCCTGCAGTCGGAGAATGGCTGCCTGTTGTTTGGTCCCACGCCCAGCCTGGGTGACGAAGATCCAGATGTAGCCAACGCCGGTGGACAGCCGATCAGTCTGATGCCGGGAGCAGCGGTTTTCGATCTGGCCACATCTTTTTCCATCATTCGGGGCGGCTACGTGGACGCCACAGTCTTGGGGGCGTTGGAGGTCGATCAAGAGGGCAACATTGCCAACTGGGCTATGCCGCTGGCGCCAGGGAAACTCGCTCCAGGCATGGGCGGGGCAATGGATCTGCTGGTTGGTGCCCGCAAGGTCGTGGCTACCTTGCTGCATTCCAGCAAGCGGGGCTCGAAGATACTGAAGAGATGTCGTCTTCCGATCACCGCAAAAGGAGTTGTCGACGTTATCATTACTGAGAAGGCAGTGTTTGAAGTGACTCGTGATGGATTGGTTTTGACTGAGATCCTCGAGGGTCTGACGGTCGATGACATCCGGAGCGTCACTGAAGCTGATTTCGTCGTGGCCGAGAACGTCGGTCTGTATCAGTTGTCTTCCTGAGCCGCGGGTGCCACTCAGAAATGGCCGAGCAGTGTCCCTGGCCATGAGAAAGTCCCCACAGGTGGCCATCAAGAAGGGGGGCGGATTCCAGTGAACAACGCAACAGTGGCCTACGAATAGGTCGACTGTAGCCGTGCCATCGCCATCGTTGGGGACTGCCACCCGAGGGACTTGCGTGGCCGGTTGTTGAGCTCATCCTGGACATGCACGAGACGCTCCGCGGAGTACACGGCGAGGTCTGTGCCTTTGGGGAAGTAGTTCCGCAGAAGGCCGTTCGTATTTTCGTTTGTACCTCGCTGCCACGGGGAATGGGGCTCGCAGAAGTAGACACTCATCCCCATGGCAGCAGTGATCTGGCGGTGTTCGGCCATCTCCTTGCCCTGATCCCAGGTCAACGACCGTCGTAGTGTCGCGGGTAGGTCGCCCATCATGTTGACGACACCGGCACAGGTCGTATTGGCAGTGTGCTCGGTGGGAAGGTGCACCAGCAGCACGTACCGGGTGGTCCGCTCGACGAGCGTCCCGATCGCGGACCGGTTCGCCGCGCCGGTGATCAAGTCCCCCTCCCAGTGGCCAGGAATGACCCGGTCCTGGACGTCGGCGGGCCGGTCGCCGATCATGGTCATCTCCCGCAGGCGGCCAGGTCGTCGCGCATCCGGGTGCCGGTGCGGCCGGCGGCGGCGACGTCTGGTGCGTAGGCAGGTGTACCGGTCCCGCCCCAACGGCCCGTCCTTGGCGTAGATCGCCTGGTAGATGCTCTCGTGGACCAGGTGCCAGTCCAGGCGGTCGGGGTGCTCCAGCCGCAACGTGTGGGCGATCTGTTCGGGGCTCCAACGCTGGTCAAGCCACCCCTGGACCTTCTCCCGCAAGACCGGGTCGCTGGCCAGCCGGCGTTCCTTGGGACGAACCAGACGCCCCACCGCCATCCGTTGGGCGGCGAACGAGCGATACAGTCCGGACTCGTCCCGATTGCGGCGCACCTCCCTGCTGACCGTCGAGGGCGCCCGCCCCAGCCTGCGGCCGATCGCCCGCAGGCTCGCGCCGGCCCGGACCCGGTCGCCGATCAGGACCCGTTCGTCTTCGGACAGGAACCTTGCCGACAGGGACTTCGTGTTCGTCATGGCCACGGGTGCATAGTGCAGCTCGAATCCCGTGCTGGACGTGATCGTGCGCCCGAAACGCCACCGTGTCCCCGTGCGTCGGTTGACCCCGACCCGGAGGCACGCCTCGGAGTTGTTCACCCCCAGGGCAATCAACCGGCCAAACTCCTGACGTTGCGCCATCAACGGCGCCGGCCCCTGCGTCCCAACCCCACCTCGAGCAGATCCCACGACAACCTCCAACACCCTCCGGTGTTGCGTTGTTCACTGGAATTCGCCTGACCACACTCACCGGATTCCGCCTCGACAGGGTCATCTACCAGGACGCGATCTTGCGTGGGTCTGTCCCGGTGCCTGAACTTCTGGCGTCCTACCAATCCGGCATCCATCGCCGGTCGGTGCCACCAGGCCGCCAACCCGCGAACGTCCTCGCAGATCTGGTGATCCATCTCCAAGACATCAGAAGACCCTTGGGGCTGCCCTGGTCGTACGACATGGAACTGTTGGGGATGGTCACCAGCACGATCTTCCCTGACAAGGGGCTAAGGGTACCGGAGCGGGTGGCAGGGTTGTCTCTGCGCGCCACCGATACCGGATGGGCAGCAGGGGACGGCGCCGAGGTCAGCGGTCCTTCGGAGGCACTGATCCTCGCCATGGCGGGGCGTCCGGTGACTCTCCCGGCTCTCGCCGGGACCGGGACAGCGGTGCTCGCGGCGCGCATCGGTGGGCACAGTCCCGTCCTTCCTGGGTGAGACGCCGGGTGGGTTCACATCCCACCGACGCCGCGAGGGGGGATCTGCGACCGCAGGCGAACGACACAAGTCAAGGATGGACGGTGATTCTCAGCCCCCG
>DASRUA010000252.1:0-2244 GCA_035655615.1 Dermatophilaceae bacterium
AGAAGGTCAAGGACGCCCTAAACAAGGACTGAGGGTCGGGTCCTGTTGCCTCTATGCTGACTCCGCCGCAAGCCGCAGGGATCGCAGATCCTCGATCACCATGGCACCGATATTCGCGAACAGGACTGGTAACCAGTTCAAGCTCAGCCCGAGGGCTGCGCTGGACGCAATTGGGCTGACCTAGGGAGGACGCTATGAAAGGCAACGGATGGCTTTGGCTGATTTTGACCGTTGTGGTGATCGCCGTCATCGTGGCAGTGGTCGTCATGGTGGGTCGCCAGCGTAAGACGAAACAAGCCGAGCGCGCTGATTCCCTGCGATCGGAAGCAAGTGAGCAGTCCAGTCTCGTACGACAACGTGAGAGTAAGGCGGCGGAGGTTGACGCCCGTGCTCGCGCAGCGCAAGCCGAGTCAGATGCCAAGGCGGCGGAGGCAGAGCGACTGGCTCTGACGGCCGAGCGTCAGAAGGCTGAGGCGTCCAAGCAGCGTTCCGACGTCGACGACCAGTTCCGCAAGGCTGACGCGGTCGATCCTCATCACGACAACTCGCTCGCAGAGGAGGGCACCACCTCAGATAGGTCCGGCCAGACCACCCCACCGGACACCAGCACCACCGACGACAGGGATGCCGAAACGCCCCGTTGATGCGCAGGTACTGACGGAGCAGGCCAGTGTTCTCGTTCGTGGTCGTCATCGAACAGGCCAAGGGGATCACCGCTTAGCGCGCGGTCCCGTTCGATCAGGCCTACCAGCTCATGCGCCGTGTGATGCCCGCCCGCGTGGCCGCTGAGCGCCGGGTTCGGGCGTACCGGGTTGGACTCTTTTTGCTTGCCAGCGTGCGGCCTCGACCGGCCGCGGGGTGATGGGATTGGAATCATGCGACGGTCATCGCAGGGTAGGCGGCCGACAGGCCTTCGTAGGCCAGCCGTCCTAGGCCTGGACGCTGACAACCCCGCACGCCACACGCACCGCCACGCTGAACTGTGCCCGGTGAACGATCCCGTTGCGGTGATTGCTGACCTTGCCTTTTCGGCGCTCTGGGCCGTACCGCTGACCGTTCGTTCACCGGGACGCTCATGCTGACAGCGGAAAGCCGCCTTGGGCACCTCCTACCAACGGACCGGTCCGAAGCAACGCCCCGGCTTCCGGCAACGGCTGAAGCCGATCAGCCAAATTCCGCCACAGCCGTATCGACTACTCCACAGCGGGATCGGGAAGGCTGTATTGGCCAGTTGTTAGGAACGCGTCAGGGTTCGTCGGGCCGGCGTTAGGAGTTTGTTAGGAACTCTGTCTCACGTCGCATGCGGGGTAGAGACTCACCGAGTGGCCGACCCAAAGGCCACCTGATGACTGGAGTCCGCGTGCCGAACCACAGGTGCTGTTCGCCTCAGTCAGGGTTGCCAAGCGTTTGCTGTCTGGAGGTTCCTGATGTCTGTTCTCACTGATCTGCACAGCACTTTCCCGCTGTCCACTCGGCGCTTCACGCGCCCAGGCGCCCCGGGCAGCGACGTGGTGGCGAAGAACACCACGGGTGGCCGGGTGCGGGTGTGGTGGGACATGCACCACCTCGACCCACTGACCCGGTATTACTTGGCGGAGAATGCCCGTCGCCATCAGGGCGATCAGCCTTACACGCTGACGGCCCGGTACTGGTCTCTGCACTAACATGAATGTACTGGATCGGTTCAACAGGCACTACCGGTTGCTGGCAACCGGGCTCGTGGCCCCCTTGGTGGTCTGCCTGATCCTGCTTCCCTTCAGAGACAGTGTCCCCAACACCAGCGCCGCGTTGCTCCTGGTGCTGGCGGTCGTGGGGGTCGCCTCGGCCGGCGACCGGCTGGCCGGGTTGCTCGCCGCACTGTCGGCCGGGCTGGGGTTCGACTTCTTCCTGGCCCGGCCGTACGAGAGCTTGGCCATCTTCTCCGCTGCGGATGTGCAAACCACCCTGCTCCTGCTGGGGGTGGGCGTCGCGGTCACCGAGATCGCTTACCGGGGCAAGGAGCAACAGGCGATGGCCAGCGCACGCCTGGGCTACCTGGACGGGGTGGAAGCAACGGCCAAGATCGCTGCCGAGGGCAGTTCCTCCCCCTCCGCGCTCATCGAGCGAGTGGCCGGCCAAATCGTCCAGGTGATGGGGTTGGAAAAGTGCCGGTTCGACTACGGCATGGGCTTGGACTATCCGCGCCTGGAACCTGACGGGAGCATCCGATGGCGCAGTCAGTCCTGGGCCGTCGACAGTTTTGGG
>DASRUA010000253.1:0-2247 GCA_035655615.1 Dermatophilaceae bacterium
CCCTCGGCGACAACCTGGGGCTTCGCGCATACACGGTGATGCGCCAGAAGGCTGTGACCCGCCAGGACTTGACCTGCGTCGAGTCGACGCCCGCGGTAAGCCATGGCTGCATCGCCGCTAGCGGGACCTTCCTGGCTAGCGCGTTCTTGCCTGGTGTTTGTGCAGGTCAGGTGGGGTGTGGGGGCTGGTTTGGTGTATTACCCATGTCAGCGTTGTGGGGCGTAGGCGTCGAGGTTGAAGAGCTCGAACAGTCGCTTCTGGGTGGGGTCGGTGTCGGTGAGGATGCGTTGGGCGCGGGGTCGGCCTTTGGTCCCGGTGGGGTAGAGCAGGACGGTTTCTTCGATGCCTCCCAGGTTGGTCAGGAGTTCGCGGACGCTGAGGTCGAGGCCGCCCTGGTGGGCTTGTCTGCGCATGAGGTGGGCGACGGCGAGGGCGAGGACACAGTAGAAAACGTGGACTCGGATCTTGGAGTCGGTCCAGTGGAACATTGGGGAGAACCCGACGACGTTGGGGTCTTTGAGTTGGCGGAATCCTGACTCGACGTCGTTTTGGGATCGGTAGCCGGCGACGACCTCGGCAGTGGTCCAGTGGTCGTGGTCGGTGACCAGGAGACGTTTGCCGAAGATCTCGGCCTCCAGTTGCTTGCGGGCGGTGGGGTCGATGCGCCAGGTCAGTCGCATCGTGGCGGGTGTGGTCCCGGTTAGTTCGGTGGTCAGGACCCGCCTCACCCAGCGGGGGCTGGTGATGGTGTCGATGTTGGTTTGGACGGTGGCAGGTCCGCGGCGGGTTTTGCCGCGGGCCAGGGTCGCGGCCAGCTCATCGAGGGCCCGGGCGGTTTTGGCCAGGGTCTGGTCGAATCCTCGGGCCTGCGCGGCGTGCAGGGTCGGGGAGTGGGTCAGGACCACCCGCCGCACGGTCCCGAAGACCGGGGTTTGGGTGTCGCAGGCGCTCAGCCCGGGGTACTTCACGGGGTCGACCGGGCAGCGGCGCCGGGCGGGAAGGGCGAGCAGGTCGGGGTAGTCGCTGGGCTGCAGCGACCCGACGAAGCGCAGGCCGGCGCTGGCGAGGTGGGCGAAGTTCGCGGCGCTGTTCTGTCCGGCGTCGAACACCACCGTCGGCGTTTGCCCCAACCCGCCGGTATCACTGTTGTCGGGGTCGGGGCGCGCGAAGAGGGCGCCGTAGCGTGCGGTGAGTTCGTCGAGTACACCTGCGAATTGGGTGACGTCGGGACGGTTGCCGGGGTAGGTGTGACTGGCGACCGGGATGGCGCCGTCGCGGGTCACGACCAGCCCCAACCCGACCAGCCGCAGGTCGTTGCGTTTCTGTTTGGCGTGGCCGCGCTGGGCGATCGGGGCGCGGTCGTTGGCGGAGTCGATGAACGTCGCGAAGTTCGTCATGTCCAACGCGAGCCCGGACAGATCCAGGCCAAACTCGCTCACCATCGCGGTACTGATCGCCCGTTCGGCAGCGGCAAGCTTGGCACTATCGAGGGTGTCCATCGCTTCCCAGAACCGGCGGTGGTCGGTCGCAGCGACGGGAACCTTCGTGAACCGCGGCCCAGCGGTCGTGGCCCACCAATCGGCGAACCCCAGCTTCGAACACGGGGCGACGACCCGGTTCAACGTGGCCAACGCCAGGTAGGTCCCGACCGACGCGCCGGCATCCGATCGCCGTGTGCCGCACACATCGTCGATCGCTTCCGCGACCCCGAGTCGATCCAGGATCCCCCAGACCGCCGCCAAGTCACCGAACTTCTTGTGCTGGGTACGTTCCGGGCTCCCGGCCGGCGCCCCGGACAAGCGGTCCATCACCTCTTGGGCGCTACCCAGGTACTGCTGGTCGACGATACGTGGCTTACCGTCCACCCGGGCGGACTCCACCAGGTAGTAGTAGGTCTGGTTCCCACGCTTCTTACCCACAATCGATGGCATATATGGGTAATACACTTTCCGACCACCCATGTCCAACACCGACACGCGCAACTGCGCAGCTCAACGAAGGTTTTCGGTCCGGTCCATCGTCAGTGGAACCCGCTCACGATCCAATAGCCAGGAAACTCCCGCTAGGGACTGTGCACGGATTTCCGGACAAGCCTAGGGACCGTGGACGGATTTCTGGACAAACCTAGGGACTGTGCGTCCAGATAGTCCGCAGAACCAGGGACCGTGCACCCGGATCCGGAGCAACTGTGCCGAGGGGTCAGCCTCAGCCGAGGCGGGATAGGACTTCATCGTGGAGCACGCCGTT
>DASRUA010000254.1:0-2561 GCA_035655615.1 Dermatophilaceae bacterium
CGTAGTGGCGACGGTGGGTCGATACGTGGACCGCACTACCCCGTTTAGGCATAACCGAACTCTACCGTGACGTGCTCCGCATCACAAGAACATTAGTGACGACACGCCGAAGCCATTTCAAACGGGTGTGGCTCCCGTAGAGGGACTCATGCGGCGATCGGGATCGTCTTGTCGGCGTAGCGAGTCTCGTGGACTCGGTGTCGTTCGTTGTTGAGGTGGAATCTCCAGTAGTCATCGAAGTCGTCGTTGGCGCGGACGGCCCGTAGCTTCAGAACGGCTTCGGCTCCGTTGACGCTCCAGCGGGCTCCGGTGATGTCCATCCGGTCGGCCACGAGGTATCGGCAGGTCCCTTCGATGATGCCGCTGGCGATGGGCCAGCCTCCGGCCAGGGCGGTCGGGTAGTCGAGGTAGTCCGCCTTGTTGGTCAGGTACTTGGCGCAGCCGTCGGCCTTCTTGCGTCTCTGCTTGTTCAGGCGTGTGGTGGTGGCTCGGCCTCTGATGCCGGCGGCGACCTTGAGGGCGTTGCCGTCGAGCACGGCCAGGGCCCGGTCGTGCACCCATGCCTGGGCGGCCGGGTCGCCTTCGGTGAAGAAGCACCACGCTGCGCCCCACAGGTACTCAAGTACGTGGATCAGGTCGACCACGATGGCGACGTCTACGCCTCGGGTCTGGGCTTCTTGCCCGATGCGGTCGATCTGATGGTTGTTGCCGTCGACCAGGGCTACCCAACGGCGTGCGTGGCTGGGGTCGCGCCGTTGCGCTTCGTCGAAGACTCTTGCGATCACGGTGGCGGCGTCGTCGACCACGCTGGCGGTCACCCACTTCGCGCCAGCTTTGGGTGCCGGGGGTGGGGCGTCGCCGGCCTTGCTGGCCAGCACGTCGGCGGGGGTGCGGGCTACCGGGGTGAGGTCGTAGACGGCGCCGACCTCAGCGAGGCGTTTGCGGTTGCGTTTCTCGCCCTTGGACAACCGGCACGCCAGCTTGTTGGCCCCGGCGGCGGCTGCTTTCGCGGTGGCTGGGCGCAGCGCGTCGGGTCGCATCACGATGCCCTTGCCGTCGGCAGACAGGACCAGCAGGTCGGACTCGACCCCTGGCTCGACTTCGCGAACTCGGGTGTCATAGAACGCCTGGACGTCGAGGGCGGCCCGGGCGGTCAGTGCCTCGACCTGGCGTTTAGCCAGGTGCTGACCGGTGGCGCGTTCCAGTGCGGCGGCGGCCTCTTCGAACGATCCCCGCGATGCCTCGGTAGCCGCCAGCCGCCGCAGCCCGTGGCTGTGCCGCTCCGTGGGCAGGTTCAATGCCGCGTCGGCGGGATACAGGTTCGCCAGGCCACGACGGCGGTAGGCCAGACGCGTCACCTCGACCTGCCCGAAGACGGTCGCCAAGGGCCTGGCATGGCCAGCCTCGACAGCGCCATAGGCGCGGGTCTGGGCGTCACGGACGTCTGCCAGGCGCCGTTCGGTCATTGCCCGCAGGCTCAGGTGGTCCTGGAACATCCGGCGGAGCAACTCCCGGCCACGAGCATCGAGCTGGTCCTCGAGCTCAGCATGGCTCAGCGCCGCGGCGTCGGGCCCTTCCAGCCACCCGAGCACTTCGGTGAAGCGCTCCCGGCTCGCTGCGAAGCTGTCGTTGTCGGTTTGGGGGTTGTCCATCAGCGCTGCTCCCATCTGTCGCGCAGCCCTCATGACCGCTCCCTACAGCGTGTACGCTGTAGG
This sequence comes from Dermatophilaceae bacterium, assembly GCA_035655615.1. Classification (GTDB taxonomy): domain Bacteria; phylum Actinomycetota; class Actinomycetes; order Actinomycetales; family Dermatophilaceae; genus UBA4719. The sequence goes on from DASRUA010000254.1 coordinate 1,716, forward strand.
GACCCGATTGGGGACGTTCAAGGGACCAGGAGCGACAAAATGGCAGATGCCGAGCCGAACCTGCCGTGGCAAGCGACCCGGCGCGGCATCGCCGAGACCATGGCCCAGATCGATGGGGCGCTACCCGGCAGCGTGGTCGTCCGCAACATGCGCTGCGGAAAACGGGGCTGCGCCTGCAAGGCAGACCCACCTGCCCTCCACGGCCCATACATCCAGTGGACCCGCACCGTGGACGGCAAGACCGTCACCAAATTCCTCAGCCAGGACCAGCTCGCCCGATATCAACCGTGGTTCGACAACGCCCGACGCCTCAAAGAGCTCATCGCGATGCTCCAAATCGCATCAGTGCACGCAGTCGAAAGACACGAAGGCTGGAGCACCCCCGCCGCAGGCGACTGAACGGCCCTCGCCGCAACACTCTCGGCGCAAGGCACCCGCCGACGTCATCCGGCACGCCCATGCACGTCACTCCAGGGGAGCCGCACCCATATAGGATGCCACTTCGAGATGACAACGGTAAACATCAGCCGGCATCTGCGAATCACAGATGACATCGCAGTCGTCCCCGAGCTTGCCGCCTTCAAGGCCGTTGGCTGAACTCAGATCCAGGCCGGTGGTGCGGCCTCGGTGAGGGCCGCGTGAGCGAAGGTGCTCTCAGGCGCTTACGCGGGTGTGGGCACACCGCGCCTTCTTCTCTTTCGACGTCAGGTGTGGCTCAGTTCCAGGCAGCCTGAGCAATCATGGCGACCAGGGCGTCTTTGGTGATCAGCTCGTCCCAGATCTCGATGTGGTAGAGGCCAGCCAGGTTGAGCAGGTAGTCCTTGTCGTAGGACTTGAGGGCTCGAG
>DASRUA010000255.1:0-2762 GCA_035655615.1 Dermatophilaceae bacterium
ATCTTCCAGACCTACCAGCGGTCCTACGATCTCGTCCCGGAGGCCGCCGCGCATGTGGGTGATACCGACAAGGGTCAACCCGATCCCGGATCTGAGCCGCTACCTTGACGCCTTCCGAATGAGCCGTCAGCGGGCCGGGAACGCCGTGCGACGCCCGGCCCACAGCTTCGACGACGCTCGGCCAGACGTAACGATCACCGGTTGAGGATGGCTGACCGGGGCACCGGCGGGAGCTACCGGACGCGCACGACGCCAAGGTCCGGTTCACCCATACGCATCGGTCCATACCGGCGGGCGATCGACCCACCCCGACTACCATTCTCCTCGAGATCAAGTTCAGCCTGGGTCGGTGCTGAAGATGCATACTTGTCCTTGCGCTGGCACCTGCTATCCGACCCCCAAACCCAGTTCGCTGACCTCGGGTCCGGCTTCCACGACACCAGGATGGGGACCGAACGCGCCAAGCACAGCCGCCTCCGCCAGCTCGAAGCCCTCGGCCACAAGGGTCACCTTCGAACCCACCGCCTGACCCACCCAAGCCCTCGACCTCGCTACAACTCATCCCGGCTCCGCTGCCTCCGCCGGTATGTTTCGCCCGCCTGTCACCACGGCCCAGCTACGTGACCTGATCCGGTACCGCAAAGCACTCATCAACGAGACACCGCGCGTGTCACCCGGATCCACAAGGTGCTCCAAGACAGCGGCATCAAGCCGGCGACCTGCGCCGCCGATGTGATGCGCGTGTCAGGTCGGGCCGATTCCGCGAGCACCACGGTTCCTGTTGAGCGGATGCCGGACCTCGTCGAAGCCCAAGAGGCCGACATCGCCGCCGTGGATGAACGGATCGAGTCCGCGTTGGCCCCCATTCGTCGGCCAGGTTGAGCTGCCGACCGCGATCCCCGGGTCGACCACCGCTCCGCGCAGGTCATCCTCGCCGGCATCGGCCCCGACATGGCCGCCTTTCCCACCGCCGGGCACTTGGCGTCGTGGGCTGGGATGTGCCCGGGCCAACGCGACTCGGCCGGCAGACCCGGCTCGGGCAAGACCCGCAAGGGGTCCACGTGGGTTACGCGGAGCACTGGTCCAGTGCGCCAGCGCGGCCTCACGCACCAAGGGCACCTACTGTCCGAACGCTACCGGCAGGTCGTGCGCCGCCGCAGTGACGCCAAGGCCATCGTTCGCTCTGGTCACCAGATCCTGCTCGCCGCCTACCGGGTCCTGGTCCCCGCCCAGCCGTACAAGGACCCCGGCCCGACCACCTTGAGCAGGCTCACCGCCCAACGACTCACCCACCAAGTCGTCCGACGCCTACAAGACCCCGCTTACCAGGTCCACATCGCGACGTGCACCGACGCAGCATGACCATGAGACCCAGCACCACGTTCGGCAATTTTCTCAGCAGGGCCCGGAGTGGCCTGCTCCATTAGTACCTGCGCGTCAGTGGGGCGTTCCGGCATCCCTGTCGTCGGTGCCGGTGCCCGGTGGGGTGGTGTGGCCGGACCTGTCTGAGGTGGTGCCTTCCTCTGCGAGCGAGTTGCCGTGATGAGGATCGACCTCGTCGGCCTTGCGGAACTGGTCATCGACGCCGGAACGCTGCTTGGACGCCTCAGCCTTCTGACGCTCGGCCGTCAGAGCCAGTCGCTCTGCCTCGGCCGCTTTGGCATCTGACTCGGCTTGCGCTGCACGAGCACGGGCGTCAACCTCCGCCGCCTTACTCTCACGTTGTCGTACGAGACTGGACTGCTCACTCGCTTCCGAACGCAGGGAATCAGCGCGCTCGGCTTGTCTCGTCTTACGCTGGCGACCCATCACAACGACCACTGCCACGATCACCACAACGATCAGAATCAGCCAAAGCCATCCTTTGCCATTCATAGCGTCCTCCCTAGGTCAGCCCCATTGCGTCCAGCTCAGCTCGACGCATGCGGCGATCGGCACTTGACTTGAGGTTGACCCCCAGATAGTTCAGAGCTCCGGCCACGACCGTGACGACGACCGTCGGCGCTCCTGCGCAATTCTGCGACAACGCGCCGAAGTAGCCTCGTTGGCCCTTGGCCACCGCACCGATCGCCAACCGGGTGGCGACCAAGAGCCTGCTCATGCGTTCCAGCGTACGCGTGGGTGAAGGACTGAACCACAAGACAATCGCGCAAGATCACGCCCGCAGCAGAGAGCCCAGCGGCTGCGGTCGTGGCACCCCAGTGTCCGCCGACCTGGCTTATGGAACAGCTAGGTTGCCGGTGACGTAGCTGGGACTCCCAACGCGGGCGGCAATCTGCGCGCAAAGACCGATCCTCACCATCGTGGGTCGTGCCTTCTTTAGTGGCGGCCAACCAAGGCTGGGGCGCCCGCGAGATGAACGCGCGGAGGTCCAGGACACATACGGTGGCGACCCAGATGCTCGAGAACATCCCCCGGCAACGGTGACGAGCAAGATCACCGCGGCGACTCCGGTCGGCCGGCTGTGCCACCCGAAGACCTCGCCCGTGGCGAGGAACGGGCAGTTGGTCGCCGAACCTCCGATGGAGCCATGACGCCTCCGTCTACCGCGACTTGGACGACAACGTGTTCGCCGTGGTAGCCGTCGCCCAGACGCCGCCAAGCCACGCCGCCACCAGCAGCCGTTGGATGGTGGTGCATCGCGATGGCGCCCTGCGGCTCATCGAGAAGGACGGAGCATCCATCGCCAAGTAGACGGCAGCAGGCAGGCGCAACGCGTGGGGACGTCTTGTCGCCCAAGGTAGCCTGATCGGCGCGTCTGA
>DASRUA010000256.1:0-31557 GCA_035655615.1 Dermatophilaceae bacterium
ATCCTGCTGCCGGTCATCCGGGACTTCCCTGGGCTCGACATCGTCCTGGCCCATGGCGGCAGGACCCAGTGGTATGACGCGGCGGCCTCCATGGCGCTGTCCCACCAGACCGTATGGATCGAGTTGTCCGGCTTGCCGCCCAAGCGACTGCCGGACTACTACGCCCGGTTCGACCTGGATGAGCTTGCCTGCCGATGGATCTTCGGCACCGACTGGCCCGGCGTGCCCGGGACTGCGCAGAATGCCACGGCGGTGGCCGACCTGCTGGATGACGATGTCGCGGCCGCCGTGCTGGGCGGGAACGCGATGCGCGTGTATGCCGGGCTGCCGCGGCTCCCCATCGGCGTCACGGTCGGCGTCCCCCTCGAGGCTGGCACGAGCCGGCGGGAAGAGGTCTGAGCCATGCCGGTCTATGCCCTCGACTCACTCGTGCCGCAGATTCACCCGGACGCCTTCGTCCACCCGGGCGCAGTGGTTATCGGCAACGTCGAGATCGGCGCACAGTCGTCGATCTGGCCCGGTGCGGTGCTTCGGGCGGACTTCGGTCGGATCGTCATCGGCGAGCGCACGTCGATCCAGGACGGCACTGTCATTCACGCCACCGAGGAGTGGGCCACCATGATCGGGGACGACTGCGTGGTCGGTCACAATGCGCACCTTGAGGGCTGCACTGTCGAGAACCGCTGCCTCGTGGGCTCCGGGTCCGTGGTTCTCAACCGGGCGGAGTGGATCGACCTGGCCGTGTGCCTGTATGTCGGCAACGCCGAGCGATACCGGCACGGACTGCGCAGGGTCGACCAGCCGGCGCTGATCAACGAGCCCGCGCTGATCAACCAGCCCGCGCTTGATCAACCAGAAAGGGAAACCCGATGAGTGGCAACGCCGTTCAGGGACAACCGGCCCGCGCGCCGGCAGGTGTCTTGGCGTGAGTGCTGCCCGCACGGCATACCTCGTCTCTGGGGTCCGTACTCCGATCGGTCGGTACGGCGGTGCGCTGGCCGGCGTCCGGCCGGACGACCTGGCTGCTCACGTCATCCGCGAGCTGACCGGCCGGCACCTCGATGTTGACTGGGCCAGCGTCGACGACGTCGTGCTCGGCTGCGCCAACCAGGCCGGCGAGGACAACCGCAACGTGGCCCGGATGTCGGCACTGCTGGCGGGACTGCCCGCGGAGGTCTCGGGGATCACGTTCAACCGTCTGTGTGCTTCCGGCCTCGATGCCGTGGGCTTTGCGGCCCGCACGATCATCGCCGGGGACGCCGACCTGATCATCGCCGGAGGTGTCGAGAGCATGAGCCGGGCACCGTTCGTGCAACCCAAGGCGCAGTCACCGTATTCGCGGTCGGCGGAGATCTATGACACGACAATCGGGTGGCGTTTCGTCAACCCCGCGATGCAGGAGCAGTACGGCACTGACGGCATGCCGCAGACGGCACAGAACATCGCCTTTGAGTACGACATCAGCCGCGAGGACCAGGACGCCTTCGCCCTCCGCTCGCAGGAGCGGACGGCGAAAGCACAGGTGAGCGGGCGTCTCGCGCGAGAGATAGTGCCGGTGCCGGTGCCACAGAGGAAGGGCAAGCCGGTCGTGGTGACGCGCGACGAGCACCCGCGGGAGACGTCGGCCGAGGTCCTGGCCGGCCTGCGGCCGCTGTTTCCGGGTGGGTCGATCACCGCGGGCAACTCCTCAGGTGTCAACGACGGCGCTGCGGCGCTGCTGATCGCGTCCGGGGACGCCGTCAAGAGGTACGGTCTGCAGCCCATGGCGCGGATCATCTCCACGGCCAGCGCCGGAGTCCAGCCCCGGGTCATGGGCATCGGCCCGGTCCCGGCCGTGAAGCGGCTGCTGGAGCGTACGGGCGTGCAACTGAGCGACGTGGGGACGATCGAGCTCAATGAGGCATTCGCCGCTCAGTCGCTGGCAGTCCTGCGCGCGTTCGGCCTCGCTGACGACGCGCCGCACGTCAACCCGCACGGAGGCGCAATCGCCCTCGGTCACCCGCTCGGGATGAGTGGAGCACGGCTGGCGCTCACCGCCGCGCAGACACTGGCCGACGACGGACTCGACTACGCGATCGCCACGCTGTGCGTGGGTGTCGGGCAGGGTGTTGCCATGCTGCTTGGCCGTCCCTGAGGTGCGTCGTTCGGCATCCCTGCGGCGGCGCTGGGGTCACCCCCGAGCTGCGCCCTCAAGATGCTTGGTTACGGGTTGAGGTTCTGCAGACGGACCTGACCTCGCGCCACGGTGCGATCCCGGTCGTCGAGGGTCTCCACCAGCCAGACCTGTTGTGACCTGCCCCGGTGCAGCGGTCGAGCGCTGGAGGTGAGCCTGCCTGCCGTGGAAGCCCGGTAGAAGTCTGTGGTGTTCGAGACGCCGACGACCTTGCCGCGGTCAGCGAGCCACAACGAAGCGCCGATGCTGGCGAGGGTCTCGACCACGCTGCAGTGGACGCCGCCGTGCAGGATGCCGTAGGGCTGGTGCATCTGCGGGGTGACAGTCCAGTGCGCCGTCACCTCGTCGCCATCGGCGGTGTCCAGAACCAGGCCAAGGCTCTTGGCGAATGGTCCCAGGTACATGCTCTCGTCCACAGTCGTGGTGCTCCCTTTCTATTGCGGTGATTTCCATGGCGTTGATCGTCTTTGGCGACGATCGTCGCCCATAATATGGCGAGGCCTGTGGCGCGGCCACTCAAGCTGAGCTCACGAAGGGTCGTGACAGGTGACGGTCGCGATGGTGCAGGCCTTGCCCGCCGGGTTGTGGCTGATGACCTGGGCCACCCCCAGGCTTCGTCCCCGGTGGAGAGCCGTCGCGGTGAAGGTGACCCCTCTGTCGACGGCAACTGGGCGAAGGAACGCGATGTGGACTGATGCCGTGACCAGTGGATGGGAGCCGGATCGCAGAGCCGCCAGTCCTGCGATCTCAGAGGCGCACAGCGAGATTCCGCCGTGCAGATTACCCATCGGGTTCGACAGCCCGCGAGTTGCCGGGAGTACGACGGTGGCGCCACCGTCGTACTGTCGCGTGATGGCCCGGAGCAGGTCCGGCGTCGGCACACCGCCCATATCTCTGAGCCGGTCTGGCCCGACAAGGACGCCTGCGCTGCCGCTGTAGGCAGGAGCCGACGGCGTCTCGGGAACGAAGCGCACGCGTTCGCTGCCGAGCGCGATCGTGCGGCCGAGCCGGTCCATGATGCGACCTCTGGAGAGTCCGCCAACCAGGTCGAACTCGACCGTGTGACTCTCTGCGTAGAGCGTCGACCCGTCGACCGGTAGGGGTGAGCAGAAGTCGACCGAGATCTCTGTGCTGACAGCCCAGTGACCGTCTGGTCGCTCGGCTACGACGGCGTAGCCGAGGATGTCGTCCGCCAGAACACCCAGGGACCCACGGCACGGCTCCCCGTCCGGACTGAGCATCCAGTCCCCGGTGCGCATCGACCCCCGGGTGAGATCGCGGTCGTTGGTCACCGGGCCCACCCGAAACAGCGATTCCGGACCTCCGGCCACGAAGGGAGTGCGCGCTCGCGTGACGGTTTCGGTCATCGGGTCTTCCCTGCCTCGTTCTCGCTTGCAGCGTCGGATGCCTCATACGCGTCATCACGGTCGAGCTCGGTTGACGATGCGGTTGTCGCTCCTCATGATAGGCTACATTCTGTTCTCGCGGTCGCAGGATTTTGTAGGCAATTAGGTCCCGATGAGTACGCCTCGATGAGTACGCCTCGATGAGTACACAGGGCGTCATGGACAGGATGAGGTCGCGATGAGCAAGCTTCTCTCAGTCTCGGAGGCTGTCGAGCGTTATGTCCCCGATGGTGTCGGGCTGCTCTCGGTGGGCGGGATGCACCTGCACAACAACCCGATGTCGCTGATCAGAGAGGTCGTCCGCCAGCGGCGCACGATTCGACGTCTGCTGACGAGCCCCTGTGGCGCTCTGAACGCCGATCTTCTCGTGGGGGCCGGCCTCGTCCAGGAGATAGCGACCTCCTACGTCGGCTTCGAGCATCTCGGCCTGGCGCCGTGCTTCCGGCGGGCTGCGGAGTCGGGGACCATCCGGATCCTCGAGTGCGACGAGGGTTACATCACCCACGGTCTGTACGCGGGAGCGGGCGGTCTGCCGTTCATAGCGCTACCGGCAGGTCTGGAGACCTCGGACGTCCCCAAGGTGAACCAGGAGAGCTACGCGATGACCACGAATCCCTTCACGGGTGACCAGGTACTCGTGGGTGCACCACTGCGCCCTGACGTGGCGCTCATCCATGCCTCCATTGCCGATGAGCGTGGCAACGCAGTCTTTGGCGGAGCGCACTTCGTCGACAAGCTGATGGTGCAGGCTGCCAAGACCGTCCTGCTCCAGGTCGAGCGGGTGGTGTCCACCGAGGAGATCGCCAGGCACCCGGTCGGCGCGACGATCCCCGGTTTCCTCGTGCAGGGGGTGGTCGAGGTCGCCGGAGGCTGCCATCCCACCGCTTCACATGGTGCCTACGACTTCGACGAAGAGCAGATAAAGCTGTATCTGAGCATGGCCGGGAACGTCGAGGGAGTACAGGAGTACCTCGAGCAGTACGTGACGGGAGCTACCGAAGAGGAGTACCTCGAAAAGGCATCTGCACGCCTGTCCGGGTTGCGCTATGGCGAGTGGCAGAAGTCCGATGCCCGTACAGGACAGGGGAGCTGAGATGGCTGTGACGGTTGGCTCTGTGAATGTTGGCTCTGTGACAAATGATCCGGGGGTGAATGACCTGGCCTGGTCTCGCAGTGAGCTGATGGCGATCGAGCTCGCCGCGCATCTGCGGGACGACGACGTTGCCGTGATGGGAACCGCCAGCGCACTTCCCCAGGTTGCCTGTCGACTCGCTCAGCTCACCCATGCGCCCGGACTCTGGTACATCGCTGGCGGCACCTGCTCGGTCAACCCGCATTTGAGCCCGGTGGTGCAATCATGTTGCGACTATGACCTGCTGAGGGCAGACACGGCTATCCCGCTCAGTGATGTCGTGCTCCTTGAGGGCCGCGGTGACGTGCTCACGGTCTTCTTCGCGGGAGGACTGCAGATCGACGCGTATGGCAACTGCAACCTCGTGGCGGTGGGGGAGTACTCCCGCCCGAGCCTGCGCGGGCCCGGCACGGTCGGACTGCCGTTCCTGTCCCGCGTCGGCAGGGTGCTCATCTACACCCAGTCGCACAACCGGCGGACCTTCGTGGAGAAGGTCGACTTCCTGAGCGGGCCCGGGTTCCTGGGCGGACCGGCCGAATGGGCCTCGGCCGGGCTCTCGGGTGGCGGGCCTGCGCTGGTCGTCACGCCACTGTGCACCATGGGGTTCGACCCGGAGAGCCTGCGAATGCGCCTCGTCTCAGTTCATCCGGGCGTCGAGATCGACGAGGTGCGCGATGCCACAGGTTTCGACCTGCTCATCCCTGACTCGGTCCCGGTCACCTCGGCGCCGACCTCCCGGCAGCTGTCCATCCTGCGCGATCTCGACACCGACGGCCTCCTGAAAGGACCGTAGAAGATGATACTGAACGGCAAGTTCGACCAGAAGACGGCGATCGTTACCGGGGCTGGGAGCGGGATCGGCCGCCAAGTCGCGCTCGGGCTGGCTCGCGAGGGTGCGAAGGTCGTGCTCGGTGATCTCTCGCTCGAGCGTGCGCAAGCGGTGGCAAAAGAGATCAGCGACATGGACGGCACCGCCCTGCCCGTTCAGGTGGACGTGGCAGACGCTGAGCTGGTCCGCGCGATGGTGGCGGTGACCATCGAGGAGTTCGGCCAGATCGACATCCTCATCTCCAACGCCGGCTGGGACAAGGTGATGCCCTTCCTGGACACCGACGAGGACCTCTGGGACCGTGTTATCGCGATCAACTTCCGCGGTCATCTCGCGTGCGCGCACGCCGTGGTCCCGCACATGGTCGAAGCCGGGTCCGGCAAGGTCGTCCTGCTCGCCTCCGATGCGGGCCGGGTGGGATCGAGCGGCGAGGCGGTCTACTCCGGCGCCAAGGGCGCGGTGATCGCCTTCTCCAAGGCGCTGGCCCGGGAGAATGCCCGCGCGGGGATCAACGTCAACTGCGTGGCTCCGGGGCTGACCGACACGCCGATGCTCACGAACGTCAGCGAGGGCAACGAGAAGCTGATGGCCGCGATCATCAGGTCGATTCCGCTGGGCAGGGTCGGGACTCCCGAAGAGGTCGCCAAGGCTGTGCTGTTCCTTGCCTCTTCCGATGCCGACTACATCACCGGCCAGACGCTGAGCGTCAACGGTGGCCTGAGCATGGTCTGATCCCACTTGGCGACGGACACCCCGTTACCAGGCCTTGATCCGGACCCTTGACGCGGCATGGCAGTGAATGATTAACTACATGTTCGGAACGATGGTCGAACACAATGTAGTACGTCTCACCGGAGCCCCATCTTCCAGACATCGGGCTATGTCTCAGCAGAGGAACGCAGATGAGCGAAGCACTGGCCAGCGCCATCGGCAGCCGGGAGGTTCTGCGCCTTTCCGTCAACGGCCAGGACCGTGAGCTGCTCGTCAAGCCGTACGCAACGCTGATGGAGGTGCTCCGCGAGGACCTGCGGCTCACCGGGACCAAGCACGGGTGCGAGGCGGGGGAGTGCGGAGCGTGCATGGTGCTGATCGACGATGTTCCCAAGCTGAGCTGCCTGGTACTGCCGGCCCAGGCCGAGGGTGCGGAGGTCACCACGATCGAAGGGGTTGCCAACGGTTCCACGTTGCATCCTGTGCAGCAGGCGTTCATGGATGCCGGTGCCGTTCAGTGCGGCTACTGCACGCCCGGCATGGTGCTGACGGCCAAGGCGCTGCTGGACGCCAACCCCGCGCCGTCCCAGGGGGAGATCAAGGAGGCGCTGGCCGGCAACCTCTGCCGCTGCACCGGTTATGTCAGCATTGTGGAGGCCGTCCAGGAGGCGGGCCGGGCGCTGGCATGACAACGACAACCACGCAGTTAGGTGAGAACCTGCGGCCGGACGGGGATCTGAGGGTCGTCGGGAAGCCCCTGCCGAGAGTGGATGTGGTGGGCAAGCTGACTGGCGCGACCGCCTACGCCGACGACATCGAGCTGGCCGGAACGCTGTTCGTCAAGATCCTGCGCAGTCCCCATCCGCACGCGCGTGTCCTCTCGGTGGACACCAGTGGCGCATCGTCCATGACCGGCGTGGCGGCAGTGATCACGGGAAATGACCTTCCGACGAAGTACGGCATCATGCCCACGACCCAGGACGAGCGAGCTCTCGAGAACGAGAAGGTCCGCTTCGTGGGCGACCCGGTGGCGGCGGTCGCGGCCGTGGACGAGGAGACCGCGCTGGCAGCCTGCCGCGCGATCCGCGTCGAGTACCAGCCGCTCGCACCGATCGAGTCGATCGAGCAGGCGCTCCTGGCGCCCACAGACGAGCCGATCCATGATGACTACGCGGGTCCCGGCAACATCCATCGGCTCGCCGCGCTCGAGTTCGGGGACGTCGACGAGGGCTTCGCCAACGCCGACCACATCCGAGAGGATGTCTTCTTCTTCGAGGGCAACACCCACCTTGCGATGGAACAGCACTCGTCGACGGCGACCTATGTCGGTGATCAGCTCACGTTGTGGTCCTCGACCCAGACTCCGCACTACGTGCACCGGGCACTGTCGAAGGTCCTGGACCTGCCGATGGGGCACATCCGGGTGGTGGCGGCGACGATCGGGGGTGGCTTCGGCGGCAAGTGTGACCCCTTCTCGCACGAGATGGTGGTGTGCAAGCTGGCGATGCTCACTGGTCGTCCCGTGAAATGCACGCTTACCCGCGAAGAGGTGTTCTACGCGCACCGTGGCCGGCACCCGGTCCTGATGTGGGTGCGCACCGGTGTGGCCAAGGACGGGAAGATCCTCGCCATGCACTTCCGCACAGCGCTCGACGGTGGCGCCTACGGCTCGTACGGGCCCGCTTCGACGCTCTACACGGGCGCTCTGCAGACCACGACATATAACATCCCGGCCTACCGCTTCGAGGGAGTGCGCGTCTTCACCAACAAGGCGCCCTGCGGCCCGAAGCGCGGCCATGGCACCCCCCAGCCACGCTTCGCGCTCGAGGTGCACCTGGACAAGATCGCCCAGGAGATCGGGCTCGACCCGGTCGAGCTCAGGAGGCGGAACTACGTCAAGCCGCACACGCGAACGGTCAACTCGCTGCGGATCACGTCGTGTGGCATCGAGGAGGTCACCGACCGGGTCGTGCAGGCATCGGGCTTCGCGGATCGGGTCCGGCGTCCGGGGCACGGGATGGGTTTCGCGGTGTCCAGCTACATGTGTGGTGCGGGGCTGCCCATCTACTGGAACAAGATGCCGCACAGCGAATGCGTGCTGCAGGTGAGCCGCGGCGGGGTGACGCTCTTCTGTGGTGCGACCGACATCGGACAGGGGTCGAACTCGGTACTGGCAACAGTGGCGGCCGAGGAGCTCGGCCTGTGGCCCACCGACATCCGCCTGGTGACAGGGGATACGGGGTTTGCCCCGGTCGACCTGGGGTCATACTCCTCGCGCGTCACGTTCATGGCCGGCAACGCGGCGCTTGTCGCGGCCCGGAAGATGCGGGCGATCCTGGTGGGCGTTGCAGCCGAGCAGATGGGCTGCAGCCCATCGGAGGTCGAGGTTTGCGACGGCAAGATAGGGGAGTTCGCCTTCGAAGACGCTGCAGTGCTGGCCCAGGAGCGTTTCGGGGTGCTCTCCACCCACGGCACGTACACCCCGCCCTCGGACCTCGGTGGGTCCTTCCGGGGTGCCGGGGTCGGGCCGAGCCCGGCCTACAGCTACTCGGCCGCGGTCGTGGATCTCGACGTGGATCCGCGCAGTGGCGAGATTCAGCTGAACAAGGTCTGGCTCGCGCACGACATCGGGCGCTCGATCAACAGCCTGGCCGTCAAGGGACAGGTCGAGGGAGGCGTCTACATGGGGCTCGGCGAGGTCCTGATGGAGGCCCAGGCCTACCGTCACGGCCTGCACAAGCAACCCTCGATGCTCGACTACAAGTCGCCCACCTTCCTTGAGATGCCCGACGTGGAGACGATCCTCGTCGAGACCCTCGATCCGGAGGGTCCCTACGGCGCCAAGGAGGTCGGCCAGGGTCCGCTGCTGCCTGTCATCCCGGCCGTCGCGTCGGCCGTGCACGACGCCCTGGGCGTCTGGGTTGACGAGGTTCCGGTGACCCCCGACAAGATCATGCGTGCGCTCGATGACTTGGCCAAGGGTCGCGTAGGGCGTTTCGGCCCGAAGACCTTCCCTGATGTTCCGTACCCGACTATGGACAAGGTGGCTCGTCCCGATGCTGCGCCTACCACGGTTTAGCTACCTGCGACCCGGCTCTGTCACCGAGGCGGCCCGGATGCTCTCGGAGCACGGCGGACGGGCCAGGCTCGTCGCCGGGGGCACCGACCTGTTGCCGAAGATGAAGCGTGGTCAGATGGAGCCGGAGATCCTCGTCGGCCTCGGCCACCTGGCCGAGCTGCGCGAGGTGCGTGCCACCGCCGACGGTGGCTTCGACATCGGTGCCGGCGTGACCCTGTCCGAGGTCATCGCCCACCCGCAGCTGGGTGCCGCCTATCCGGGCTACGTCCGCGCGGCGGCTCTCGTGTCCTCGCCGGCCCTGCGCAACGCCGGCACGATCGGTGGCAACCTGTGCGTCGACACCCGCTGCAACTACTACGACGAGAGCTTCGAGTGGCGACAGGCCGTGGGCTTCTGCATGAAGAAGGGCGGAGACGTATGCCGGGTCGCTCCCGCCTTCACCCGTTGCAGGGCGATTGCCTCCTCGGATACGGCACCCGTCGCCATCGCGCTCGGCGCCACCGTGGTCCTGGTCGGACCAGAGGGTGAGCGTGAGGTGCCTGTGGCCTCGATGTACCAGGACGACGGCAAGTTCTACCTGGCCAAGGCTGACGATGAGGTGCTCACCATCCTCCGGCTGCCTGACCCCGGCCGGTGGCGGTCCTCCTATGTCAAGGTTCGCAGCCGCGACTCGATCGACTTTCCCGTGGTGGGAGTGGCCGTCGCCCTGCAGATGACCGGTCCCGTGGTGGATGCCTGCCGGATCGTGCTCACTGCGGTGGCCTCGCAGCCGCTCGACGTCAGTGACGCCGCGGAGCCGCTGCTGGGCCGGGAGCTCGATGACGCCGTCATACAAGAGGTGGCCGCGAAGGCAGCCAAGTCAGCCAAGCCGCTGGACAACGCGGACCTGTCCTACGTCTGGCGCAAGCGGATCACCAGCAAGGCGATCGAACAAGCGATCCGGGAGGCCGCTTTCCCGATGATCAAGCCCGATGAGTTCACCGACGGGCGCGACATGTTCGTTCACGGCGATGAGGGCCTTGAGGGCGCGGAGGCGTTCGTCGAGCAGCGCAAGCCGGACTTCTCGCCATACCGCTGAAGCCGGCTGACCGAAGGAAGGCCGGTGGCACAGTCACGCGGGCCACCCCAGAGGGGTGACCCGCGTTCTGGTCACGGAGAGATGTGCGCCAGGGTCACGGTGAGATCTGGTCCAGCGGCCGACCGCGGGTATGGGTTGTGAGCTGGGCCAGGATCGCTGCGACCACCAGGAAGCTGGAGATGAGCATCAGGGCGCCGAAGACGGACAGGTGCGGCAGGACCGGTGCGATCAGGAGTACGCCGACACCACCACCGATATGCCCGACACCGTCGACCAGCGCAAAGCCTGTGGTGCGGGCGCGAGTCGGGAAGGACTCGGCCGTCATCGCGTAGGTCGGTGAGATCCAGATGTTGAACCCGGCGAAGATGAGCAAAGCGCCGATGAAGGAGACACCGATCGACGTGCCCGCCTCGGCGATCAGCAAGGCTCCGACGAGGGTCACCACCGCCGCAATCGGCAACCAGTAACGACGCTCCAGCTTCTCTACCAGGAACGACATGACGATCGCCTCGGCGACGAAGCCCAGGGTGCCGACCGCCGCAATGATGCCGGCCTCGGGATGTGGGTATCCCAGCGAGGCCAGGACAGTGGTGAAACCGGCGGCGTAGGAGTACACGGTGATGTAGCCGATGAACCAAACAAGGAACAGCAGAATGATGCGCCTCCGGTAGAGCACCGAGCTGAACAGCTCCCGGTAGGGCACTCGCGACGGTGGGGCCACCTCGGACTCGGCGTCGGCGAGGTTCGGTTCGGGGAGGGCGCCGTGTCGCTCGGCCCGGCGTTCCATGTCGGCGACGATTGCCGAGGCGTCAGCCATGCGGCCTTGGCTGATCAGCCAGCGCGGCGACTCGGGCAGCCTGGACAGCAGCGCCACCGAGATGAAGGCGAGCAGGGCCCCGAGGCCGTACATCCATCGCCAGCCGTCTTCAAAGGTCTTGCTTGCCATGGCGAACGGCAGGCCCAGTGGCCACGGCGTGGCCGGTGTCGTGAGGATGAGGCCGAGCCAGATGCCCATGAGCGCGCCGAGTGCGGACATCACGAAGATGACGGTCGTGTACTTGGCCCGGGAATGACGTGGGGCCACCTCGTTGATGTAGGTGTTGACGATGGCCAGCACGGCGCCGATGCCGATACCGGTGATGATCCGGGCGATGTTGAAGCTGAGGTAGTCCGGCACAAACGCGTTGTAGAGAGATCCGATACCGGTGATCACCATGGTGACCAGAAGCATGTTGCGTCTTCCGAACCGGTCCGCCAGCGGGCTCAGCACGAGGGTGCCGACAACGTACCCGAGCAGGTTCAGCACGACCGGCAATGACAGCGAGGCCAGGGCTGTCTTCGGGGTACAGCCGGGCTTGATCGCCACACATGTCTGGATGAACGAGACGTTGATGACGAAGATGTCGTAGAAGATGAAAAGGAAACCGAGGCCGATGATCCCGATGAAGACGGAGGCCAGTGACCACACGTCGATGCGTTCGAGCCTGGCCAAGATCCTCTGCGCCGACAGATCTACCCTGCCGACCTGGCTGGTGTTCGTGGCCGTCATGACTTGCGGTCCTGGCCCGTGATGGACAGGCGTGGGACGTCCCTGCTGCTGATGGCACTCATCTGTGCTCCTCTGTTGAGTCATAGCCCGCCGCGCAGAAGATGGCGCGACTGATAGAAGTGCCGCACCTGAGAAGTGCTACACTTTCGTGGACCATCGCTTGTGCCGGGTAGTTAATCACTCAACTTCCGTGACGTCAAGCAGTTGCCGCAGAGAGCTCACATCAGAGCCGGCGGCCAAAGAGTCGCGACACTAGGCTGGGTGCATGCCGGCCGACACCAGCGGGGACTACCCGGAGCACTGGGATGCGGACGTCGTGTTGCGGGACGGCGGGACCGCCCACCTGAGGCCGATCACTCCAGCGGACGCCGAGTCCCTGCAGCGCATGCACGTTGCGCAGTCGCCGGAATCCACCTTTCTACGCTTCTTCACACCTATGCCCACACTGACCGAGAAGCTGTTGCAACAGTTCACCCACGTCGACCACACCAACCAGGTAGCGATCGTCGCGCTGATCGCCGGCCAGATCGTCGGCCTGGCGAACTACGATCGTGTCGACGAGGAGCAGGCGGAAGTCGCCTTCAACATCTCTGACGCCCATCAGGGCAGGGGGCTGGGGTCTGTGCTGCTGGAGCACCTCGCCGCCGCGGCGCGCGAGCGGGGCATCCATCGGTTCGTCGCAGACGTCCTTCCGCAGAACCGGAAGATGGTCGCCGTATTCCGGGAGGCGGGCTACGGAGTGACCGACCACTTCGACCATGGAGTCATCGCGCTGGCCTTCGACATCGACCCCACCGACCGGTCGTTGGCGGTGATGGAGGCGCGTGAACACGGATCCGAGGCCACGAGTCTGAGGGCATTTCTGCAGCCACGCTCGATCGTGGTGATCGGCGCGAGCCGCCACCCGGAGTCGATCGGCTCACGGGTGCTTCAGCACGTCATCGAGGCAGGCTTCACCGGCCAGGTGTACGCAGTAAACCCGGCGGCGTCCGAGCTCCAGGGGGTGCGGTGCTACGCGGACATCCGTGAGGTGCCCGGCCCCGTGGACGTGGCCCTGGTAGTCGTCCCCGCCGGCGCGGTACTGGAGGTGGTGGACAACTGCCGTCACGCCGGCGTGCGGGGGCTGATCGTGATGTCCGGAGGCTTCGCCGAGATGGATGCGGAAGGACTCGACCGCCAGCGCGAGCTCGTTCGGGTCGCTCGCGCGAACGGCATGCGTCTGATCGGCCCCAACTCGATGGGCCTGCTCAATACCGACCCGCGGGTACGTCTCAACGCCTCCCTGGCCGGTCAGCTGCCTCCGGTCGGGGGCCTGGGCCTGTTCAGCCAGTCCGGTGCGCTCGGGGTGGCCGCCCTGGCCTCGGCCGCCCGGCGGGTTCTGGGAGTATCGAGCTTCGTCTCGGCCGGCAATCGAGCCGACGTGTCGGGCAACGACTGCATGCAGTACTGGGAGGAGGATCCCGGCACTGCAGTGGTGGGCCTGTACCTGGAGAGCATGGGGAACGCTCGCAAGTTCTCCCGCATCGCCCGGCGGCTGTCCCGTAAGAAGCCCGTCATCGTCGTGAAGTCCGGGGTCAGCGGGTACGGCGTCCCGCCGGGTCACGTGGTCCGCGGCTCGCTCGCACCGCGTGAGGCACTTGACTCCCTGCTGCGGCAGGCCGGCGTCGTCCGGGTCGACAACATGCACCAGCTCTTCGACGTGGCTCAGCTGCTCCTGCATCAGCCGCTCCCGGCGGGGCCGCGCATCGGCGTCGTGGGCAACTCGCAGGCCATGGCCGTGCTGGTCGCCGACGCGGCCATCACCGCGGGGCTGGTGGTGGGTGCGGAGCCGGTGACCGTTCGCTCGGAGCCCACCATCGAGGAGTTCCGGGAGGCGCTCGAACGCTGCTATGCAGACGGCGGTGTCGATGCGGTGGTGGCCTGCTTCATCCCTCCGCTGGGGGCTATCAGCCCTGACGTGCTGTACGCGCTGTCCGAGGTCTCCGCCGCAAGCGGCAAGACCACCGTGGCCTGCCTGCTGGGCGTGCGTGGCGTCACAAGTGTCGAGGGGGACGTCACAAAGGTCGAGGCGAACCGCGGGTCGCCGCGGGCCAAAGGCGGCCCAGCGCGCTCGCTGCCGGCGTACCCGACACCGGAGGACGCCGTCCTGGCACTGGCCTCGGTCGTCCGTTATGCGCAGTGGCGGCACCGCGAGTCAGGGGTCCGGGTTGACCCTCCTGGCGTTGACCGCGCGGGTGCTCGCGAGCTCATCGAGCAGCTGCTGTCCGGGGTCGACCACAACGCCCGCGTGCAGCTGGCGACCGACGACGTCTGTGTCCTGCTGGCCTGTTATGGGCTGACCGTTCAGCAGATGGCTCCGGGGGGCGTCTCCTGCGTGCTTCGGACGATGGAGGACGGCCTGTTCGGGCCTTTGGTCTCGTTCGGGCTTGCCGGTGACGCATCAGAACTGCTCGGGGACATCGCGTACCGCATCCCCCCGCTGACCAACATCGACGTGGGCGACCTGATCCGCTCGGTCCGGGCCGCTCCGAGGCTGACGGGGTACCGGGGTGCTCCGCCGTTGGATGTCGCCGGGCTGGAGGACGTCATCGCCCGGCTGTCGTGCCTGGCCGACGATCTGCCGCAGGTCGCCGAGCTGGAGCTGAACCCGGTGATCGTTGCAGAGAGCGGGGTCACCATCGCAGGTGTCACCGCCGTCCTTTCGCGTCCGGCCGGGCGCACCGACGGAACGCGCCGCAGCCTGCTCTCCTGAAAGTCGTACGCGCAGGCTCCCGAACCGGCCCCCATCCTGACCCCAGCTGGTCCCCGTCCTGACCTCAACCGGTCCGCAGCCGGTCCGCAGCCGGGCCCCCATATGGACCCCCGCTGGGCCGCGATCTCAGCCTGCAGCGGCGCCATCGCCATACCCGCAGGGACATCTGCGCCGCCCGGCTCCTGCCCGTGCCAACGGTGGGCTCTTGAGGCGATGCCGCCCTTTCTGGTCTCCGCCATGGCCCCGACGGGAGTTCTTATCAGGGGTGCTTGACGGGCGTGGTACGAGGTGATTAACTACATTCTAGACACGAACCGTCAAGCAGATGTAGTACTTCACAGGTGCCGCGCAAGCTAGGAGAATCCCCTGATGACCTTTGAGCAACTTCCTGCGGTGGAGTACACCGAGATCCGCTACACGAAGGCCGACTGGGTGGCCCGGATCACGATCGACCGCCCTGAGTCTTACAACTGCTACAGCACCCGGACGCTGATCGAGCTGGCTGCGGCCTTCCGGGAAGCCTCCTTCGACGACGAGGTCGCGGCCATCGTCTTTACCGGCAGTGGCCAGCAGGCGTTCTGCACCGGTGGAGACGTCAAGGAATACGAACGCGTGTACACCAAGTCGCCTCATGACTACTGGAAGTACATGGGCCTGTTCAGCGCCTATATCGAGAGCATCCTGAACTGCGGGAAGCCCGTGATTGGCCGGCTGAACGGTATGGCGGTCGGAGGTGGCAACGAGAGCCACCTTGCCTGTGACCTCTCGGTCATCGCGGAGCATGCCTATGTCGGCCAGGTCGGCACCAAGGTGGGCAGTGTGGCCGCCGGCGGCGCGACTCAGTGGCTCCCGATCTTCGTCGGCGACCGGCGTGCCCGGTGGATGCTGATGCTGAACAGGCCGGTTACGGCCTACCAGGCGCTGGACTGGGGTCTGGTCAACGAGGTCGTCCCCTCGGTGGTGAAGGACGGGGAATTCATCGTCCATGCCACGCCCGAGCAGATCGCCAAGGCCAAGAAGGGACTGGACGGGTTCTCGATCGATCTGTCCAAGCTTGACGAGGCCGTCGACTCGATCGTCAAGGACCTGATCGAACAGTTCCCCGAGTGCCAGCGCTACACCAAGCAGCAGGTGAACTTCTGGAAGGACCTGTCCTGGCACCAGACCGTTGGTCACGCCCGCGACTGGCTCTCCACCCACTACTCGAGCTTCGAGCCGATCGAGGGCATGAACGCCTTCGTGGAGAAGCGCAAGCCTGGCTACAAGATGCTGCGTGAGCAGGCGGCATCACCTGAGGGATCCTCGGAGTTCCCCTGGGGGTCTTATGCGAAGAGCTGTCCCGAGTGCGGGGCCCGCTTCATGCCCTCTCAGTTCGGCTACTGCGGTCAGTGCGGGAAGGCGCTGGATGAGGACCTGTCAGCGTTTGCGGACAGCTCCGACGAGACAGCGAAGAGGTGATGGCGGTGACCATGCCTTCTGTCCTGGATGACTACCAGTCGATGTCGGTGGAAGAGGCAATCGGGATGTGCAGGGATCTGGTTGAGGATCCCGACTTCCCGACCGTGCAGCGGTGGCGCGACGCCGGCGGCAAGGTCGTCGGCCACTTCCAGGTCTACTTCCCCGAGGAGATCGTGCACGCCGCGGGCATGCTGCCGTTGAAGGTGCGCGGGGCTCCGGTCGAGGCCCGTCAGGGGGAGTCCCACTTCGGCTCTTACCTCTGCTCGATCCTGAAGACGTCGCTGGAGCTCGCGTTGAGCGGCCGGGTCGTCCTCGACATGTTCGTGTCGCATCCCATCTGCGACTCGGCCCGTAATCTTGCCGCGGTCTTCGGCAGGAACTTCGAGTATCCCTGCGAGATTCTCTACCTGCCGCAGAACGCGAACTCGGCCCACGCGTCGACCTATCTTCGGGGCGAGTACGCCCGGCTGACCCGAGAGGTAGAGGCGGTTGCCGGACGTTCGATCACCCCGGAGCTGCTTCGCAATTCTATGGGGGTCTTCAACGAGAACCGGCGCCTGCTGCGAGAGCTGTACGAGATCAAGCGCGAGACACCCTGGCTGTTGTCCGTGGACAAGGCCTACTGCCTGATGGCTGTCGGCGGGATGATCCCGCGCGAGGAGCACAACCAGCTGCTGGCGTGGGCGATTCCCCAGATCCGCAAGGGTTCTGGAACGCCGCAGGACCGGATGCGCCTTGTCTTCACGGGCGGTTTCTGCGAGCAACCACCGCTGGATCTGCTGCACACCATCGCGCAGTTCTCCTACGTCGTGGATGACGACCTTCTTGTCGGGCTGAGGTGGATCCTCGACGACATCCCGGTGGGTGACGATCCGCTTGCCGACCTTGCCGAGGCCTATCTGGAGAACTCCTCCTACAGTCCCGTGCAGCACGACCTACGCAAGCCGAAGGAGCAGATGCTCCTCGAGCAGATCAAGGACGCGAAAGCCGGGGCGGCGATCATCACCGCGGCGAAGATGTGCGAGCCGGGTCTGGACGAGGTAGTGGCCTACACCAAAGCGCTCGACGATGAGGGGATTCCCTACTTCGTCAGCGAGTTCGAAGAGCGGATGACGAACTTCGACAGCCTTCAGATCCAGCTCGAGACTTTCATCGAGAACCTGCTCTTTGCCTGAACGGAGATACCACCATGTCCAGTACTTCACAGCTCATCCAGGATGCACCGGTCGACAAGAGGGGTACCTCGATCGTCGGTCGGGGCAACAAGGAAGGCAACCGACTCTTCAGGGAGTGGTACGGCGAGCTCACCAGCGCCCCCGAACGCAAAGAGCACTCCGCCTACGTCTTCGTCATGGGCAGCCTCGCCGAGATCCTGCGCAGCTTTGACATCCACACGATCTTCCCCGAGATCAACGGGCTCCAGCAGGCGGTGCGCCACGTTGCCGACGACTACATCGGCCAGGCCGAGGACTACGGCTTCTCCGCTGACGTCTGCGGCTACGTCAAGGCGGACGTCGGGCTCCAGCTCCGCGGGGGAGACCACCCGATGGGCAAGATCCCGCCGCCGTCGCTGGCCGTCTACACCAACGCCTGCAACACCTACGTCAAGTGGGCGGAGATCTGGGAACGGATGTACCACGTCCCGACCTTCACCATGGACATCCCCGGGAGCCGCGCTGCCGGGCGGCTGACCTGGCCGGGGCACGTCGACTTCGAGAACGACCGCAAGTATGTCGCGGGCCAGATCAATGAGCTGATCAAGCTCTGCGAGCAGGTGACGGGCAGACGCTTCGACATCGACAAGCTGCGCGAGACCATGGCACACACCAACACCATGAGCCGGAAGTGGAAGCGTCTCATCGAGCTCAACAAAAGCACGCCCGCGGTCTACAACGCGGTGACCGACGGCACGGTATTCCTGGGCATGATGAACGGCTACCGCGGACGTCCCGAGGGCGCGAAGTACTTCACCGATCTCGTGGAGGAGATGGAGTACAAAGCCGCCAACGGCATCGGCACACCCTTCGAGGAGAAGTACCGCCTGGCGTTCGTCGGCGTTCCCTGCTACCCGATCTTCAGACGTTTCAGCGAGATGTTCACCGAGTGGGGCGGCTCTTTCGTCGGCTCCAGCTATCTCTGGTTCGCCTCCGGAGGAGCAAACCTGGGGTATGAGTATGACCTCGAGCATCCCCTCGAGAGCCTGGCCGAGGGGCTCCTGGTCACCGTCCGGGACTCGATGGACTCGATGTTCTACTCCGATAAGAACCTCATCGAGATGATCGAGCCCTACGGTATCGACGGCATCGTCTACCACCCGATCAAGTCGTGCCGGACCGTCTCGACGGGGCTGGCCGACAACCGCCGCGCCGTGATGGAGGCCACCGATGTGGCGACCTTGTTCGTGGAGTCAGACCACATGGACAAGCGTGTGGTCTCAGAGGCGCAGCTCAAGAACCGGGTAGATGCGTTCTTCGAGGGGCTCGCGACGCGTAGACAGAGGCTCACCTCCACTGGTGCGCCCACCGGTAGAGCCTGACGGCCAAGGAGGAGATCACACAATGACGTATGCAGCAGGGGTCGACGTTGGCTCGACCCAGACCAAGGCAGTGATCATCGACGAGGATCTACAGATCGTCGGCCGGGCCCTCGTCTCGACTGGTTCGAACGTGACGGTGGCGGCCGAGACCGCCTACGAGATGGCGTTGCAGCAAGGCAACATCCACGAGGAGGAAGAGGGCGTCGGTTTCATCGTCGGGACCGGCTATGGCCGATACAAGGTGACCTTCGGTGATGCCCAGACCACGGAGATCTCCTGTCACGGCAGAGGGGCCGTGCACATGTTCCCCGGGACGCGCACCGTCGTGGACATGGGAGGACAAGACACCAAGGCCATCAAGGTGAGCCCTACCGGAGAGATCCTCGACTTCTTCATGAACGACAAGTGTGCCGCTGGCACCGGGCGCTTTCTCGGGGCCGCGGCCATGGCGCTCGACCTGCCGCTCGACCAGCTCGGTCCCACCGCGTTGTTGTCCAGTCGCCCCGTAAAGATCACCACGACCTGCACGGTCTTCGCCGACGGTGAGATCCTTTCGCTGATCGGCAAGGGCAAGAAGGTCGAAGACGTCCTCCTGGGTGTCCACCACTCTGTGGTGTCCCGCTCGATCGGTCTGCTGAGCCGGGTCGGGATCGAGAGGGAGGTCACCTTCACGGGAGGCGTGGCCTGCAATGTGGGCATGGTCAGCGTGCTCAACCAGGAGCTCGGCTTCGAGGTGAATGTCAGCGATGACTCCCACTACATGGGCGCAGTAGGCGCCGCCTTGTTCGCAATGGATCGAATCGTGGCAGGCCGTAGCCCGGCTCGCCGAACGGAGGTGCGGGTATGACCATCACTGCGGGCATCGACGTGGGGGGTGCCTATACCAAGGTTGTCCTGTTGGACGACGAGCTGATCATCGGCCGGGCCATACTGCGTACCGGCTACAAGCCCGGCATGGCTGCCGAGGAGTGTTTGGGCAGCGCGCTTGCCGACGCCGGGATTGGCCGCGACCGCCTCGACTACGTCGTTGCCACCGGATTCGGGCGCTTCCAGGTGGCCTTCAGCCAGCTGAACGTCACCGAGCTGACCGCTGCCGCCTGGGGTGCGCACGCGTTGTTCCCCGGGACCAAGACGATTCTGGACGTGGGTGGTCACGCGGTGAAGGCCTCCCGGATCGATGAGTCCAGGCAGGTGAAGTCCTTCCGGCTCAACGAGAAGTGCGCGGCCGGCACCGGTGCCTTCCTGGAGAAGACGGCCCGTTACATGGGATTCAACGCCGATCAGATCGGAGCGCTGGCTGCGACCTCGTCCATAGTCGTTCCGATCTCCGGGGTGTGCACCGTGTTCGCCGAGGCCGAGGTGATCAATCACCTGTCCCAGGGGATCGCCGCCGCCGACATCATGAATGGCGCGATCGCCTCCCTCGTCGGGAAGTCCGTCCAGCTGATGAAACGCGTCAAGATGGAGCCCGAGGTCACCCTGATCGGCGGGATCATGCGCTTCCCGACCATGGTCAGTGCAATCAGGGAGACGGTCCCAGGTGACATCAACGTCCCAGAGGGAGACCTGGTGCAGTTCGTCGCTGCACTCGGCGCCGGCGCCCTTGCCCAACACCAGGTCCACAGGCTCGCCGAACAGGGCGCGCCGGCGGCCGGGCGCGCCGATCTGGTCGGTGCCGGAGCCTCCTGATGTCGACGGTCGGACAGCAGCGCGAGGTCAGCGGCACGCAAGACCTCGAGCTCGAGACGGCAGGCTGGCAGCGTCGCTTCGAGGCCGAAGCCAACAGGGCCGGTGAGCTGGTCGATCTGTACTCCGACCTCGGCTATGAAGTCACCACCAGCAAGATAGCGCCACAGGAGATCGGTCCCGAGTGTGCGGGGTGCGCCATAGTCGCCTGCCAGCGCTATGTCGCGCTCTACACCAGGCGCCCCGAGGAAGGTGCGAGCTGACCAGCTGGCTGGTCTGCTCATCCGACAGGGCTGCCGCCAAACCCGACGTTCCACACATCTCGCCAGCGCATTCAGGCTCATCGAACCAGACCCTCCGGCACGACTAGTCAACCTGGAGAACCGCATGTCAACTGTCAGCCTGGAGAACCGCCTGTCAAACGTCGATACAACGGTCGACCTGTCGGCGAAGATGGACGCCGGCTCTTCTTCTCCCTCGGAAGGTTCCGGAGAACCGTCCGACCGTTCGGTCGGCTGGTTCTGGGTTAAAGGATCGCCTGCCAAGTGGCACCAGGCAATCCCCTCGAAGGCTCAATTCGACGGTGCGTCTGCATCACGTTCTGCCGAACGGAGACAGATCCGCAGTTGGACAGGGTCAGTCCGCACCCTGCGCAGGCTGATGGCTTGCCGAAACCGGAGGCAGGGCAGTGGGGCAGGTCAGCCGGGCAGGTCTGCTGAGGTGTCGATGTCAGTCCACGAGCCGAGGTCGGCGCACTCGACGTGGGTGACCAGGTTCGAGTGGGTGCGCAGCCATCCGCGCGCCCCTTCGTCCCCGGTGACGGTTGCCGCAACGTCGGCCCAGACCTCGCGGGTCAGTCCCACCGGAGTGCGCGCCGTGCCTTCGTAGGTTGCGACGGCGGCAGTTGCACCACCGCGCAGAGCCGAACCGATGCG
Source organism: Dermatophilaceae bacterium (assembly GCA_035655615.1). Lineage (GTDB taxonomy): Bacteria > Actinomycetota > Actinomycetes > Actinomycetales > Dermatophilaceae > UBA4719. The sequence goes on from DASRUA010000256.1 coordinate 21,325, forward strand.
ACGCAGGTGCTCCGCGCCGACCGAGGGGGTGTCGACCAGAGTGACGACCACGGCGTTGATGTCGACGTCGGCCGGCAGAGCGGCAAGACCGGCCTGCACGGACGACGCCAGGCCGGTGGCCCAGTCGGTGTTCTCCACCAGCCAGACCTCCGCGGTGCCGCCGTCGGGACTGTCGGCTGCCGGCATGGGTGTCAGCCAGGTGGCGCCGAGGACCACGACTACCGGGCTCAGCCCCGCACGGATGCATGACTCGATCGCCAGGTCCACCAGTCGTCGCCCCTCGACCACGATCTCGGCTTTGGGACGTCCGAGGCGGGAGCCGCCACCCGCCGCGAGAACAAGTCCGGCAGTCTTCATACTCCGGCCCCGGGGGACGTGGTTCAGCCGAGCCGTGATCACTTCTGTGCGCAACGGGTCCTGGCTCGGGCAACGGGTCACGGCTGTCGGCAACGCGTCATGGCTGTGCGCAACGGTCACAGTGTCGGCACACTCGCCAACGGCTCCCGGTGGATTGGCGCCTTCATCACCGTCAGTGGCTGACCGGTGCCCCCCCACATCCGGGCGATGATCTCGGCTGCGATCGAGACGGCTGTCTCCTCCGGGGTGCGTGCGCCGAGGTCGAGGCCGATGGGGGAGGACATCTTGGCCAGCTGCTCTTCGCTCATCCCGACCTCGCGCAGCCGTTGCAGCCGGTCCTCGTGCGTTCGCCGGCTGCCCATCGCGCCGATGTAGCCGGCCTTCGTGCGCAACGCAAGAGTTAGCAGTGGCACGTCGAACTTGGGATCGTGGGTGAGCACGCAGAGGACGGTGCGCTCGTCGACCTCAACCTGCTCCAGGTACTTGTGCGGCCACGCGACGACGACCTCATCGACATCGGGGAAACGTTTGCTGGTGGCGAAGATCGGCCGGGCGTCGCACACCGTGACGTGGTAGCCGAGGAACTTGCCCATGCGTGCCATCGCGGCCGCGAAGTCGATGGCACCAAAGACGATCATCCTGGGAGGCGGGGCGTAGGACTCGACGAACACGGACAGATCCTCGGCCCGGCGTTCGCCGTCACGGCCCAGCTGAAGCAACCCGGTCTTGCCAAGGCCCAACATCCCCCTGGCATCGTCGGTGACAGCTTGGTCGAGCCGGTCGCCGCCCAGCGACCCGTACCTCCCGGCGGGGGTGATGACCAGGCGCGCACCCAGGTTGGCCGTGCCGGCCACCACGGTGGCGACCGCGACGGGCTGGCGTGCTCCGACAGCATCGGCCAGCTGCCCGAGGTGCGGGAAGGCGGCGGCGTCTACCGGTTGCACGAAAAGCTCAAGGGTCCCACCGCAGGTCAGGCCGATGGAAAGAGCTTCGCCATCGCTGACCCCGTAGCTGACCAGCTCCGGACGCCCGGTTTTCAGTACCTTCTGCGCCACCTCGTAGACGGCGCCCTCAACGCAGCCGCCGGAAACGCTGCCGACGACCTCGCCGCTCTGCGAGACGGCCATCGCCGCCCCGATCGGCCTCGGAGATGAGCTCCAGGTCCGGACGACCGTGGCCACCGCGAATCGGGTGCCCTCGCCGTACCAGAGCAACACGTCCTGGAGGATGTCACGCATAGTGGGCTCTTGGTGTCGATGGGTTCATTGCCGGCCGCTGTCAGATTACACCGCACGCTATCGTCACGGCGGGTATGGCGATGTGAGCACCGCTGAGCCTGCAGGCGTTCTGGAAGGAGAAGAGACCAAGTGAGCACTGAAGCAACGATTCCCAGCCGTGTCGGCGTCCTGGGCGGCGGTCGTATGGGTGCGGGTATTGCGCATGGGTTCGCCTGGCGGGTGCCGCCGTTGTCGTGGTGGAGCGGGATCAGCAGTCGGCCGAAGCGGCCAGGGAACGTGTCGAGAGCTCGCTGGCCGCCGTGGAAGGGCAGCTGGGTGCCGGGGCCTGGCTGTCCAGCAACACGTCATCCCTGTCCGTCACCGCGCTTGCGGAAGGGTTGCAGCGGCCTGAACGATTCTGCGGGCTGCACTTCTTCAATCCGGTTCCTGCGTCCTTGCTGGTTGAGGTGGTGCTGGGGAAGAACACCTCCGCCGAGCTGGCCGCACTTGCCCGCCGGTGGGTGGAGGCGTTGGGCAAGACCCCGGTGGTGGTCAATGACGCCCCCGGGTTTGCCTCCTCCCGGCTTGGGTGGCCATCGGGCTCGAAGCAATCCGGATGGTGGAGGAAGGCGTGGCCTCCGTCGAGGACATCGACGCCGCCATGGTCCTGGGCTACAAGTTCCCCGTGGGACCACTTCGACTGACGGACATGGTGGGCCTGGATGTCAGGCTCGGGGTTGCCGAGTACCTGCACTCCACCCTGGGCGAGCGGTTTGCCCCGCCGCAGCTTATGAGGAACATGGTGGCTCGTGGGGAGCTCGGCCAGAAGTCAGGCAAGGGGTTCTATGACTGGAATAACTAGCCCTCCGCCGCTCTTGGGCTAATAACCTAGACAAATTACCGAACGAGCGGTCAGATAAACGGCTGTCGATGGGCGACTCCGCTCGCGGGCCGGCTCAGGCCGGTTCATTGGACCAGATATGAAAGGACCCCGACGATGACGTCCACCGTTGCCCCTCAAGACACTGCACAGCTGGTCTCCAGCTTCGTCCGCGACCAATGGTGGCTGCCGGAACACAGCGCGGTGGGCAGCCATGCCACCGCCGTCCGCGACGCCAGCACCGGCGAGGTTCTCTTCCAGGTCAGCGCCGAAGGACTGGACCTTGGATCTGTCGTCGAGCACGGACGCACCGTTGGTCAGCGGGAGCTCGGCAAGCTGACGTTCCACCAGCGGGCGCTCAAGCTCAAGGAGCTGGCCCAGTTCCTCAAAGGGCATCGTGAACAGCTCTATGACCTTGCCTTCAGCACCGGAGCCACCAAGATCGACAACATGGTGGACATAGACGGCGGTATCGGGGTCCTGTTCACCTTCTCTTCCAAGGGACGGCGCGAGCTTCCCAATGCCCAGATGGTGGTGGATGGACCCGCGGAGGTGCTGTCCAAGGATGGGTCCTTCATCGGTGAACATATCTACACGCGGATTCCGGGTGTGGCCGTGCAGATCAACGCCTTCAACTTCCCGGTCTGGGGCATGTTGGAGAAGCTCGCTCCAGCATTCATCGCCGGTGTGCCCAGCATCGTGAAGCCGGCCACGCCCACGGGCTATGTGACCGCAGCCGTCGTGAAGCTCATCATCGAGTCCGGCATCCTCCCGGCCGGTTCGCTGCAACTCATCTCAGGCCCGGCCCGGACCCTCCTGGATGAGCTCGACTACCGGGATCTGGTCTCTTTCACGGGTTCTGCCTCCACGGCGCGGCTGTTGAAGTCACACGGCAACGTCGTCAATGGAGGTATCCGGTTCACGGCAGAGACGGACTCGCTGAACGCGGCCATTCTGGGACCGGATGCAACCCCTGGCACCCCAGAGTTCGACGCCTTCGTCAAGTCGCTTGTCACCGAGATGACCGTCAAGGCCGGCCAGAAGTGCACCAGCATCCGCCGCGCCCTCGTGCCCCATGCCGTCATCGATGACGTTGTCGCGGCCACGAAGTCGCGCATCGAACAGCGTGTGGTGATCGGTGATCCGCGGGCGGAGGGCGTCACCATGGGCGCGCTCGCGTCCCTGGAGCAGCTTGCTGACGTTCGCGCGACGGTGCTGGCAATGGTCAATGCCGGCGGCGAGCTTGCCTACGGTTCACTGGATGCCCCGGCTGTCACCCGGGGCGACGGCTCCGTCGGCGTCGTTGAGTCCGGGGCCTTCATGGCTCCCCTGCTGCTGACCTGGGCAGATCCCGAAGCGCCGGAGGTTCACTCCCTGGAGGCTTTTGGCCCGGTGTCCTCGGTCATCGGGTATGACGACGTCGCGGATGCCATCCGTCTGGCCGCACTGGGTTCCGGCTCCCTGGTGGCCACGGTGGCGACCAACGACGTCGTGGTGGCCCGGGAGCTGGTGACCGGGATTGCCGCCCATCACGGCCGTGTTCTGGTGCTGAGCCGCGAAGATGCCCGCACCTCCACCGGCCACGGGTCGCCGGTGCCGCAGCTCGTTCACGGTGGTCCCGGACGAGCCGGCGGCGGCGAAGAGCTGGGCGGTATGCGTTCGGTTCTGCACCACATGCAGCGGACCGCTGTCCAGGGTTCCCCCAACATGCTCACTGCCATTACCGGCGTATGGCACACCGGTGCTGACCAGCACTTCGGGGAGCACCCCTTCCGCAAGAGTCTCGCCACGCTGAGAGTCGGCGATGCGGTCAAGTCGGAGCTGCGCCAGGTCACTCTCGGGGATATCGCAGCCTTCGCGGACTCCACCGGAGACATCTTTTACGCGCACACCAATGAGGAAGCCGCGGCGGCGAACCCGTTCTTCCCCGGGATCGTGGCCCACGGTTACCTGCTCCTGTCCTGGGCCGCCGGCTTGTCCGTCTCGCCGGAACCGGGCCCTGTGCTGGCCAACTACGGGCTGGAATCGGCCCGTTTCCTCAAGCCCGTGGCAGCGGGGGACTCCATTTCGGTCACGCTCACAGCCAAGAAGATCACCCCGCGCGAGACGGATGAGCACGGCGAAGTGTGCTGGGACGCCGTGCTGCACAACCAGGACGGCGAGATCGTGGCCACCTACGACGTGCTGACGCTGGTCGAGAAGTAGCGGGGCTCAGGAAGCCCGCTCAGCCGCCGGCAGACGCAGACCGTCGAAGGTCATGGTGATCAAGTCGTCAGCCAGCCTCTGCGCGGTGATGGCGCCCCCGGGGCGGTACCAGTCGACGATGGAGTTGATGGTGCCGAAGAGCAGGCGGCTGGTGATGGTGGGGTCGATGTCGCCGCGCACGGATCCTTCAGTGCTGGCGGTCTTCACCAGCTTTGTCACGCGCGCATTGAACTTCCGCCGGCGCGTCATGGCCACCCGTTCAATCTCGGTATTGCCGCGAACGCGAAGCAGGAGGGTGACGAAGGGCAGCTCGTCCACCATGACGTCAACCGTGCGTCGCAGCACGTACTCGAGCCGGTGGTCCGCACGGCCTTGGGTGGCGCCGGGCTCTTTGAGGATCCCCTCCAGCCCGTCGAGGGCACGGTTCAGCGCGAGGCGCAGCAGGTCACCCTTGGACGGGACGTGGTGATAGATGGCGGATTTGGTGATGCCCAGGTTGTCCGCAAGGACATTCATCGAGGTCGCTTCGAAGCCGTGTTTGTTGAATACATCGACGGCAATCTTGAGGACGGACTCTTGGTCGTACCCAGGGCGGCCACGGCGTTTAGCCACGGTAGCCCGGGAGACGGATTGCTGAGGCATGAGGGTCATCTTCGCACGTACAGGCACTTCCGGGGGGTTGACGGATGTCGGAACGTCGGCTTATTCTGACCGATCGGTCGGTAACTTAGTCTCACCTAAGTAAGTCCATCCCCCCGGGGAGTCCGAATTCCTGGGCTCCCGATGAAAGCGCTTTCACTCTAACCCCGGCACACGACCGCTCGTGATCTGGACCGGGGGCCAAGGTCCCGCGCTTTGCGACGGCCGGACGTGATCCGAATCACAGACTCTCGGAGCATGATCGGAGGTTCTAGCTGAGGATGTCCTTTTCCTGGAACCGCCACCAGGCAAGGGCGAAGAACACCGCGGCGTAGACGAGGACGAGCCCGGTGCCGCGCATCATGTCGTCCCACACGATGCTCTGCCCCAGCGCGTCCAGCCAGGAGTACTGGAAATGGGTGGGCAGGAAGCGCCGGTAGGGATCGAGCGAGGTGATCGAGTCCAGGATGTTGGACACGACCACCAGCATCGTTGCGCCGCCGACTGCCCCCAGAGGTGCGTCCGTCAGCACGCTGAGCAGGAAGGCGAGCGCTGCCACCAGGAGCGACTGGATGCAGGAGTAGCCGACGACGATGAGCAGCCGCTGCAGCGCGGCTCCGGTGGTGAATGTCCCGCCCAGCGGAGACTGCCCGGGCGCCCAGCCGAAGAACACCCCTCCGACGACGTATGACCAGAGGGGGAGCAACAGGTTCGCACCGAAGCTGAGGCTCAGGGCCACGATCAGCTTCTGTCGCAGGAGCCGCGACCGAGGCACGGGGATCGCGAGCAGGTAGCGCAGGGAAGACCAGCTGGCCTCGCTGGCCACGGTGTCCCCGCAGAACAGGGCGACGATGACTACCAGCAGGAACCCGGCTGAGGCGAACTCGGTGAAGAGCGCGAAGTTGGTTGCGCCTGTTGTTGCCAGGTTGACCAGCGCCGGGGCGCCCGCCCTGCCTGAGCCGCCGCCCTGTGGAGCGGCACCCGACGAGGTTGTGCCCGAGCTGATCTTGAACGCCAGCGCGATGATCACTGGCAGGACCAGCAGGACGAGCACTGTCAGCTGGGTCCGGCGCCGGCGCAGCTGCCGGACAAACTCCACCGGCACGCGCAGAGTCCGCTCGGGCCGGAAGCCGTTGTCATGCACTGCTTCCAGCTGCATCAGCCTGTCGTGGACACCGCGACGGGTTGGCGCCGGGTGGTCCGCGGGGCCAGGAGCGCTGGCCAGGGGTTCAGTCATGATCTGCGCCAACCATCTCGATGAAGATGTCCTCCAGTGAGCGACGTGCCGGCACCGTCTGCGAGTCCACACCCGCGGCGGCCAGAATCTCTTGTGCCAGCTGGGGGTTCTTCACTGCCAGCTGCATCCCGCCACTGCGGGCAATCTCGGCCACCGACCCCACCGCGACCAGCTTGCCGTTGTGCATCACGACGACGTGGCTGCAGGTCTGCTCGACCTCGGCCAGCAGATGGCTGGAGATCACGACGGTGCGGCCGGTCGCGGCATACCGGCGGAGCACTTCACGCATCTCGGCGATCTGCAGGGGGTCCAGGCCATTGGTGGGTTCATCCAGCACCAACAGCTCGGGAAGCCCGAGCATCGCCTGGGCGATTGCCAGCCGCTGTTTCATTCCCTGGCTGAAGGTCTTGACCCGACGGTCGACCGAGGTGCCGAGGCCGGCGATCTCCAGGGCCGTGTCGAACTCCGCGTCCTCTGGCGGGCGACCGGTCGCAGCCCAGAACAGCCGCAGGTTGTCGCGACCGGACAGGTGCGGGAGCAGGCCCGGTCCCTCGATGAATGATCCGATCCGCGACAGCACCGGTGCGCCTGCCTCGACCTGCTCGCCGAACACGTGCACCGTGCCTGCCGTCGGCCGGATCAGGCCCATCAGGACCCGAAGGACGGTGGTCTTGCCGGCTCCGTTGGGCCCGAGCAGCCCGACGACCTGCCCGACTTCGACTTGGAAGCTCACGCCGTCCACGGCCCGGTATCCATCGCCGTAGTCCTTGACCAGACCCTCGATCGACACCGAGACGCGGGCCAGCTCGGCGTCCACGCTCCGACGGCGGCGTCGCCGGGCCGCCGCGACCAGCCCGCCGAGGATCAGGATCGCCATCGCGGCCACGCCTGCCACGAGCCATAGCCATGGCTGGCCGGTGCGCAGGATACGTCCATCGATGGTGGCCACGGAGACAGTGCCGTCGGGAACGGCGATCGTGTAGCTGCGTGGCGAGGATGGCAGCTGGTAGGCAAGATCGGTGGTTGCGACGGTCAGGGCCAGTCGATCCCCAGCGGGCAGGTTGCTCACCACGGCAGGAAGCGTGACGGTCACGGTCCGGGGGACCCCGGGAGTGAGTCCGGTCAGCCGAATCGGGGCGACCAGCCCAGCGGGGAGGGTGTCGGTCCCGTCAGCCGTGACGTGGTGCACGGAGGCGAACAGGGTCGCGTCGGTGGCCCCGTGGGCCGTGACCTCCAGCCTGACTGTCGACGACCCGGCCACCAGCAGGCTCTTCGGAAGAGGTTGCGACGGGAAGATCGCCACCTGACCCGGAAGCGCGCCCAGGCCCTGGGAACCGGTGATGGTGGAGGCCGCTCCGAGCAGGCTGCCGAGGCCCGGGAGAGAGGTGACGGCGGCCGGGCTTCCCCCGGCGGGCGCATAGATGGTCTGGGGAAAGCCCAGGACACCCACCTGCTGGGTCCGACCTCCGGTGAAGCCGTGGTCGACCTTGAGGCTTTGCGACACGGTCCGTCCGGTGGCTGATGAGATACCGGAACCTGGCACCGTGACGTCGAAGGAGGTGTTCACCTGCCCGTGTTTGAGCAGAACCGGGTCGAACCAACCCTGCAGGTAGCTCACCAGATCTGAGGTGACCGTCTCGCCGTCATGGCCCCCAGAACGCCAGATCACCTTGACCGGTGTGCCGTTTGCGGCGATTCCCCTGGCGTTGGCTGCTGCCTGCCCCAGGGGGAAGAGTGAGTCCTGCTCTCCCTGGCTGAGCAGGGTCGGGGCGCTGACCCGGTTGATCACGCTGGCCGGGCTCGAGGCCTTCAGCAGCGCCAGGATCGACGCGTTCGGCTCGCCCGTGCTGGCGGCCTGCTGGTAAGCGGCACACAGGTCCGGGGCGTATCGCCCGCAGGCCCCGCCCCTGCGCTGCGCCGCGGAGGCGAAGAGCTGACCGGCCCACACCTTCTTGAACACCCCGGGCTGGCCACCGGCGGCGTTCGGGAACAGCGCCTGCGAAAGGTCGTTCCAGGTGATGTCCGCGCCCACTGCGTCGACGCGCTTGTCGTAGGCGCTCAGCAGCAGCGCCAGCCCGCCACCGTAGGAGGAACCGGCCACTCCGACACGCGGATCGCCAGGGGCGTCCTTGAGTACCTGCGGCAACGTCGCCAGATAGGAGATGAGCTTGCTGGCGTCAGCGACCTCGTACGTCGGTGAGTTCAGATGGATCAGCCCGCCAGAGCGACCGAAACCCCGTGCCGTGTAGGCCATCACGACGTAGCCGTGCTCAGCCAGTGAGCGCGCCTCGGAGTCCAGATCGCGTTTGGTCCCGTTGAGTCCGTGCGCAAGCAGGATCGCCGGGGCCGGGGTCTTTGCGGGCAGGTACACGGTCACGTCCAGTCCCACAGCAGCGCCCGCCTCGGGCGTGCCCGCAACGAATCGTGAGCTGGTGGCGATGGCGGGGCTCGACGTCACCACCGCCGCGGCCCCCGAGCCGGCGGCGACGACCAGAATGGTCGCTGCCGCCGCCGCCCAGGGAACCGAGATGTGGCGAGGACGTCTCACGTCAACGAGGCGAGACGGTGCGTCGAATGCCGCAACGAGGCACGCTGCGACGAGGCACGTTCCAATGAAGCACGTTGCAGCGAGACACGCTGCGTCAAGTCACTGCCTCGGGCACTGTTCACCATTTGCGCGACTATACCGATCCCGGTTGGGGTCAGCCTTTGTCGCTCACGGCGGGTGTGGCGCAGGCGGGGGACAGGGTGACGAAATGGAGGTTGTCTCCGGCAGCCAGCGAGAAGTCCTCGGGCTCGCCTTCTGAGACATCGAGCAGGAACACATCCTGGTGCCACGCCTCGTCGAGGCGCTTGTCGATGTAGAACGGGCTGCCGTCGATGTCGCCGAGCAGCACGTCGACGTCGCCGATGATGAACTCCCCCATGGGGAAGCACATCGGGGTGCTGCCGGCGCAGCAGCCGCCGGACTGCACGAACATCACCGGGCCGCCCCGGGCGGCGTGGAGGCGAGCGATCGACTCACGCGCCGCCGGGGTGGCCGTGATCCGTGCCGAAATGACCGACTCGGACATCAGACGCCTTTAGAAGAAGCCGAGCGGCTTGGTGCTGTAGCTGACCAGCAGGTTCTTCGTCTGGCTGTAGTGGTCGAGCATCATCCGGTGGTTCTCCCGGCCAACGCCGGAGATCTTGTAACCACCGAACGCCGCGCCTGCCGGGTACGCGTGGTAGCAGTTCGTCCAGACGCGGCCGGCCTTGATCGCGCGGCCCATCTTGTACGCCCGGTTGCCGTCGCGGGTCCAGACGCCGGCGCCCAGGCCGTAGAGGGTGTCGTTGGCGATGGCCAGCGCCTCCTCGTCGTCCTTGAAGGTGGTGACCGCCAGCACCGGGCCGAAGATCTCCTCCTGGAACACCCGCATCTTGTTGTCGCCCTTGAGCACCGTCGGCTCGAAGAAGTAGCCGTCAGCGAACTCCCCTTCCATGGCGGCGCGGTGGCCTCCGATGAGGACCTCCGCGCCTTCCGCGATGCCGATGTCGACATACGAGGTGATCTTCTCGAGCTGCTGCTTGGAAACCTGCGGCCCCATCATGGTCTCGGTGTCCAGCGGGTCGCCCTGCTTGATGGCGGCGATCCGCACCAGGCAGCGGGCCATGAACTCGTCGTAGATGTCCTCGTGGATCAGCGCCCGCGAGGGAGC
>DASRUA010000257.1:0-22432 GCA_035655615.1 Dermatophilaceae bacterium
TGGGCATCGAGAACCTCTACGAGTCCGTGAACACCCCTTTGATCGGCTACCTCAACAACGCGATCAAGGCCAAGGAGCTGTTCAAGAGGGACAAGGACTACGTCAACATGAACGGCGAGATCCTCATCGTCGACGAGCACACCGGCCGGATGCTGCCGGGGCGCCGGTACAACGAGGGCATGCACCAGGCGATCGAGGCCAAGGAAGGCGTCGAGATCCAGAACGAGAACCAGACCCTGGCCACGATCACGCTGCAGAACTACTTCCGCCTCTACGAGAAGCTCTCCGGTATGACGGGCACGGCCCAGACCGAGGCCGCCGAGCTGAACAGCACCTACAAGCTGGGCGTCGTGTGCATCCCGACGAACATGCCGATGATCAGGGCCGACGAGGCCGACCTCGTCTATCGCACCGAAGAGGCCAAGTTCGCCTCGGTGGTCGAGGATCTCGCCGACCGTTACAAGCGCGGTCAGCCGGTCCTGGTCGGCACCGTCAGCGTTGAGAAGAGCGAGCATCTCTCGGAGCTGCTGCGCCGTCGCGGGGTCCCGCACGAGGTCCTCAATGCCAAGCAGCACGAGCGCGAGGCGCCTATCGTCGCCGCGGCAGGCCGCAAGTCCGCGGTGACCGTCGCGACGAACATGGCCGGTCGCGGTACCGACATCATGCTCGGTGGCAACCCCGAGTTCACCGCCGTCGCAGCGCTCAAGGCAATGGGCCTGGACCCGGTCGAGACCCCGGAGGAGTACGAAGCAGCCTGGGCGACGGCTTTCAAGTCCGCCGAGGAGGCCGTGGCCTCAGAGCACGATGAGGTCACCGCGCTCGGAGGTCTCTACGTCCTTGGCACCGAACGTCACGAGTCGCGCCGGATCGACAACCAGCTGCGCGGGCGGTCCGGCCGTCAGGGTGACCCGGGCGAGAGCCGTTTCTACCTCTCGCTGCAGGACGACCTGATGCGGCTGTTCAACGCCGCGATGGTCGACCGGTTCATGACCACGGCCAAGATGGAGGACGACGTCCCGATCGAGTCCAAGATGGTCTCCCGCTCGATTCAGAGTGCCCAGACCCAGGTCGAGGCGCGCAACGCCGAGATCCGCAAGAACGTCCTGAAGTACGACGATGTGCTCAACCGCCAGCGCGAGGTCATCTACGGCGAGCGCCTGCGGGTGCTCCAGGGCGAGGACCTGCACGAGCAGATCCGGCATTTCATGAACGACGTCGTTGAGGGTTATGTCAACTCGGCCACCTCCGAGGGGTTTGTCGACGACTGGGACCTCGAGAAGCTCTGGATCGCGCTCAAGACCCTCTACCCCGTCTCGATCAGCATCGCGGAGGTCGAGGAGGCAGCCGGTGGCCACGGCGACGTCACTGCGGAGATGTTGCGTGTGGAGCTCACCTCTGACATCCACCACGCCTATGACGCGCGAGAGCTCGCGCTGGGTGAAGAGGTCGCCCGAGAGGTGGAGCGGCGGGTCGTGCTGTCCGTGCTCGACCGCAAATGGCGCGAGCACCTGTACGAGATGGACTACCTGCAGGAGGGCATCGGTCTGCGTGCCATGGCCCAGCGTGACCCGCTGGTGGAGTACCAGCGCGAGGGGTTCCTGCTCTTCGAGGCGATGAACGAGGCGATCAAGGAGGAGTCGATCGGCTACCTGTTCAACGTCGAGGTGGAGATCAACCCCAGCGATGTGCAGGACGTTGTCGAGGCTCCTCCACTTGACGGTTTTGAGGCCGCGAAAGCTATTCGGGCCAAGGGCCTGGAGACTCCGGCGGCTCCGGCCAGGCTGCACTACTCGGCGCCCAGCGACGACTACTCGGTCGAGGAGCACGACCAGGTCAGCCAGGAGACGAGGGCGTCACGCAAGGCCCTGGACCCTCGTGGTGGCAGCAAGAAGAGCAAGAACAGGAACAAGCGACACTGACCCCGCTCAGCCAACCTGTAGCGCGCTGACCACCCAACGGCGGTCGACGCCGGTGAGCCGCATGGCCAGTGCCCTGACCCTGCCGTTGTCCACGACCACTGCGCACGCCTCGACCACGCCGTCGACCGGTTGGCAGATCCGGACCCGGCGCACGATCGCTGCACGGGCGAGCGAGGTGCGCCGGACGGAGGCGGCATTGCGTCGAGCGACCGCCGAGTAGACCTCGGGGGTGGTCCAGCGGATCACCTGAGGGGCCGGGCGGGCCCCCGACATCACCTCGACGAGGGCCTGGGCCATGTACCTCACCCACACCTTGGGCTCGGGAAGGTCGCCCGACAACGTGCGTTGGGGTCCGAAGTACGCGGGGTCATCTGGGGCTCGCGCCCCGCCGGCAGCGTGTAAGTCGCCGCCGAAGCTGATCGCAAGGGTTTCCTGGAGGTAGGGACTCAGCTCTGGTAGGACGGCCGAACGCGAGTCGATGATCGGCGGCGACGTGTCCGGAATGGGCCGGACCCGGATGCGTGGCAGCTGATTCTCGGTCGTGATGCCGGCAGTGGCAGAAGTGCGGACCGCGGCCATGGTGCCAAGCAGGCTGACCCCGGCGGCGATGTTGAGCGTCACGATTCCGCCCGAGGTGATGGAGGCCGACGCAACCGCTGCCCGGGGAGAATGAGGTTGGCGTCGTCTCCGATCACGTCGCGGTTGGCGGCGAGCCATCGGGGCCACTCGGCCTCGATGTCGGCCGCGCTGGGCGCAGGGCCGAGATGGTGCGCCGCGATGGACCACAGAGTGTCGCCGCGAAGGACGACGATGCGGTCCTGTGCGGATGAGGGCCTCTGCTGCGATGCGCTCCTCGCCGGTGTGTCGTACCTCTCGCTCGATGCAGGCCTGTCCGCCGACCAGGCGGCCGATGGTGCCGCATCCGTGTTGTCTGCTGGCCCGCTGACGAATCGGAAGGATGCATCCGGGGCGACCACGGCCAGACCGATCGTCGTGTGCCTGGCCTGCTGGGCGGTCGCGGCCACTGCCCCATGCAGGGCCTCATGGCTGATGCCGGCAGTGTCCGCAAGGGCAGTCCCCGGGATCAGCGCGGCGGTGAGAGTGGTTCCGAGAATGAACGCGACGACCTTGCGAACCGCGGCTGGGGCGACCCTGCCGGCCAACTGCCGGCAGGTGTGCCCCAATGCGCCCGGAAGAGCGGACAGCGCGGACAGCGTCACGCCCAGACCCAGCCAGAGCGACAGGAGTATGCCGCCCAGCCCGGTTATCAGGAGTATTCCGTCGGCCGGGCCCGCCGGACCAGCGGCGGCCATTGCCCCCCAGGCGTCGAGTGCGGTGCTCAGGAAGATGGAGCCCAGCGCTGCGGCTGCTGCGAGGCTGGCGCTGGCCAGCGCGATCGCGGCGAAGGGCCGCCACCGCTGTGCACTGAGACGAACCGGCATACCTGCTCCTAGTTCTTGTTGCTCATGTTCGATGCAGGTTAGTGCAGTTTGCTTTCATTTGCCACTGGAGGGTCGAAGCCCGGTGCGTCGGCATTGGACAGGAGACGGCCTGGCAGGGTGTGATCGGACCTCGGCTCCGACTTCGGGGGACGGAGGAGGAGACGCGATGCGTTGGGATCGCCTGTTCGACGACCTGCAGGCGCAGCTGGACGCCGACGGGCAGCGCGAGCTCGACCTTGAGGTCTCGGATCGCACCCGGCGAGAGCGCGCTCAGGTGGGACTGCACGAACGTCTCATCGCGCACCGAGGACGTGGTATCGAGCTGCGGCTTGCCGCGGGGGTCCTGGTCTCAGGCATGGTGGCCGACGCAGGATCGGACTGGCTGCTCGTCCACGACCGTGGTGACCGGGGGAGCCTCGTCCCGTTTGGCGCGATCGTGGGGATCAAGGGGCTGGGAGTCAGCGCGGCGGTCGGCCCGCACGTGGCGACGGCGAAGAGATTCGGTCTCGGTTATGCGTTGCGCGGACTGAGCCGCGACCGGTCCGTGGTGTCACTGACTGATATCAGTGGTTTCGTGACGACGGGCACCATCGACGCGGTGGGCGCCGACGCACTCGATCTCAGTGAGCATCCGGCCGACGTGCCGCGGCGCGCCGAGAACATCGTGGCGCGCCGGGTGATCCCGTTCACGGCTATCGTCGTCGTCCGTCGCGGGTGAGGACTCGTCCGACCTGATGCGCCTGAGCCGCAGAACCGCCTATGACGTGTTCTCGGGGTGCTCCGGGGGCGCCCCGAACGGGTGTGCCGCGACAAATGTCTTGGTCTCGGAGTACATCCGCTGGATGTAGTTCTCAAGCTCGGTGACCTCGACCCGCCACTGACCACGGCCCCCCACCTTGATGGCGGCGAGCTCGCCGGAACGCACCAGCGCGTAGGCCTGAGTCGACGAGATGTTCAGGATCTCGGAGACGTCAGACAGTTGGATGAAGCGCTGTGCCATGCGGTCTGCTCCTTGTGGCGCGAAGAGGTTCTTCGCCTCACTGTCTACCACAAAGGGTCATCCCATGTGAATGCCTTCGTACGCATCGTGATCGGACCACTTGCCGCCAGAAGTATGGGTTTGCTTGTGCTGTGGATGAGATGCGGCTGCGGCAACCACCATGCGTCATGATGGCCCCACACAACTGCATTGCCTGCTGAGGAGACTGGAACATGGCCGAGCTGCCCAAGCCGACCGCAACGCGACTGCAAAGACCGTCATGGCGTGACAGTCGCCTGGTTGTCGGCGTGGTGCTCGTGCTGTTGTCCATGACGGTCGGGGCCAAAGCCATCGCCGCAGCCGATGACACCGTTCCGATGTATGCGGCGGCGGCCAGTCTGGTGCCCGGCCAGCCGGTGACCCAGACTGACGTCAAGCGTGTCGACGTACAGCTCGGCGTCGACCGCCCCTCGTACGTGGCCGCCGACCACGACATCGCGCCGGGCACCTTCGCTCTTCGAGACGTTCGCCCGGGTGAGCTGTTGCCCAGGTCGGCGCTGGGCACCAGGGACGCCATCGATCTCAAACCTGTGTCCGTGCCCGTTGACGGTGGTGGCGCGGCACAGCTGGCTGCGGGCTCGGTCGTCGATGTCTGGGTCAACGCCAGGGACGCGTCATCGGCCTCGGAGAAGTACGGCAAACCGGTCAAGACCCTGGAGGCCGCGCCGGTGGCCCGCACGCCCGACACCGGTGGGAGCGGTCTGGGCGCAGCCTCGGGCTTGACCACCGTCCAGATCATGGTCCCGGAGGCAGGCGTCGAGGCGCTGATCGCGGCCATCGACCAGGGCGCCAAGATCACTCTGGTCCCGGTGCCGGGGTCGCCCACCAAGGCGGGCGCGTGAGCCGCTCAGTCGTCACGGCGGTCAGTGACCGCTGGGAGGGCACCCTGGTCACCACTCTGGAGCGAGGCACGGACGCCCAGATCGTCCGGCGATGCCCCGACCTGGCAGATCTCCTGGCTGTGGCCGGATCCGGCCTGGCCCAGGTCGCGATGGTCTCGGCGGACCTTCGCGGCCTGGATCGCACGGCGCTGGACCATCTGCGGAAGTGCTCGGTGACCGTGGTCGGGATCTACCCTCCGGGCGACGAGATGGCCGAGCTGCATCTGCGTCAGCTGGGGATAGACGACGTCATCCCGGCGGACGCCAGCGGGGAGGTCATCCAGGAGGCCCTCGATGCCCTGGAAGGGCAGCCGCGGCCCGGTCCGCAAGCGGCTTGGCTACCGCAAGGACCGGGGCAGGCAGAGTTGGCGGCTGACCCCCACGGTCAGCCGGACTCAGCAGGTGGTCATGGCGCACCGGCCGGCGCACCAGATCAGGTCGGCGCCGATGGCCGGGACGCTTTGGGCCGCATCATCGCAGTGTGGGGCCCGGCCGGTGCTCCGGGACGTACCACGGTCGCACTCAACCTTGCCAGTGAGCTTGCCCGCCTGGGCCAGCCCACAGTCCTGGTCGACGCCGACACGTACGGCGGATGCATCGCGCAGTCGCTCTCGCTGCTTGACGAGGCGCCGGGTCTGGCCGCGGCAACCCGGTCAGCGGACCAGGGCAGCCTCGACCTCGAGGTGCTGGCCCGACTGGCGCCCGAGGTCTGCGCCGGGCTGCGGGTGCTCACCGGCATCCCCAAGGCAGAGAGGTGGCCGGAGCTTCGCGCCGCGGCCCTCGAGCACGTGCTCACCCTCACCCGACGACTCGGGCGGTTCACCGTCATCGACTGCGGGTTCAGCCTCGAGGATGACGAAGAGCTGAGCTACGACACGCTGGCGCCACGGCGCAATGCCGCCACGCTCACCTCTCTCGCCGTTGCCGACCAGGTCCTGGCCGTGGGCGCCGGTGATCCGATCGGTCTACAGCGACTCGTCCGCGGGTTGCAGGAGCTGGGCACAGTGGCCAGTCCGGTGCCCACCGTCGTGGTCAACAGGGTGCGAGCCTCGGCAGTGGGTCCGCGACCGGAGCGGCGCATTCGCGAGGCGCTCACCCGCTTCGCCGGGATTGATGAGCTGCGGTTCGTCCCCGATGACCCGGCGACTCTGGACGGGGCGCTGTTGACCGGACGATCGCTGGCCGAGGCTGCGCCCGACTCCCAGGTGCGCCAGTCTCTGCTGGCTCTTGCCAGCGAGGTCAGTGGAGTGCCCCTGCCACGCCTCGGCCGTCGATACACTGTCGACCGAAGAAGCAGCTCTCGAAAAGCTGGCCCTCGACAGAAGAGCGCGTGATGCATGGACTGATCGTGGACTGGGGCGGCGTCCTCACCATGCCCATCCACACTGCGATAGCGGGCTGGCTCAAGGCCGCTGGTGTCGACCACAACCACTATGGCGAGGTCGTGCGCCGCTGGGTTGAGCCCTCGCCCGGCGAGATGTCTCCGGTACACCTTCTGGAGCGTGGCGAGCTGGCGGTTGAGGACTTCGAGCTCCTGCTGTCAACAGCGCTGGCACGCGAGGGCTCGACGGTTGAGGCGCGAGGCCTGGTCGGCCGGATGTTTGCCGACCTGGCCATCTACGAGGACTCGATGACCTCGCTGGTCACCCGTGCACGCGCGGCCGGAGTCCGCACCGCGCTGTTGTCGAACTCGTGGGGCAACGAGTACGACCGCAGCGGCTGGCACGAGATGTTCGACACCGTCGTCATCTCAGGGGAGGTCGGCATGCGCAAGCCTGAACCCGGGATCTTCGAGCTCGTACTGGATCGTATTGGCCTGCGGGCAGATGAATGTGTCTTCATCGACGACATGGCGCACAACATCGTGGCGGCAGAGCAGGCCGGCCTGGTGGGCATCGTTCACCGGACCTTCGACGAGACGGCGGCCGAGCTCAAGGCCCTGTTCCCGGGTGCCGGCTGGATACACCAGAGGCTTCACTGACCCGTTCCGCTCATGGTCTGGCACGATGAGCGAGTGTCCGACCGACTGACTGCCCTCGATGCGTCCTTCCTCTACATGGAGGGGGCGACCACGCCCATGCATGTGGGCACCGTCATGGTCTTCCAGCCACGAAACGAGGGATTCGACTACGACCGCCTGGTGTCCTTGATCTCGACCCGGATCTCTTTCGTGCCCCGTTACCGGCAATGTGTCCGCGAGGTCCCCGGGCGGCTGGCGAATCCGGTGTGGGTGGACGACGAGGACTTCGACGTGAGCTACCACGTTCGCCGTTCCGCGTTGCCCGGGCCGGGCAGTGACGACCAGCTGCAGGAGTTCGTCGCGCGCATCCAGTCCAGGCTCCTGGACCGTCGCCGACCGCTGTGGGAGGTCTACCTGATCGAAGGTCTTGCCGGGGGTCGATTCGCTGTCGTGACCAAGTGCCACCAGGCTCTGGTCGACGGTATCAACGTCCTCGACATCGCTCACGTCATCGTTGACGGCACGTCGGACGGTATTGACGGCCGGTCAGACAGCGAGGAGTCCGTCACCAAGACGTGGCATCCTTCCCGGGAGCCCAGCGACGCGGAGCTCATCGCGTCGGCCTTCGTGGATGCTGTTCGCCGCCCCAGCCAGATCGCCGACAACGTGCGTGGCGCCATCACGGATGTGAAGGCCATTGGCCGGCCCGTGTTCTCCGCGGTTGGCGCGCTCGTCTCGACGGTCGCAAGAACGGCCGTCCGCCCGGCCCCCGTCAGTCCCCTCAACGCCGAGATCGGTGAGGCACGCCGTTACGTCATCATCGGCACGGATCTGGCGGACTTCCGAACGGTGCGCAACCGGCTCGCGCTGGGCCATTACGCGGACGAGGTGACAATCAATGACGTTGTCCTCGCGACGATTGCGGGAGCGCTCCGGTCCTGGTTGCTCACTCGTGGCGAGTCGGTCCACAACGCGACAACCGTCCGCGCGATGGTTCCCATCAGCGTCTATGACACCGATGAGGCTGAGGACACCGAAAGGCTCGGCGACACGGTCACCGCGTGTTTCGTGGATCTGCCGGTGGGGGAGCCTGCTGCGTCCATGCGGCTGCACCAGATCGCGTTCTCGATGCGACAGCAGATAGAGGGCGGCCATGCCGTTGGCGCCGACTCCCTGGCCGGGCTGGCCGGATTCGCGTCACCGACGTTGCACTCCATGGGAGCTCGACTGGGCAGCGCGATGTCCCGGCGGCTGTTCAACCTGATCATCACCAATGTTCCGGGTCCGCAACAGCCCCTGTACGTCGGTAACGCCCGCATGCTCTCTGCCTATCCCGTGGTGCCGCTGGCTCGCGGGCAGGCCGTGTCGATCGGGCTGACGTCCTATGACGGCGGTGTGTACTTCGGGCTGAACGGGGACCGGGACGCCATGCCCGACCTGGACCTCCTGGGGCAGTGCCTGGTCGACTCACTGGCAGACCTGGTCGAGATCAGGGACGCGCGCGGATGAGCGGGGCCACCCGGCGGGGCCTGGTGCTCGGTGGTGGCGGAGTCCTCGGCGCGGCGTGGATGGTAGGTGCTCTCCAGGCCCTCCAGGACGAGATCGGCGTCGATGTGCGCGACTTTGACGCGTTCGTCGGCACTTCCGCAGGGTCGATCCTGGCCGCGCTGCTGGGCGCCGGCGTGAGCGTCGCCGATCTGGTCAACCATCAGCGCGGGGACGAGTTCGAGTCAGGTCGGTTGGCCGGCTTCCATTTCGACTACGCGGAGGCCACCGGCGGCGACCGGCCAACGCGCCCGCGCCCGGGTCTCGGCTCCCGAGAGCTGTTGATCCGCAATGCCCGTCAGCTGCACCAGCTGCCACCTACAGCGGTTCTGTCCGCGTTTCTGCCGGAAGGTCGGGGCAACCTCGAAGCGGTCGGAGCGTTGATCTCTTATGTGGTTCCAGGTGGCTGGGTCGCCCGCGACGGCGTGACGGTCGTTGCCCTTGACTACGACAGCGGCAAGCGCGTTCCGTTCGGGCGGCCAGGTGTGGGGGCGGCATCACTGCCTGAAGCGGTGATGGCTTCCTGTGCAATCCCGGGGTGGTACCAACCGGTGCGAATCGGCGACCACCGTTACATAGACGGGGGTGCGTGGTCCTCCACCAACCTCGACCTTCTTGCGAATGAAGGTCTGGACGAGGTGTTCGTGCTCGCCCCGCAGGCGAGCTTTGATGCCGACGAGCCCACCCAGTGGGCGACCCGCCTGGAGCGGCAATGGCGCAACCGGGTGACCCGAAGGGTCCTCCGGGAGGCGAGCACCGTTCATCGTCATGGCACGGAGGTCACCATCCTCGGCCCCGGGCGTGAGGACCTCGAGGCCATGGGCGGCAACCTCATGGACCTGTCCCGGCGGCCCTCGGTCATCGAGACCTCATTGCGTACCTCCGTGGTCGCGCTGCGCGACCCTGTTCCCCTTCCTGCCCGCCACAAGAACGAAGGAAGCCGACCGACCATGACCCGGATCTACATACCCCTGAACGCTTCCGGTCTACGCAGCCTCAACGCCGATGGTGCCGTGCAGGGAGCGCCGTTCCCTGCCCATGCCGTGACCGACGCCTTGATGGCCTCCGCGCCGACCGCAGCTCAGGACGAATTGGAGTACACCGCGCTGAACGATGCCGCCCAGACCTCGGGTGCGCTGCTCCCCGCTGGCGAGAGTCGTCGGATCGTGGCCGCGGCGGACGTGTCGTCGGACCTTGTGGGTCCTGCCGAGCTTGGCGACTCCGACGTCGAGTCCGCGGTGTCGATCTCCGACCCCGTCCCTCTCAAGCGAATTGCCTCCATCCATGTGGACGGCGACGTCTCGCAGGACGACGACCTGCTGTGGTACGACGTCACTGAGCTGCCCGTCGTACTCGCCCTTTTGTGACGCGTGACACGATAGGCGGCGACCTCAACGCCGAGACCTTAGGAGATGTTCGCCGTAATGGATGCTGTGACCCAGGTTCCCGCCCCAGTCAACGAGCCGGTTCTGGACTATGCCCCGGGCAGTCCGGAACGCGCTGAGCTGCAGGTGGCTCTTGCCGAGCTGGGCAGCAGCCGGATGGATCTGCAGCACGTCATCGGCGGCGAGCGGGTCTCCGGCACCGGCAAGAAGATCGAGGTGCGCCAACCGCACGCCCACAAGCAGGTCCTCGGGACGATGCGCGAGGCGACCGAGGCCGAGGCTGAGGCTGCGGTCGCGGCGGCCACGGCGGCGGCACCGGCCTGGCGTGCCCTGTCCTTTGACGACCGGGCGGCCATCATCCTCAAGGCGGCCGACCTGCTCGCCGGGCCATGGCGGGCCAGGATTGTCGCCGCAACGATGTTGGGCCAGTCCAAGACCTGCTACCAGGCCGAGATCGACGCCGCCTGCGAGCTGATCGACTTCTGGCGCTTCAACGTCCACTTCGCGCGGCAGATCCTGGCAGACCAGCCTGCCGCGAACTCCAAGGGCATCTGGAACCGCGTGGATTACCGCTCGCTCGAGGGTTTCGTCTACGCGATCACGCCGTTCAACTTCACTGCCATCGCAGGCAACCTGCCGACAGCTCCGGCGCTCATGGGTAACACCGTGGTCTGGAAGCCGTCGTCGAGCCAGCAGCTAGCGGCCACCCTGACCATGGAGCTGCTCGAAGAGGCCGGGATGCCGCCGGGCGTCATCAACATGGTGACCGGTCACGGCGTCAACGTGTCCAAGGTGACTCTCAGCTCGCCCGATCTGGCCGGTATCCACTTCACCGGCTCGACCGCGCTCTTCCAGTCCCTCTGGCAGCAGGTCGGCGCCAACCTGAAGAAGTACAAGACGTACCCCCGACTGGTCGGCGAGACGGGTGGCAAGGACTTCATCGTGGCCCACCCGTCTGCCGACCCGGATGTACTGCGAACCGCGATGATTCGCGGCGCCTTCGAGTACCAGGGTCAGAAGTGCTCCGCGGCCTCGCGCGCCTACGTGCCCCGCAGCCTCTGGAAGATCATCAAGGCCGATCTCGCCAGGACCACTGACGGCCTCGGCCAGGGCGACATCACGGACCTGTCCAACTTCATGGGTGCTGTCATCGACGAGCGCGCGTTCGCCAAGCACCGTGACCTGTTCGACAAGGTTCATCAAGACAAGGGCGTCAAGGTCGTCGCCGGGGGGACCTATGACGACTCGGTTGGCTACTTCGTGCGCCCGACCATCCTCGAGATCGATGATCCGGCCCACGAGATCTTCAGCACCGAGTACTTCGGCCCCATCCTGGCCGTGCATGTCTACGCTGACCGTGACTACGACAAGATGCTCGACCAGATGGAGTCAGTGGCGCCGTACGCGCTGACCGGGTCGATCATTGCCCAGGACCGCGCCGCCATTGCCGACGCCCAGGAGCGGCTGCGTTTTGCTGCCGGCAACTTCTACATCAACGACAAGCCCACGGGCGCGGTCGTCGGCCAGCAGCCGTTTGGTGGCGGACGCGCGTCGGGTACCAACGACAAGGCTGGTTCCCCTCAGAACCTCTTGCGCTGGACCAGCGCGCGCTCCATCAGGGAGACGTTCGTGCCGGCCAAGACGCACGAGTATCCGCATATGGGCTGAGCACAGCGCGGGCTAGCCAGCCGCGGACAGAGGGGGTATGGCGGATCGCGCCATACCCTCTCTGCTTGCGCTGGGGGCTCAGCGTTCGAGCCGGCAGTCTCCGGCTGGCTTCGCGCTCGCTCCGAGCCTCGCTGCGCTCACATCTTCAGACGGCTCAGGTCACTCCCTTGTCGCCAGCCAAGCCATCCCCGTCTCGCCCTCGACCCTGATCGCGGACTGGACGGCTGGAGCGGCAGCCTCTTCGATCTTGTTAGCCAGCAACGGGATCCTGGCCTTGAGGTCACCCTCGATGGTCTCGATCGAGCCTCTGCCCCCGGAGGCCAGCGAGAGGGTTCCGTGCAGAGCGACGGGCGCGCCGGCTATCTCGACCGTGAGCCTGCCGTGGCGAACCCCGTCGGTGCCGGACTGGCCCCAGTCCTGGGTCTCCGTCACGGCCAGAGTCAGGCCGACCATGCTCTTGACGAAGGAGGGAAAGCGATCTGACGGCATGTCCCGGGTGCTGACGATGAGGGTTCGCTCGCCCTGCGTCGTGATGGACACCGTGTGGCGCAGGGCTCCGGTGGCAACGCATTTGCGATTCTGGAACTCCTCGTCGGCAAACATCGCGAAGACTTCCTGGGGGGGCGCGGCGAACTCGATGATGTCGCTGATCTTCATGGTGCCAACCTATGTTGGCCGGGTCAGGAACCGCGCGGCGGCAGAGGTGCCTGCGGAGCCGAGTGCGCGTCCCGCGAGTGGGCCGTGAAGCTCTCCGTCAGCCGTGTCATCTCGCGTGCCAGCCGGCCGCGGGCACGACCGACGTGGGCAGTTGCCAGGTCGACCCGGGACTGGACCTCGGGCACCTGGGCGCGCCTACGCTCTGCCTCCTGGGCACCGGCGGGGCCCCATGGCTCGACCACCCGCGTCCCCTCGAGCAGCAGTCCGGCTCCTTTGACCCGCCGCTCGGCTCGTCGCCCGAGCTCGTGACCCTCCGCAAGGTCCGTGGCATAACGCTGCAGTGCCGCACCCGCCTCGTCCAGATCATCGGCGGTTGCTCTCAGCGTCCGCAGAGAAGCGGCGATTGCTGTCGTGGCTGCCTTCTCTGTCATGGAGAGGTCGCCGGGCCGCCCTTCCTGCGCCCCGAGATCTGCGAGTGCCTCAACCAGCGTCTGCGCGTGTTGGCGCAGCCGCGCGGACTCGCGACGCATTGCCCCGCCGACCCGCGAGCAGGAGACCTGGTCGCCGTGAATGAGGCTTCCGGTCATCCTCAGTGCTCGCGCCCGCGGGCCCGGAGCTCGTACGAGATCTCGGCAAATGAGTCTGTGAGCGCCCGAAGAGCGTCTGCGGCATGGTCGATCAGCGTGTCCACGGCACGCTGGGTGGGTGCATCACCGGTGTCGCTGTAGTGAGCCAGCAACTCGTGGGAGGCATCGAGTGCCGCTGTGCTCGACCGGGTCGACGCTGTGGCGACGGCGTCAAGCAACGTTGGCTCGACTCGGTGCTCGACAGGCATGCTGACAGCCTACGGCCGCAGGGCCGGGTGATCGCGAAGTTACCCACAACGCGGGACGAGTTAGCTGGCTGTCTGATGGGATGCCCCGCTCGCTCGTGGCATCCACACCGGGATAGGCTCGATGGGTGCACAAAGGCGTGCATCTCGGCATACCTTTGGTAAGGATCTCAGCCCATGTCGGCGTTGCTCGAGCAGTCTCGTTCGCAGGTCATCCACTCCGCAGCGGAGCTGGCTCTCAGGGCTGGCGGTGAGACACTCGAGCCCCTCTTGGGCTTCTACTTTCGGCACATGGCCACCGAGGACCTCCTGGCGCGACGCCCCGAGGACCTCCTGGGAGCGGCACTGTCCCACAGGGACCTTGCGATGAGCCGCCCGGTGGGCACGGCCAACGTGCGAGTCTTCACCCCCACGGTGGAGGAGGACGGCTGGTCCTGCGGGCATACGGTCATCGAGATCGTCACCGACGACATGCAGTTCCTCGTGGACTCGGTGATCTCGGAGCTCTCACGCCAGGATCGGAACGTTCATCTGGTCGTCCACCCCCAGCTCGTCGTTCGTCGCGACGCGGTCGGTGAGCTGCAGGAGATCCTCGACGTCGATGCGCTGACCAACGCCCAGGTGCTGAAGGACGCCGAGTTCGGCGCGGCGATCGAGTCCTGGATGCACGTCGAGATCGATCGCCAGGGCGGCGAGTCTGAGCAGCAGGCGTTGACAAAGGGCTTGCAACGCGTTCTTTCGGACGTGCGTGAGTCAGTTGAGGACTGGCCCAAGATGCAGCGAGACTGCCAGCAGATCGCAGCCAGCCTCGAGACTGACCCGCCGAAGACGGTTGACCCGGACGAAGTCCTCCAGACCCGACGCCTCCTGACCTGGCTGGACGAGGACCATTTCACCTTTCTTGGTTACCGCGAGTACACCCTCACCAGCGAGGACGGCGAGGATGTCCTGCGTGCCATCCCGGGTACCGGCCTTGGTCTGCTGCGTTACGACCAGCCGCACTCCGGCAGCTTCGGACGGCTCAGTCCCCAAGGGCGGGCCAAGGCCCGAGAGCCCCATCTGCTGGTCCTCACCAAGGCCAACGCGCGCGCGACGGTGCACCGCTCGTCCCATCTGGACTACGTGGGCATCAAGGTGTTCGACGCCACCGGAGAGGTCATCGGCGAGAAGCGCTTCCTCGGGCTGTTCACCGCGAGAGCCTACAACGAGTCGGTGCTGCGCGTTCCCATCATTGACACCAAGGTCCACAAGGTTCTGGCTACGAGCGGATTCACCGCAGACAGCCACTCGGGCAAGGATCTGCTCGAGATTCTGGAGACCTATCCGCGCGACGAGCTGTTCCAGACCTCCGCGGAGGATCTCTACGACATTGCGACCACCGTGCTCCATCTCCAGGAGCGCCGCAAGAGTCAGCTGTTCCTGCGCGCGGACGAGTACGGCCGGTTCGTGTCGTGTCTGATCTACATCCCCCGTGACCGTTACACCACGGCTGTCCGACTGAAGATGGAGTCGATCCTTCGCAGCGCCTTCCATGGATCGAGCGTGGACTACACGACGCGGGTGTCCGAGTCGGTGCTTGCTCGCTTGCACTTCGTGGTTCGGGTCGCTCCGGGCGAGGTCATCCCCTCAGTCGACGAGAGTGATCTGCAACAGCGCCTGATCGAGGCCACCCGGACCTGGGACGAGGACCTCAGCGAGGTGGCCCGTCTCGAATATGGTGAGGAGGCAGGGGCTCGCCTGATCGGCCTGTACGGCAAGGCGTTCCCAGAGGCCTACAAGGAGGACTTCAGCCCCCGGGTCGGCGTGGTGGACCTACGCCAGTTCGAGCTCCTCGAAAACGATGCCTCAACTCGGCTGAACCTCTATCACGAGCCCGGTAGCCCCTCGGCCGAACGTCGATTCAAGCTGTATCGTCGCGGTCGCCTCTCACTGACCGCAGTCCTGCCGCTGTTCACCCATTTCGGCATCGAGGTCATCGACGAGCACCCGTACCAGATCGACCGCGCGGACGGAGTCGTGGTGTACGTCTACGACTTCGGGCTCAAGGGCTCGACGCCGGACGCCTGGGTTGGCAGCCGCCGTGAGGGGCTGCGGGAGCTGTTCCAGAACGCGTTCTCAGCCGTATGGGAGGGGCTTGCCGAGAGCGACGGTTTCAATGCCCTGGTCCTGGGTGGCGAGCTGACCTGGCGCCAGGTGGTCATCCTGCGGGCCGTGGCCAAGTACCTGCGTCAGACCGGGTCGACCTTCAGTCAGGCATATGTCGAGGCCACGCTGGTCGCGAACGTGTCCATTGCGGCACAGCTTGTTCAGCTGTTCGAGGCGAGGCTCGACCCTGCCCACCCGGCCGCTCTGGCAGGCGTGGAGGCCGTAGATGACAGCGGGCGGGAAGCTGCCGAGGCCCAGATCGTCGAGGCGATTACCGGCGCCCTGGAGAATGTCGCCAGCCTCGACCACGACCGGATCATCCGGGGTTTCCTCGGTGTTATCCAGGCCACGATGCGCACCAACTACTACCAGCGCGTCGCGAAAGTGGGCGAACCTGCTTCAGGCGGCGACGCAGGGTACAAGTCGTATTTCTCCATCAAGCTTGACCCGTCCAAGGTGCCGGACCTGCCGGCGCCGCGTCCGATGTTCGAGATCTGGGTCTACAGCCCGCGCGTCGAGGGCGTGCACCTGCGGTTCGGCCAGGTTGCCCGCGGCGGCCTCCGCTGGAGTGACCGGCGGGAGGACTTCCGTACCGAGGTCCTCGGCCTGGGCAAGGCACAGATGGTCAAGAACGCCGTCATCGTGCCGACCGGCTCCAAGGGCGGGTTCTTCCCCAAGGCGCTGCCCGACCCCAGCGTTGACCGCGATGCCTGGTTGAGAGAGGGAATCGCGTCCTACAAGCTGTTCATCTCGGGCCTGCTGGACGTGACGGACAACCGCATCGGCAAGGAGGTTGTCGCCCCCGACTCTGTCGTGCGTCACGACGGCGACGACTCCTACCTGGTCGTTGCCGCAGACAAGGGCACGGCGACCTTCTCCGACATCGCCAATGGGGTCGCTCAGTCTTACGGGTACTGGCTCGACGACGCGTTTGCCTCGGGAGGTTCGGCCGGCTATGACCACAAGGTCATGGGTATCACGGCTCGCGGAGCCTGGGAGTCTGTCAAGCGACACTTCCGCGAGACGGGGATGGACATCCAGACCACTGACTTCACCGTGGTGGGTGTCGGCGACATGTCTGGTGACGTCTTCGGAAACGGCATGCTGCTGTCCAAGCACATCCGGCTGGTCGCCGCGTTCGACCATCGCCACATCTTCCTTGACCCCAACCCGGTTGCGGCCACCTCGTTCCTGGAGCGCAAGCGGTTGTTCGAGCTGCCCCGATCCTCATGGGCGGACTATGACAAGTCCCTGATCAGTGAGGGCGGGGCCATCATCGCGAGGTCGGCCAAGTCCGTGCGGATCAGCGGACCGGTCGCGACGGTGCTGGGCCTGCCTCCGGGCACCAAGGCGATGACGCCCGCTCAGCTGATGAAAGCCATCTTGGCGGCGCCGGTCGATCTGCTCTGGAACGGCGGCATCGGCACCTACGTCAAGGCGTCCTTCGAGGTGAACAGCGAGGTCGGGGACCGCGCCAACGACGCTATTCGCATCGACGGAAGTGCCTTGCGCACAACAGTGATAGGCGAGGGTGGCAACCTCGGCTGCACACAGCTCGGACGGATCGAGGCCTCTTTGGCGGGCGTGCACGTCAACACCGACGCCATCGACAACTCCGCAGGCGTGGACACCTCTGACCACGAGGTCAACATCAAGATCCTGCTGACGGCCATGACCCGTGACGGGGACATGACGCTGAAGCAGCGCAACGCACTGTTGGCCTCGATGACCGAAGACATCGCTCGTCAGGTCCTGCGCGACAACTACGAGCAGAACACCCTGCTCGGCAATGCCCGCGCTCAGGAGCACGCGATGCTGCCGGTGCATCGGCGACTCATCCACTGGCTGGAGGATCGGGGCGACCTCGATCCCGCGATCGAGTTCCTGCCCAGCGACACCGAGATCGAGAAGCGCCACGATGCTGGTCTGGGCCTGACAAGCCCGGAGTTCTCGGTCCTCGTGGCCTATGCCAAGCTCGCACTCAAGAAGGACCTTCTCAAGAGTGCGCTGCCCGACGAGCCGTGGTTCCAGGCAACGCTGACCAAGTACTTCCCCAACCCCATCCGCGAGAAGTACCAGGACAAGCTCGCCAGCCACCCGCTGCGCCGCGAGATCATCACCAATTCGGTGGTCAACTCGATGGTCAACCGGGGCGGTATGACGTTCGCCTTCCGGGCCTCGGAGGAGACCGGGGCCACGGCGGAGCAGGTGACGCGAGCCTTCGTCGTCTGCCGCGAGGTCTTCGGCATGGTTGGCTACGTCGGCGCCGTCGAGGAGCTCGACAACGTTGTGTCCACCGAGACGCAGACGGCGCTGTACCTCGAGTTCCGCCGGCTGCTGGACCGGGCCGCGCGCTGGTTCCTGGTGAACCGTCCGTCCACCATCAATGTCGCCTCCGAGGTCGAGCGCTTCAGCAAGGTGGTCGCCGACCTGGGACCACAGATGCCAACGCTGTTGCAGGGTGCCGAGCGCAGGCGTCTCGAGGTCCGGACCAAGGAGCTCGAGAAGGTGGGCGCGCCGAAGGAGATGGCGATTCGTGCAGCGGCCCTGCTGGACCAGTTCTCGCTGCTGGACATCGTGGAGATCAGCGTCGACACCGAGCGTGAGTCTGCCGAGGTTGCTCCGGTCTACTTCGCCACCTCCGAGCAGTTCGGGATCGACGTGATGCTCACCCGGGTGACCAAGCTGCCCCGCGACGACCGTTGGGACTCGTTGGCTCGTGGCGCGTTGCGGTACGACCTGTATGCAGTGCTCAAGGCACTCACCACCTCGGTGCTGGACAGCAGCACGTCCGACATGACCCCCAAGGAGCGCACCCTGGCCTGGTCGGAGACCAACGCCGAGTCCCTCGCCCGGGCCAATGCGGCACTGGCCGGAATTCAGCGGCTGGACAACCCCGGGATCTCTGCCCTCTCGGTTGCCCTGCGCATATTGCGCGGCGTCATCCGCAGCGGGTCGGCCACCATCTGAGCTGGGGAGAAAGAGGAGCCACGGACCGCCGGACTACGCTCGACGCTGTGCCAACCCTGAACGACGTGCTTCGTGAGCAGACCAACCTGGACGCTGCTGACGTCGAGTGGCTGCATCTGCTCCTGGGTGACTGGCAGCTGCTCTCGGACCTGTCCTTCGCGGACCTGGTCCTGTGGGTTCCGGCGGCTGCCGGCAGGTGGTACGCCGCGGCCCACATCCGACCCACCACCGGGCCGATGGTCTTCTTCGACGACGTCGTGGGCCGGCGCGTCGACCGGGGACGCCGCCCCCTGCTCGACCAGGCGTTCAACGAGCTGCGAATCGTGCGAGGACGCGATCCCGAGTGGCGTGATGACACACCCATCCGTGAGGAAGCCATCCCCGTCGTGAGCGAGGGCCGCGCTCTGGCGGTGCTGACCCGGCATACCAACCTTGCGACTTTGCGCACCCCAAGCCGTCTTGAGCTGACCTATCTGGCGAGCGCGGACGCTCTGGCGCGGATGATCGCGGCAGGGGAGTTCCCCACCCTGGGAGCTCCGACAGGCCAACGCCGGGGTGCGCCCCGGGTCGGCGACGGCGTGATCCGCCTCGACTCCGACGGGACGGTGAACTACGCGAGCCCCAACGCAGTCTCGGCCATCCATCGTCTTGGGCATGTGGGCGACGTGATCGGGACCTCACTGGTCCGGATCGCCACCGAGGTACTTCACAACGCAGAACCGGTCGACGAGAGGCTGGCGCTGGTGGTGACGGGGCGGGCGCCCTGGCGCACCGAGGTGGAGTCGCACGGTGCGAGTGTGTCCCTGCGCGCCATCCCGCTGACCGAGGCAGGCCAGCGCACCGGCGCGATCTTGCTCCTGCGTGACGTCAGCGAGCTCCGCCGGCGCGAACGCGAGCTGCTCACCAGGGACGCGACCATCCGCGAGATCCACCATCGTGTCAAGAACAACCTGCAGACGGTGGCGGCCCTGCTCCGGATGCAGTCACGCCGGACCCCCGACGTTCAGGCGCGTGCTGCGCTCGATGAGGCGGTACGCCGGGTGGGCACTATCGCGCTGGTCCACGAGACGCTGAGCCAGGGTTTCGACGAGACGGTCGACTTCGATGAGATCGTGGCACGAGGGCTGGCGGACATGGTCGAGGTGGCCACTCGTGATGTACCGGTGCGGACCGAACGAAGCGGGTCGTTCGGTCGGTTGCGTTCCGAGGATGCCACGGCACTGGCCATGGTGGTCACAGAGCTGGTGCACAATGCGATCAAGCACGGGCTGGCCCACGCCGGGGGAGTTGTCAGCGTCGGGGCGGTGCGCAGCCGCGACGACCATGACGACCTGCTGACCGTGACTGTCACCGATGACGGCTCAGGCCTGCCGGACGGTTTCGACCCGGGCGCCTCCAGCCTGGGCACCCAGATCGTCACCTCGCTGGTTCAGGAGCTCCGCGGACGGATTACCTGGAGCAGCGCGAAGCCGCACGGAACCACTGTGCGGTTCGTCGCGCGGCTTCGGTCGATCAAGTCCGTCGAATCCGTCCAAGACGGGGGTTAGCTCAGCCGGCGCGACGGGCCCGGGCATTGCGACGTTTGAGGGCGCGGCGTTCGTCCTCCGACAGCCCGCCCCAGACTCCGGCATCCTGGCCAGACTCGATGGCCCATTTCAGGCAGGTCTCAACGACCTCACAGCGACGGCATACGGCTTTGGCTTCTTCTATCTGGAGAAGCGCGGGGCCGGTGTTCCCGATAGGGAAGAACAGCTCGGGGTCCTCGTCCAGGCAGGCAGCGCGGTTGCGCCAGGTCATCAGATTTGGACTCCTTGGATCAGTGGTCAGGGGGGTCAGCATCATGCGGGTCAGTTCGGGCAGCGCATCGGTTCGGTGTCGCTTGGTTATGCAGGGCTCGTTGTGGTTATGCAGTGTTCAACGTCTAAGCATGAGAATCGTACTCACTCGCCGCCATCGGCGCGCGTCGAACCGCGAACAGCGGAACGAACATGTACCTGAACGACCTTGCCGGCCCCAGCGTCAAGTCTGACAGATCCGATCCTGTTCCGACCAGTGTTTCCGATGATCTGGGGCGTACATCTTGACAAGTTTGCCACATGCGTCAAGAGGCGGCAGTTTCTCGGGCGCCTGGGAGCCGGGCAGGCAACCCCACAATTCGTCTCGAGGCTCGGTCAGGCGGGGTCCGCGGCGCAGATCGCGGGCATCGCTGTCACTCGGGTTTCACCAGGGCCTGTACCCGATCTCTACCTCGGGCCGGATGGGATTCCTCGCGAAGGGGAGTCATTATCGTCAAGGAGGCCAATGCCTCCAGGTCGCGGGTTTGGTGTCGTGCATGTTCGCAGGCGGCATACCGGGTGCTCGCGGGAAGACGAGAAAGTCAGCCGACGCAGCCAATAGCCTGGCGCGTTGTAGCGGTGGACCCCGCCCCTGAGCTGACTCGCATGAAGCCGATTCCCCCACCTCCGAGGAGCCCAATCCTGATGACCTGGCGCAACAGTTCTGCCTGTCTGGACGAAGACCCAGAGCTCTTCTTCCCCATAGGCAACACCGGCCCCGCACTTCTCCAGATAGAAGAAGCCAAAGTCATCTGTCGTCACTGCGAGGTCGTTGAGACGTGTCTCACGTGGGCCAACGAGTTCGGCAGGGACGCTGGAGTCTGGGGCGGGCTGTCCGAGGATGAACGCCGCGCCCTCAAGCGCCGCGACGCCCGCGCTCGTCGCGCCAGCTGATCTTCAACCGTCGCGGGGGATCGCGTCATCTGTTCAACGGCGGTGGTTCATATCACCCGAGCCGTGTGATCTGCAGGAGATGCGCCAACTCGTTCACGATGCGTTGGCCGACGACGACGAGTCGACGGCACGAGCTGGCCGCGTACAGCTGGGTTCTGTGCGCGGGCAGCGTGATCCGCCGGCGTCGTGGGTTTCCGTTCCTCCCTGTTATCCACAGCCCTGCCTCGAAGGGTAAGAAGAGGCCTGGAGAGGCCGTAGTCTCCTTGCAGATCTTCCGACTGGCGTGACTTGTCAATGCAGGTTCCAGCAGCTGTCGCGGTCGGTCTGATGACCAAGCAGAGGTGGGTCGATGGACGCTGTACGCACCGTCGAGAATGAGGTGCGCGAGCTGATCCGGCGTTCTCAGCTGGACCCCACTCGTGATCTGCGGGAGATGCGCCAGCTCGTTCACGATGCGGTGGCTGACTACGACGAGCGCTCCCTGCACGGTGGGCTCCCGGCACTTTCGGACCTGGGCGAGGCCACCAAGAGCGTTCTCGATGCCGTCGCCGGGTTCGGACCACTTCAGCCGTACCTCGATGACGAGACTATCGAGGAGATCTGGATCAATGAGCCCAGCAAGGTCTTTGTTGCCAGGGGTGGCACCGCTGAGCTGACCAATACGATCCTGACCGCTGACGAGGTGCGTGACCTGGTCGAACGCATGCTCAAGTCATCGGGCCGCCGGGTGGACCTCTCCTCGCCGTTCGTGGACGCGACTTTGCCGGATGGCTCGCGGCTGCATGTCGTGATCCCCGACATCACCCGTGAACACTGGAACGTAAATATCCGCAAGTTTGTGGTTAAGGCAGACCATCTGGATGACCTTGTGCGTCTGGGGACCCTGTCCCGCAGCGCCGCGCGATTCCTGGCTGCCTCGGTGGTCGCCGGCCTGAACATCCTGGTGGCCGGCGGGACCCAGGCAGGCAAGACGACCATGCTCAACTGCCTGTCGTCGGCGATCCCCTCGCGTGAACGGGTCGTCACCTGCGAGGAGGTGTTCGAGCTGAAGATCCCCTTGCGAGACGTTGCCTCGATGCAGTGCCGTCAGCCCAGCCTCGAAGGCACCGGCGAGGTCCCCTTGCGCCGGCTGGTCAAAGAGGCGCTGCGCATGCGCCCCTCACGCATCATTGTCGGCGAGGTGCGACAGGCGGAGAGCCTTGACCTCCTGATCGCCCTCAACAGCGGCCTGCCGGGGATGTGCACGCTGCACGCCAACAG
>DASRUA010000258.1:0-3130 GCA_035655615.1 Dermatophilaceae bacterium
GACCCGTACCTCTCTGGCAACCAATCCGGCGACGTTTCTGGCGACGTGGATAGTCAGCCTGGGCGCATGCCCACACCACTCAGAACTACGACAGGTTGTCCCTTCGCAGCTCATTGATCTTCGCGTGCAAGGCGACTGATCCGCGATCAGAAGGTTGCCTGCTCGCCGAGCCGGGGCTGGTGGATCTCCGTAGGTAGGGGTACATGATCGTGGGCGCCACCGCGTCAACCGCGCGCTAACGCACGGGCGACCCCAACGGTTACCGCCGGCGGCGCTGACGCTCGCGACCGACGCCTAGGGAGCATCGGTTCTGTTCGCTGTCGCTGCAGTCCGGCCTGGCCAGTCAGCCAACCTCAATTCCGACGGGTCCTCGCTGGGCCGCAATTCCGGTAGTTCCAAGATGGGCTGACGGACGACGAAGTGGACAGTGCATCAGCGGCGCCGGCACCAGCGACCGGCCTGGCGGTGCGTCTAACAGGCTGTCCCATGGCGCGTGGCGGTGCATGGAGGATGGCCTGCCCGCGTCGGTGGGGGGGCACGACGCGGGCAGGCCGGCTTGTTAGGCCGAAGTTACGAGTCTGATCTCGCCCTCTGAGAGCTACTTCCCTTGTGAGTAAGGAGATTTGGCCTGAGACACGACAACACGTGTAGTCACGAGTATGCGTGACAGGAAGTGTCGAGTCTGGTAGCTTTCACCCGTGGTTAGGCCTGGTGGGGCGATGCATGTGGTGACGACGCGTCGTCAGCACGGCGACAAGGTCTATGAGACGCATCTGCTGCGCCGGTCCTACCGCGAGGACGGCAAGGTCAAGAACCAGACGCTGGCGAACCTCTCGCACCTGCCGCCTGCGGCGTTGCTGGCGGTGAAGGCCACCCTGCGTGGGCAGGTGCTCATCGGTGCGGACGAGGCGGTCGAGATCAGCCGCTCGTTGCCGCACGGGCACGTCGCGGCGGTCGTCGCGCAAGCCAATGCGCTGGGACTACCCGCGCTGCTCGGGCCGGCTGGTCGGGCGCGGGACCTGGCGTTCGCGTTGATCGTGGCCCGGGTCTGCCGGCCCGCCAGCAAGCTCGCGACGACCCGCTGGTGGGCTGACACCACGCTGGCCCACGACCTGGGGATCGCGGAGGCGAGTACCGATGAGGCGTATGCCGCGCTGGACTGGCTGGTCGGTCAGCAAGATGCGATCGAGGCCACGCTCGCCCGCAAGCACCTGACCGGCCCAGCCAACCCGGACCGGTTGGCCTTGTTCGACCTGTCGAGCTCGTGGGTGACGGGCAGTTGTTGTCCGTTGGCAGAGCGGGGTTACTCCCGCGATGGCAAGAAGGGCCTGCCGCAGATCGAGTACGGGCTGCTCACCGACCCGCAGGGCCGGCCGGTCGCGGTCCGGGTCTTCGCGGGCAACACCGCCGACCCGGGCGCGTTCAGCCTGATCGCGACCGAGGTGCAGACCAAGTTCAAGCTCCGCGACATGGTGATGGTCGGCGACCGCGGGATGATCACTTCAGCCAGGATCTCCCAGCTGCGCGAGCTCGGCGGATTCGCCTGGATCACCGCCCTGCGCGCCCCGGCCATCGCGGCGCTGGCCGCTGATGACGGACCGTTGCAGATGAGCCTGTTCGACCAGACCAACCTCGCCGAGATCGCTCACCCGGACTACCCGGGTGAGCGGCTGATCGCCTGCCGCAACCCTGCGCTGGCCACCGAACGCGCCCGCAAACGCCTGGCTCTGCTCAACGCCACCGATCTCGAGCTCGCCACCATCGCAGCCGCCGTCCAGGCCGGTCGGCTCACTGGCGCCGGGAAGATCGGGATCCGGATCGGGAAGGTCATCGGCAAGTACAAGATGGCCAAGCACTACACCCTGACCATCACCGACAGCACCTTCACGTTCAGCCGCGACCAGGCCGCGATCGACGCCGAGGCGGCCCTGGACGGGCTCTACGTGATCCGCACCAGCGTCCCCACCGCCCAGATGACCGCGGACAAGGTCGTCGCGACCTACAAGAGCCTGAGCTACGTCGAACGCGACTTCCGGTCCCTCAAGAGCATCGACTTGGACCTGCGCCCGATCCGGCACTACACCGAGACCCGGGTCCGCGCCCACGTGTTGCTGTGCACCCTCGCGGCCTATCTCGTCTGGCACCTCCGCCAGGCCTGGACACCCCTGACGTTCACCGACGAGCAGCGACCCGAACCCACCGACCCGGTCGCACCAGCCCGACGGTCGGCCGCCGCAGACCGAAAAGCAGCCACCAAGACCACCAGCGACGACCTGCCCGTCCACGACTTCAGCAGCCTGCTCGACCACCTCGCCACCCTGACCCGCAACGAGGTCCGGTTCCTGGCCGTCGAGGACCAACCCGTGGTCGAACAACTCGCGCTGCCCACCCCCACCCAACGTCGCGCCTTCGAACTCCTCGGCCGACCCATCCCATTGAGCCTCGCGTAGACAGCACGAACCAGACCCAGACGACAAACGCCCAGGTCAGCGAGCTACAACCCGCCCAAGATCACGAAACTTCGGCCTAGCCCCAACGACCCGGCTCCCAGACTGCTACGGGTTGATGGCCCGCCCCGCGAGCACGTCCCGTACTGCGTCAGGTTCCGGCTCGGTCACACAGACCCGCTCGGTCTCGTCCTTGCCGGGGCTCAAGAAGGCCGCGTGCACCTCCACAGCGAGGACCGCACGCTGCGTCGCGCTCGAAACGCCGCCGGGAACCACCTCGGGGTGCTCGGCCAGGTAGGCCGCGGCTGCGCGCACCGCCGCGTGCCGGACCCGGCCGGTCTCGTCCTCGTAGCTGAACCGCCAGCGCCGGGCCTGCTGGGCGATGAGTGCCTTGTCCCCGTCGTCCACCTCGATCCCCGCTGCGGGAAAGACCCGGCAGTCGTACGTGCGGCAGGCGCGGGGCCGGTGCTCGTAGATCGTGCATCGGTTGTCGACCAGCATCGGGCAGTGCCCATGCTTGTCGTAGCCGAGCAGGGCGTGGCCCTCGGGCAGCCCGGGCGCCGGGAACAGCAGCGCGGCCGGGACGTGGGCCAGCGTGTCGGTCTCGTCCGGTGCGACATGGACGAACTGCGAGGAGGTGCAGCAGGCGGTGCACCCGTCGCAGGGCACCTCGGACCCACGGT